>CAZMQI010000013.1:0-44373 GCA_964568585.1 uncultured Rhodospirillales bacterium
TCAGAACCTGTTCATTTCGACAATAGCCGTCTGATTTCCGAAACTGCTGCTCAGGCATCTGTGCATGCGTTATCAGGGCTTTCACGTCTGGTAGGTGGCACGGTGAATATCAATAGCCAGCCAATCGGTTCAGGCCATAAGACGCTTGAAAATATGGTGGCTGATTTGTTGCGCCCGATTTTGAAAGACTGGCTTGATAATAATCTGCCAGCAATCGTTGAACGTGTTGTTCAAAAAGAAATCCAGAAAATTACTCGGGATCTCCAATAGTTTTATGTCGGCCCTTTGGCATGTCGCGGGGTGTTGGTTTGCTTGGGCCATCATGTTGTACCGCGCGGTAGGCTGATTTAATCTCCGCAGTGGTTTGTACCATCAGATAACTCGCGTCACGCATAAACGCGATTGCATCTACTTCACTCAAAAAACTAATCCCGTTGAGCTTTGCTTTATCCACCAATCGCTGCGCCATTTCATTGTGATATTTACGGCGTACGGGGTCTAATGCTTCCGATACGGTTTCATCCATGATTTGCTGAATATAGGTTTCGCGGTATTGCGCCAATGAATGTCGTGGCGCATCGCTCAATGAAAAACGATGTTCTTGAATTTTGGTTGGGTCGCCTGCAGGTATGCTGTGGATTTCGCTGAAACGTAAAATCACCCGCGTGCGCTTAATATCAATTTCAACAGCAAAGGGTTTATCCCCAAAACTCGCATCAATCATCATCCCTGATTGTTTCAGGTGTTCGGCCAAATCGGACATATATCCGGCCATAACGTCGTCTGAGAAAGGCGCATCTTCCTTAAAGCCATTTGTAACGGTAATTTTTACAAAGCCTTTTTGCATGCAAAATCCGGTAAAATTTAACAATTTCAGTATATCGCGAAAACCTGCAAATAATTCATGGAATTCATTTTTTGGCACTATATAGTTAACCAACAAAATTAAGAACTATCGGATTTTATTATGGAAAAGACTTATATCGCCGCTGAAGTTGAAGCAAAGCATTACGCCCGCTGGGAAAAATCTGGCGCGTTCGCCTGTACCCCAACTAGCAATAAAACCCCATACACCATCATGATGCCGCCGCCCAATGTGACGGGCAGCCTGCATATGGGGCACGCACTGACCTTCACCTTGCAGGATGTACTGGTGCGTTATCAACGCATGATTGGCAAAGATACACTCTGGCAACCTGGAACCGACCATGCGGGTATCGCAACCCAGATGCTGGTTGAAAAGAAAATCGGCGCGGAAGAAAAAAAGCGCCGTACCGATTTAGGCCGTGAAGAATTTTTAAAACGCGTCTGGAAATGGAAAGAAGAAAGCGGCAGCACCATCACCCGCCAGCTTCGCCGTCTTGGTGCATCGCCGGATTGGGCACGTGAACGCTTCACCATGGATGAAGGGCTGAACAAAGCCGTCAACAAAGTTTTTGTGGAACTTTATAACCAGAAGTTGATTTACAAAGACAACCGCTTGGTAAACTGGGACCCCAAACTTCAAACCGCGATTTCCGATTTGGAAGTTGAACCAAAAGAAATCAAAGGCAATTTGTGGCACTTTAAATACCCCGTGGATGGCACGGATACATTTATTGTTGTTGCAACAACGCGCCCTGAAACGATGCTGGGCGATAGTGCGGTTGCGGTAAATCCAACTGATGAACGCTATAAAAACCTTATCGGTAAATTTGTGAAACTGCCACTGGTTGGTCGTCTCATTCCAATCGTTGGCGATGATTACGCCGATCCTGAAACGGGTAGCGGCGCAGTGAAGATTACCCCCGCGCATGACTTCAACGATTTTGAAGTGGGCAAGCGCCATAACCTGCCGATGCTCAATATCCTTGATCGTCGCGGGTTTTTGAACAACGAAGTTCCTGAAGCCTATCGTGGCCTTGAACGGTTTGAAGCACGCAAAAAGGTTGTCGCGGATTTGGATGCGCTGGGGTTACTAGAAAAAATCGAACCCCATTTGCACAAAGTGCCACATGGCGACCGTTCTGGCGTGGTTATCGAACCATTTCTGACCGAACAATGGTATTGCGATGCCGCCACGCTGGCAAAACCAGCATTAGAAGCTGTTGAAACCGGCAAAACCGAATTCGTACCCAAGCAATGGGAAAATACTTATTTCGAATGGATGCGGAATATCCAACCATGGTGCATCTCGCGCCAATTGTGGTGGGGGCATCAAATCCCCGCATGGTATGATGCGGATGGGAAATACTATGTTGCTGAAACCGAAGAAGACGCGCAAAAGCAAGCTGGCGCGGGCGTAAAACTGACGCGTGATGAAGATGTGCTCGATACATGGTTCTCATCTGCGCTGTGGCCATTCTCTACGCTTGGCTGGCCGGAGCAAACGCGCGAAATCTCCCGCTACTACCCGGGCGACGTACTTGTTACCGGTTTTGACATCATCTTCTTTTGGGTTGCACGCATGATGATGATGGGCATCCATTTCATGAAGGATGTTCCGTTCAAAAAAATCTACATCCACGCGCTGGTGCGTGATGAAAAAGGGCAGAAAATGTCCAAAACCAAGGGCAATGTCATTGACCCGTTGGATATGATTGATAAATACGGCACTGACGCGTTGCGCTTTACCCTTACCAATCTCTCAACCCCGGGCCGTGACATCAAACTGGCGACTGGACGCATCGAAAGCGGCCGCAACTTTGCAACCAAATTGTGGAACGCCGCACGTTTTTGCGAAATGAATGAATGCAAGCTGGATGCAGCATTTGAGCCGACAAAGGTCCAGCACACTGTCAATAGGTGGATTTTAGCAGAACTTGATGATGTTACGCATAATGTAACAAGCCATTTAGAAAATCTTAGATACGATTACTATGCAAACGATATATACAAATTTGCTTGGAATATTTTTTGTGATTGGTACTTAGAATTTTCAAAACCTCTGCTCACAGGTAATGATGAACAACTTAAATCTGAGACGAAGGCTACTACGGCGTTTGTTTTAAATCAGGTTTTGCATTTGTTGCAACCACTTATGCCGTACATTACTGAAGAAATATGGCAGGAATTATTGGGCAAATCTGATGAAATGCTAATGTTGAAAGCTTGGCCAGAAGTAAAAGATTATCAATTCATATCATCATTAGCTGAAATTCGTTGGGTTATAGAAGTTATAACTATCATCCGTTCCGTTCGCGCAGAATTAAATGTTCCTGCCGCAACCAATATCCAAGTGATAGTGCAAGGCGCAGATGAAGCGGTTAAACATCGCCTAGCCGCGTATAAGGATTTCATTTTCAAAATGGCGCGTGTGGCGGGGCTTACCTATGACGGCGCCATTCCAAAGGATGCCGCGCAGGCGGTGCTGGGCAATACCACTTTCGTCGTGCCACTGGCAGGCGTGATTGATTTAGACGCCGAACGCGCACGCATCGAAAAAGAGCATAAAAAGATTTTCGAAGAAGCCACGCGTTTGGAGCAAAAACTCGGCAACCCGCAATTCGCGGATTTCGCCCCGCAAGATGTCGTGGCCGATCACCGTGAACGTCTGGAGCAAGCCCGTATCACGCTGGCGAACCTTGACGCGGCAAAGGCACGTTTATCGGTGTAGCAATTATGAAAATCGTAAATATCGTAATTGCTATACTTCTGGGAATATGGCTTCTGATAATGCTGCAATCCGTCGGCTCATATTCAATTAAGAATGTTGGAACTGAAGCCATTTCTAACGTTACAGTGACGATTTGTCATCAAACATATACCTTCAAAAATGTGTTGCCCGGCGCAGTAAGAACAAAATCCTATAGTACAAGAGGCGATAGCCATTTTGAAGTAAGTGCGCAAACCGCATCGGGCAAAACTATTTCTGCATCAGGTGGCTATGTAACCAGCGGAATGCGTTTTAAGCACGATATCATCATTGATAATCAATCCATCAAGATTATTGATGTTATCAATCGGTAATTATTCAGCCTCTTTAATCTCAACGCTTTCTTGCGGCACGGTGAACATGGTCAATTGTGCGGCGATATTATCGCCGGTGTCCTTGATTTTAGTGGTGGCGACAATCGCCAATTCTTTTTCCAGCGGGTGACCCAAAATATTCACCATCGATACTTCCTTGTTCTTGGAAGGCACGCGTTCAAAATCGGTTTTGGTTTGCAGGATTTTGGTGATGGTCAATCCATCCATCACCGCTTTTAATTCTTTATGCACGGCGGTTGATGCGCCATCTTTGGCAATCACATCGCATTTACCGCTGCTGGTATCCTTGGCCAGCATATAAAACGCATCGCCGCGTATAACATCCCAGTATTGGGTGTTGATATTGCCGCTAATCACTGGTGCAAAATCAGCCTTACGTTCGGTTTCCAGACGCGGGAAGGTGGCATCCATATACTCCACCATATCCTTGTTGCGGCCGTAATATTTGAGGCATGAGCCCATAAAAAACCGCACTAATTCCTCGGCTTTTTTTGCATTTTCTGCTGCAATCTTGCCTTTGCTGTGTGTCGTTTTGGGCAAGGGTTTGCTTGGCAAACCAGCGCTGCCATTTGGGCTATACACACCCTTCACAACGGCAGGAGCTTCAGTTGCTTCAACCGCGGGAGCTGGGGTAGGGGCCGGTGCAGCAGTTTCACTCTTTGCTTCGTCTTTTGCTGCTTCATCCTTTGCAGGTTCTGCTGCCGCTGGCGCTTCCGCTTCCGCTTCCGTTACAGGATGTGGGCGTACACCGAAATTGTAACGCTTGCCTTCTTCTTCCGCATGCAACGGGGACGCGAGCAGGCATAGACCTAAGCCAACAAAAACAAAAAACCTGTTCATCACTAAACTTTCTCAACTTTCAATTCTGTTCCATTGGCCTTTACCACTTTGGCGCTTGCACCAACTGGCAAATCGGGGCCCGTCACAGTCCATATGCTATCGCCGACTTTGGCTTTACCGCGGCCATTTTCAATTGCGGTTTCAATAACCACTACATTGCCAACGAGCATAGCGCCGCGTTTATTAAGCAGCGATGCAGCTGTGCCACCAATTTGCTTGTTTTTCAGCACGAAGCGGGAGATGAAGAAACACCCAATGCCAATGACGGCAAACAGCGTCCATTGATAGCTCCACAACAAATCGGGCACGAAAAACATAATCGCCCCGACCAGAAGTGCCGCAGCGCCCAGCCATAAAAAGAAAAAGCTGGGTAGCAGCATTTCAAACGCCATCAGGCCAAAGCCAATCGCAATCCAATGCCAATATTCCATGTTGATCTCCATTATTGCTTATTCCAAGGGCCGGTTGATGATGCGGCTGCGCCATCTTGTCCTTGTTTAAGCGCATCCTTGGCCAGTTCAGCGACACCGCCGATGGAGCTGATAAGACCGCTCATTTCCATGGGCATAAAAATCATCTTCTGATTTGGTGATGCCGCCATTGACTTAAATGCTTCGACATATTTTTGTGCAACGAAGTAATTCAATGCGCCCACATGTCCTTTGGCAATCGCATCGGAAACCATCTGGGTTGCTTTTGCTTCTGCTTCGCCTGAACGTTCGCGTGCCTCGGCATCTAGGAACGCCGCTTGCTTACGGGCTTCCGCACTTAAAACTTCGGCTTGCTTTTGGCCTTCGGCTTTCAAAATCGCAGCTTGTTTGTAACCTTCAGCTTCAAGAATTTGCGCGCGGCGTTCGCGTTCGGCCTTCATCTGGCGCGCCATGCTATCCACCAAGTCACGAGGTGGTTGAATATCGCGCACTTCAATACGGGTCAGTTTAACGCCCCACGGCTTGGTTGCTTCATCCACCACATGCATCAACTGTGCATTGATTTTATTGCGCTGGGATAGCAATTCATCCAGATCCATCGAACCCATCACGGTACGCAAATTGGTCATCACGAGGTTCATAATCGCGAGTTTCAAGTTGCTGACTTCATAAGCAGATTTGGAGGCATCCAGCACTTGGAAGAACACAACGCCGTCGGTTGTAACCATAGCGTTATCCTTGGTAATAATTTGCTGCGATGGAATATCCATCACCTGTTCCATCATATTGATTTTTGCGCCCACGCGTTCAACCAGCGGGATGATTAAATGAAGGCCAGGTTCCAGTGTGCGGGTGTATCGGCCAAAACTTTCCAGCGTGTATTCCATTCCTTGGGAAATAACAACAATCCCGCTGCGGATGAACACCACCGCTAATACCACAATCGCAATTACATAGGCTTCAATAGGCATGGTTCTCTCCTTGGGTTACTTTAAAACGTCATCAATACGGCCAAGTGTTTCCGGCTTACCCAGAAAACTTGCAACTTCAAAAATGGGTGGTGATACATTCGAACCACTCAGTGCGGCGCGAAGCGGTTGTGCAAAATCGCCAAGTTTTTTGCCTTGGGCAACTGCGAATTCTTTAATGCTTGTCTCGATACTGGTTGGCGAAAAATCCGCAAGGTCGTTGAGTAATGTTCGGAGGCTTCCCAGCATAGCTTTAGCATCTGCCGTTAAAATCTTCTTGGCGCCATCGTTCAGTTGAAGCGGGCGGGGCGTCACGTAAAACGCAGCGCTTTCTGCCAAATCTTTCAAGGTCTTGGCGCGTTGTTTTAAACCAGCCATTCCCTTGGCCAGAATGGCGATTTGGGCAGCATTTGGCGCTGTGCCAGTTGTTTCATGCAAACGCTGTGCAACGGTTTGCGCCAGTTTGGTATCATCCATTTCGCGCATATAATGCGCGTTCACACTGTCCAATTTCACGTAATCGAATTTTGCGGGTGATGATACGATGTGTTCCAGGTTGAACCATTCAATCGCTTGGCTATCGGAAATCATTTCATCATCGCCATGCGACCAGCCAAGACGTAGCAGATAATTACGTAACGCTTCTGGCAAGTAACCCATCTTGCGGTATTCATCAACGCCAAGCGCACCATGACGCTTCGACATCTTCTGTCCATCACTGCCATGAATGAGCGGGATGTGGGCATATTCCGGGATGTCCCAATGCATCGCTTTCAAAATCTGCACTTGGCGGAAGGTGTTGGTGAAGTGATCGTCGCCTCTGATAACGGTATTCACGCCCATATCGTTATCATCAACCACCACCGATAACATATAGGTTGGCGTGCCATCGGAACGCAGCAATACCATGTCGTCCAATTGGCTGTTTTGCACGGTAACTTCGCCGCGCACATGGTCTTTAATGGTTGTTTCGCCAGTTAAGGGCGCTTTCAGACGAACCACAAATGGTGCGCCTGCGGGCGCTTCTGATGCGTCACGGTCGCGCCAGCGGCCATCATAGCGCATGGGCAAGCCATTCGCCTTTTGGTGGTTACGCATTTCTTCCAGTTCTTGGGGTGTGCAAAAACATTTATAGGCATGACCTTTGGCCAGCATATCATTCGCGACTTCGGAATGACGCTTCATATGTTCTGATTGCAGATAAATTTTGTCGTTATTATCCCAATTCAATTCCAGCCATTTCATGCCGTCGATGATGGCATCGATGGCTGGTTGGGTTGAGCGTTCACGGTCGGTATCTTCAATGCGTAACAAAAATGTTCCGCCATGATGACGCGCATAGAGATAATTGAACAATGCCGTACGCGCCCCGCCGATATGCAGGAAGCCAGTGGGTGAGGGCGGGAAGCGGGTGACGACTTTACGGGCTGGTGACATATAGGTAGGGGCTTCAATTATGAATCATAAGGAGCTAAACCATAAGGGATAACCTTATGTTTTCCAAGATGTCCCTGTTAAAGCCCTTCATTGACGCTTTCATTCACGAGCGCGAACGCTGGTTCCTGTGGTTACCGGTGTTTATGGGCTGTGGCATCGGGCTTTATTTCAGCTGGGGCTTCGAACCCGCGCTGTGGGTCTGCATTGCACTGGTGGCTATTTCATTGCTGTTGGTTGGTGTGTTTCGGCACCATGCTTGGCTTCCTGCGCTTGTGGCATTGCTGGCATTCACTTCTGGGCATCTTGGTGCAAAAATCGAAACGCTGATGATAACGCAACCGATGCTGACAGCACCTGTTGAGCGTGCAGAAGTCACTGGCCGCGTCATGGTCATCAACCATTTGCCGGATGGATTTCGGTTATGGATGGAGGATGTGCAGATTGAAGGTGTTTTGCAAAAAGATACCCCACACAAAATCCGCGTGAAGGTCAAAACACAAAAAGAAATTCCAAAGCCTGGCGATTGGGTTGTATTGCGTGCATCGCTTTATCCATTATCGCGCCCTGCTGAACCTGGCGCGTTTGATTTCCGCCGCTTTGCGTTCTTTCAAGGATTTGGCGCAACGGGCTATACGCTGTCGCCGTGGCGCATTGCTGTTGGTCAACCACCGAGCGCCATGCAGGAAATCGCGCTGTTCTTCGAGCGCGTGCGCGTCAGCATCAATGAAAAGCTGGTAGCGCAGGGCAAAGACCGGAATATGGCGGTAGCATCCGCGTTGATTACAGGAGACCAGTCAACGATTGATAAGGGTACGATGCAGGCGATGCGTGTGTCGGGTATATCCCATATTCTATCGGTGTCGGGGCTGCATATCACGCTGGTGGCGGGGATTGTGTTTTTTACCATACGTGCACTGCTGGCGTGCTTCCCGTGGCTCACGCTGCAATTTCCTATCAAGAAAATTGCAGCGTTTTGTGCGTTGCTTGCTGCAATGTTTTATACCTTCATGTGTGCTGCGCCCATTCCCGCCGTGCGGTCATTGTTGATGAGCAGTTTGATATTGATTGCGGTAATGGTGGATCGACGGGCGTTATCGATGCGGCTTGTGGCTTTTGCCGCATTGGTCAGTCTTTTATTGTCGCCCACATCGCTGTTCGATCCCAGTTTTCAATTATCATTCGGCGCGGTCATGGCGCTTATTGCCGCATTCGAGAAGAACGAGATTGTCTGGCTTAAACGATTTCAAAGCGAAGGCTGGCTTGGCAAATTGCGGCTATGGCTTATTGCATCCATGCTTACTTCCGTCATTGCGACCATCGCAACGATGCCATTCATTCTCTATTATTTCCAGCAGGTGAATTGGTATGGGGTTATCACCAACCTGATTGCTGTGCCGCTCAGCACATTCATCATTATGCCGATGGCGGTTGTCACTGTGCTGGCGATGCCATTCAATCTGGAGCATTGGCCGATTGTTATCATGAATCTCGGCATCAAGTGGATGGTGGATAGTGCCGAATTCGTTTCCAACTGGCCGGGTGCCGCGACCTACCATCCCGCGATGCCGTTTATCGCCCTGTTGCTTGTAACTTTTGGCGGATTATGGGTGTGTTTGTGGCGCTCGCGTTGGCGGTTCATCGGGCTTATCCCGTTCGTGCTGGGCACGCTGACCTTCCTGATCACGCCGCGGCCTGACGTGTTTGTGGCCGATGACGGGATAAGCGTTGCGGTGCGTCTGGCTGATAACCGTTTGGCGGTACGCAGTAAATCATTAGAAGATTTCACGGCGCAGACATGGCTGCAACGTAACGGCAAACGTCAGGGCGATTTCACCCAGATGGTCAGCTGGTTCGATATCATGGAGCGTGGTGGGGAAGAGGGCATCGCATGCACAGGCACAACCTGCATCTATACCAAAGACAGTAAACGCATCGCATTCCCCATGAGCAGAGATGATGTACCAGCCTTATGTGACAAGGTGGATTTAATCATCGCGCCATCGGATGCTACGCCATGCCCCGATAAAACCATTGTGCCGCAAGCTGCAGAACAACACGGTGCTTATACGCTATTCATCAGTGAAAGCGGTATAGGCATTGAGCATATTGATTTGAACGAAAACCGTCCGTGGTCGAGTGCTTTAGTAGCGGCGCAATAGTCCAACCAGTTTTCCTTGCACGCGAATACGTTGCGCGGGATAGGTCATGGTTTTGTAATTATGGTTTGCGGGAACAAGGTCAACCACATTGCCTTTTTTATAAAGGCTTTTCAGGGTGACTTCCTGTTCGTCAATCAGCGCTACGGCAATGGTGCCGTTTTCAACGCCGTCACATTGTTGGATAATCACGGTATCGCCATCGTGAATGCCAGCTTCGACCATTGAGTCTCCGGATACTTCTAAAACGTAATGTTCACCGCGACCCAATAATGCCGTTGGCACATCCATGAAGCGAGATGTGTCACGCAATGCTTCAATGCCCGTACCTGCCGCAATACGGCCAAGGAGGGGAAGCTGGGTGACAGCATCGGAAACCTGTTCTGCCACACGTGACACGGCAGCGCCGATACGTTCGCCGGTTTGTTTGACAGCAGCGGATGTCTTTTGAACGGCTTGGGATAATTTCTGGCTTGCGGTCTCTGGCAGTTTGATGACTTCCAAGGCACGGGCACGGTGCGCTAAACGGCGGATAAAACCGCGTTCTTCAAGGCCGGATATGAGGCGATGGATGCCGGATTTTGATTTAAGGCGCAACGCGTCCTTCATTTCGTCGAAAGAGGGCGAAATACCGTCCTTGCCCAAGCGATCATGGATAAATAGCAGCAATTCTTGTTGTTTTCGCGTTAGCATGGGAACCTCATGACGTAAGACAGAACACAGAACAAAAGATGAATACTTCTTTTGTTCTAGTTTAGTTCTGTGGATAAAGTCAAGAGGATTTTTTCAGGCTCACGAAAGCGGGCAGGGAAGTTATTACTTAATAACAACCGATGCCAAAATCATGACGATTTGCTTGCCTTCAAACTTCGCGTCGTATTCCACCTTGGATAATTCGGCCAAAGTTTCCTTCACGCGGTTGATAAGTTGATAGCCAAGTTCTTGGTGAGACATTTCACGGCCACGAAACCGCAAGGTGATTTTCACCTTGTCGCCTTCTTCCAAGAAAGCCTTGGCGGCGCGCATCTTCACATTGAAGTCGTTGTCGTCGATGGTCGGACGAAGTTTGATTTCCTTCAACTCGATAACTTTTTGTTTCTTCTTGGCTTCAACAGCCTTCTTGTGCATTTCGTATTTGTATTTGCCGTAATCAAGAATTTTGCATACGGGTGGTTCTGAATTGGGGGAGATTTCAACAAGGTCGAGGCCCACGGCTTCAGCTTGTTCGAGCGCAGCGCGCACGGTTACAACGCCTTGCATTTCTCCTTCGGCGTCAATGAGACGAATTTCTTTTGCGGTAATATCGCGGTTGATGCGCGGTCCATCCTTGGACTGCTGTTGTTGCGCGTTTTCTTGGCTGCCACGTTGTGGGCGAGTATCTAATTTAACGATGGAAACTTCTCCTTCTATTGTTGAACGAACTATAGTGCCTGTTGGCTAACTATAGCGGAAAGAGATTAACGTCTTTCTTAGGAAAGGGAAGGGGGATTAACGCCGCCTTCGGCCAAATTACCAGCCTTTTGTGAAGTAATGGGCGGTTTAGGCGATGGTTTATGGCCTTTATCTGGAACAACGGCATAAGTCACAAGGTTATAGCTACCGCTTGGATGCAGCCTTCTCTTGAATTCATCAAGGCGTGGGGTTTCAGAACCGCCAAGGTTGATGGTATGAATCCCGCGAGATACCAAATCCTTGGATAGCAAATGTAGCATCGTAGCAACGATATTATGCTGGCTGAAATCATGGATCGCGCCAAAGTAATTGGCAGTACCATTACGTCGATCTTCATCCCAAAAGATGCAGCCGATTTTCTTGCCATTCATGGTAAGTGCCGCAAGCTTTAATGGCTTCCTGTCACCATTTTGAAAATCACGGTTAAAATCAGACGTATGATGCAGGCCTTCTTCAGCAAGTCCATACATGTGGTGGAAGTAGCTTTGCAAATCATAGGCATCGCCGTTGCCTTGTTCGCCGGGGCGGCCCCATATCTGTAATAGATTATAAATTACACGCTTATCAAGGAATGGTTTTAATTCAGCGGCTTCACCGCTTGTGCCATTAATGAATGGCTTTACATTGCGACGCATGCTTTGGTAATTGGCGCCATCAAGCGTTGCAAACGCTTTTGTATCAAGGATATGACAGGGGTATTCCCAATCAAGTAATTTTTCTGGCTGTGGAATAAAAAATCCATTTTCTACTGCAGCAGAGAATGTTTTTTGTTGTTCGTCAGTCACGCGCGCGAGAATGAAACCTTTTTCCGGCGGCGGTAAAAGTTGAACCAGATTTTGAATCGTTTTCTCTGGTGCTATACCATACGCAGGTAAAATGATAATTTGACCATCATTATTCGGATGCCAGCAAAAGAAACAGCTGCCATTTCCTTCTGCATCTTTGTACGACCACAATCCTCTGCGACCAAGTGTCAGCAAATACGTTGGCGATAAGGCATAGCTGTCCGCCGTACTAGGATGGCCGCTCAATGCATAATTTACATTGTCGAGACTAATACGGATAATTTCCCCGAACGAAGCAATGTCTTCTTCAAACTTGCTCATTCTAATTTGCGCGGATTCAATAGGTATCATATTGGTCAATTTATATGTCTAAAATGAATAACTAAACGTCTAAAATACTTACAGTAATATTATTTTACAATTTCTGCTTTTTCCCAAACAAAATCAAAGACTTTCCTCAATGATTTCGATATTTCGGAGTTGTCGTACACAATGGCCTTAAATGGAGGCCCCCAATATAAAATAGCGATTTTGTTGCCATAGATATAAATCGGGTTTGGTTCAAAAAATTGTTCGGGAACTGCGCGGTACCATGCTGCAGGGGCAACAAGATTTTTGTCGCCCTTCTTGATGATTAATCGTTCGCTGATATTCGATTTGATTAAACGATCAAGGTGATTGCTTAAACGTTCACTGCCTTGATCTTTATCTTTCTTCAATGCGTTCGAAACAACCGTTTCATCAATGCCTAAAATACAGATGTTAGAATGTTCTTTAATAGCAGTGTGATAAACATCATCGAGCAATTGCCAATATGCCTCTTCGCCATGAAGCACCGTGACGGTCTCTTCTTTGATACGAACGCCGGAGCCTGGTAAAAATTCAATCCCCGAATTTTCGAATGCGATTTGAATATCGTGGATGGTGTCTTTGCGCGCGGTCGTAATATCGTTTTCGATATTTTTGATAGAACTACGCGCAATACCGGATGCAGTCGCAAGATCATCCTGCGACCAATTGAGTAAAGCGCGTGCAGCGCGGATTTGACGGGGTTCAAGCATGGTTTAAGGTGTAAAATCCGTAATTAGTTTCGTCAAACGATTAAAAAGATTAATGGTTAATGTCTAACTCATGCAAGAAGCCGATACTATTAAAATGATTGTTTTAAGTGGTTTTTGAACCTAAAAAAGATTTGCGACGACTACGTAATATTTGATGGATTTTTAGATGCAGCATGATGCAACCGAGCAATTTAAGCTCAATATCGGCCATATTGTCGATGTCTTGAGCCAGCCACAGTCCAAAGTTGTTGGAATTGATCGCTATCAAATGCAGGCGATTGACGGAAAAGACCATGAATGGACGAGCTATACGTTGGTCGCTGGCAATACCAAGAATCGCTGGTGGATTACAGTCTCGAGCGAATTGGGACTGTATGTTTGGCAAAGCATTTCCACGATTGCTGAGTACGAAGCGGCAATTGCAGGTGCGGGGCGATTGGAAAAAGTAACGCCCATGTCCGGCCTCGCGCGGCTTAAAACCGAAGGCGATACCGCACAAACATCGAATGTTTGCTATTTGGATGTCGTTAAAACACCAAGCGGAAGCCTTCTTTCAGCAGAGAAGTTCGACGGGGATAAACCATTCCTGTTTCGTGCGGACCCTATCAAAAGCGATGCGATAAAGGTCACGCATTTACAGCCATAAGGCCAATTAATCGCGGCTAAATCGTAGTTCTTGCTAAGTTAAGAATTCTGTGGCAATAAGTCCGCCACTTACTGGCCAAAGTGGCTGCTGTAGCTCAGTGGTAGAGCACGTCATTGGTAATGACGGGGTCGGAGTTTCGATTACTCTCAGCAGCACCATTTCAAAGTTCACTTAAAAACTCTGAAACGCCCTTGTAGCTGCGGGTCAGCTCCAGAAACAACTCCTGCTTGATGGTCGCGCTGCTGGTGTATTTTTCTTCCGCTTCCTTGCAAATGTAGGAAAGCGGGATTGCGCCGAAGTTCGCCGCTGATCCTTTCAACTTATGCGCGGCTTTTTTCCATGCGATGTTTTCGCCATCCATGATGTTGCCACCCAATACCGCCAGTGATTCCTCGGCGCCTTTGGTGAACAGATCAAACACCATTTTGCGCTCTTCCGCATCGTCACCGACATACAAGCTTAGGTGAGCCAAATCTACCGGCGGTATACTGGATGACATGTCGTCACTTGCTTCGCTTTCTTCTTCTTCTGTGGCATTGGCCATTTCGGTTATCTGCGGTATGGATATTTGAATGTTTGCCGTCGTGATGACGGGCGCGGCGACATTGGATGTGCATAGATATTTCACGAGAACCTCCATCAAGCGGTTGCTGTTAATCGGCTTGCTCACATAATCGTCCATGCCTGCTTCCAGGCATTTTTCACGGTCACCAATCATGGCGTTGGCAGTCATGGCAATAATGGGGGTGCGCCGTCCTGTGCCTTCTTCGCGCTGGCGAATGGCTTTACTGACTTCATATCCGTCCATTTCCGGCATCTGGCAATCCGTGATGATTAAATCATAGCGGCCTTTTTCAGTCATGCGTAAGGCTGATGCGCCATCTTCGGCGGTATCAACCGTGCCAAAACCGAACTTGGTCAGTAGTTTTTTAGCAAAGAACAAATTAACAGGATGATCATCAATCACAATGATGCGGCGCTTGCTGAAATCAATCTCGGAATTTTGTTCGTGTGAATCCGTAGCTTTGTTTTCCTGTATCAACCGCTCGGTTTGTTCGGCATTGGCGACATGCAAGGGCAGGCTAAACCAGAAACTGGACCCTTTGCCCAAAATGCTTTCTACGCCAATTGTGCCACCCATGGCTTCAACCAGCAATTTGGATACAGTTAAGCCAAGTCCTGTACCGCCAAATCGGCGCGTGGTGGATTCATCTGCCTGGGTAAATTTCTGGAAAATCTTATCAAGATACTTTTCGCCGATACCAATACCCGTATCATCCGCGCGGAATAAAAACTCGATAACGCCGGTTGGCAGCCTACGTGACGATACATCCAGTTTGACGTAACCTTCTTGAGTGAATTTCAAAGCGTTGCCCAATAAATTGGTCACTACTTGGCGGATACGTGCTGGGTCGCCAATCACGCAATCAGGTGTCGTCGCATTATAAAAATGATTGAGGGTGATGGATTTATTTTTTGCCAGCGGCTCAAGCAAGCGCACGGTTTCATGAATGGTGGCATTCAAATTAAACGGAATATCTTCAAGTGTCAGTTGTCCAGCTTCAATCTTGGATAAATCCAGAATATCATTCAGCAATAACAAAAGACTTTCCCCGGAACTGAAAATCGTCTGCACCAATTCCCGCTGTTCGGGGCTGAGCTGCATATCCTTTAACAGTCCCGCCATACCCAACACGCCGTTCATGGGGGTGCGTAATTCATGGCTCATATTGGCAAGGAAATCGCTTTTCGCGCGGCTGGCAGCTTCGGCTTTCAATGTTTCCTGACGTAGGATTTCTTCGGTCTTTTTGAGCTTGGTGATGTCATAGCAATAAATGGTCGCAGTTTGTTCGCCAGCCAAGAAATTCGCAGTAATAACCTGCTGGTAAATGACTTTACCGATAATCACTTCGCGGGTGATTGGTTTGCGTTCATCATAGGCTTTTCGCGCATCCATAATGATGCCCGCAAGGAGCGGGTGCGCCATACCCTTTTTTAAAATATCCGAATATTTGTTATAGGCGGCGGGGTTGACGAACAGCAGCGCTTCTTTATCGATATCGATTTTCATCAACGGGTCAGGATTGTGCAACGGAAACTGTGCAATGTCCTCCGCTTTCTTTTGTGCTTTTTCAGCCGCGGCTTTGGCTTGCACCAATTCTGCTTCAAAATTTTTACGTTCAGTAAAATCACGTTCAATCGCCGCAAAATGCGTGACCCGTCCGTGGCTGTTGCGGATAGGCACGATGCTGATATCCAGCCAGTATTCCTTGCCATCTTTGGTATAGTTAAGCAGCTCGCCCTGAAAAGGCTGTCCTGCTTCCAAACAGCTACGCAGGCGTTTCAACGTTGCCTGATCGGTTTTTTTGCCTTGAAGCATGCGTGGCGTTTTGCCGATGATTTCTTCGCTACTATAGCCGCTGATGCGGGTGAATGCTTCGTTCACGTAGATGATTGTTGGACCGCCATCTTCGTTGAAATTGGCTTCGGTGATGACCACACCATCTTTTGAATTACGAAGCACTTCTTCGAACAGTAAGACTTTCTCTGCTTCTTGTCGTAATGCCTTTGCTTCGCTGATGGTTTCCTTTAAATCCATCGCGAGCGCATCTGCCTTCATCTGCGCTAGCTTTAGTGTTAAATCGGGCGTGCTATCGTCAGGCATAAAAAGACCGGCGTTATCGGTTTAAGATATCTGGGCGTGTGGTTTCGACAATTCTAAGTGCTTCGGTGATAAGGCTGGGCGGTACGCTTAAATCTTCCATCGCTGTTTTTAAATGCAAGGCGACTTTGTCAAAGTGGGGGTCTGATAATCCACGTGCTACTAAGCGTTCGTGAGCTTTTCTTAATCCTGCGCCGCTGTATTGAACAGGGCCACCAAAGGCCATGCTGACAAATGCCGATTGGCTGGACCGTAAACGATCGACATCAATATCTTGAAAGAAGGGTATCAGCATTGGGTCGGAAAGAACTTTATCGTATAATAATGCTACGGTCGCTTTGACGGCTTCCGCGCCACCAATGCGTTCGTAAAGTGATATGGATTGCGTCATTTTTTACTTCCTTTAGGTTGCGGCTGATGCGCGTGGTTTGCACATCTCAATATATCGATTAAACGCATCACGTTTGAAAGGTTTTTTAACAAACCCTATTGCACCCGCTGCAAATGCCTTCAGACGGTTATCGACATACCCATTGCTGCTAAACATCACGACGCGGCAATTGGGGTCATACGCATGTATATAACTCAGCAGCATAAAACCATCACAACCTGGCATATCAATATCAAGAAACACGATATCCGGCTTCAGCAATAAATGCTTTTCAATCGCTTCCGGAACAGTTCCTGCAGTTACCATGGGATACTCGTTTTTAAGCGCGCGTGAAACGATATGACGTGTCGTGGCGTCATCATCCACCAGTAGTACGCATGGCTTGTAATTATCTGTGCGTTTTTTATGTGTCGCCATCCATGCTTTCAGTAAATCACTGATATGCGGAACCATTGCTTTCAGTGATTCAAACTCCACCGTATCTACGGTATTCAAACGGTCATAGGATGTAGCATAGATGCGTGCATAGTCATCTAACGTCTCGGTATCTTCCAGCAGATTGAAATGCCGGAACGTCATCACGCACCAACGCCCGGGCGACAATTCTTCAATATCGTGGCGTAGTACGTTCAGTTGATCTTTGGTTGCGCCCTGCACAACGGCTAACAACGTATTGTTGCCAAGTTGCAGAATAACGCCTTCCAACCCCAGTAATGCAGCGCGACTGACATGTGCGAAATAGGAATGAATGCTAGCCTCCAGTGGCAGCGTTTTTTCCGTCTCAGCACAGATGACGATGCCTTGCCAAGCACCCCATGATTCAGGATCAGCAGCAAGACTGATGGTCAGGTTTCCTAAAAACCGGCTAACTTCTTTTTCTTCTACTAAAATTTGCATGCGCGCGTCCTTACAGATTTAAAAATGAATTTTTGCTTATTTCCCGTGGTAATTCGGCGCTTGGCTTATGTATTGAATAAGCTTTGATTTAGAAAATGGTTTGCTGATAAAACCTTGCGAACCAAGTTGCAGTGCATGCATGATGTCGGTTGGGCCGTTATTGGCGCTGAGCATGACGACATAAGCAGCGGGATCTATATCTAAAATGATTTTTTTCAGCACTTCATGTCCGCTGATATCTGGTAATCCTATATCCAGAAACACGACATCAGGTTTGTACTTGATATATGCATTAATAGCGCTTTCGCCCGTTTCGGCAATATGCACAATAAAATCCTGATCTAACGCTTTTTTAGTGATGAACACCGATAACGGGTCATCTTCAACGATTAAAATCGTATTCTTCTTGGTCGTTACGTGATGGTCTACATCAACAGGTTGTAGCCCGAAGGGCAGAGAAGGCTGATTTAACGAAGCTTCATCTTTTGGTTTTGTAACCGTGGCTACTTTGCTTGCGTTGAGCGTGGCCAATTTTTCTTGGTTTGTTTCATATAATTCCTGCCAGCTTACTCCCAAATCAAAAAGCACGGATAGGGGCAGCATGATTTTAAGACGGATTTCATCTGAAACGTGGAAATATATTTCCTTTATAATGCCATCATAATCTTTTTTGGTTATGCCTTTGCCAACGACAACAATATCTTCGTTATCCATAAAAAATACAGTTGCTTCATATTCCGATAATTCATTTGTAATAACTGAAAATGCAATTTTCTGAAAATCTTTGATGTTGGTGTGTTCTTTTAGCAGTGAAAAATTGAAATAGATGGCGCGCCATGATGATCTCTGAGTAAGGATTGATGCGAGCAATTCCTTCAGTCTGGTTTCACTATCCATACGAACGGTCATCATTGGCGTTTGTCCTTCTGGTTGTTTTTCTACTCACCTAACAGGCCTATAAGAGCAGAAAGCGTGCCAAGACATCCAAAGCGCTATTTATCTGTATTTGCATGATATTTTATATAATTATCAAAATATGAAGGCGTATATTCTCATATTGAAACATTCATTTTTAGAAATCATCTCATTTTGGTAATCGGCGGTTAAGTCTTTGTGCGTATGCTAAGACGATGAAACCGCTCATCCTTGTTGTCGAAGACAGTGCCTCGCAGCGTTACTTGCTCTCCAAACTGCTCAGCTTTCGGTTGGGCTATGATGTGGTGGAAGCGGAAAACGGGATTGAGGCCTTACAAAAAATAACTGCAGATAAAGAACAAAAAATTGCTGCTGTTCTTCTGGATCTCGAGATGCCAGAAATGGATGGGAGAGAGGCGCTACCTAAAATTCTTGCGCTACGTCCTGCGCTTCCCATCATCGTTGTCACAGCAACCGATAGCATTACCGAAGTCGTCGATGTGATGAAATTAGGTGCGGCTGATTTCTTAATGAAGCCGCCGGACATTGAACTTGTTAAGGCGTCGCTAACCAAAGCCATAAAGATAAAAGCGCTCCAAGAAGAGGTTGATCGTCTGACCCGTGAAAAAGACGGGCAGCACGCATTCACAGACATCATTGGCTATGATAGCGATTTAAAAACTGTAACTAAACTTGCGCGCCGCGCTGCAGTCTCGGATATTTCAGTGCTGATGAGCGGGGAAAGCGGTGTTGGCAAAGAAGTTTTTGCGCGTGCTATCCACGCTGAAAGTGCACGAAAAAATAAGCCATTTATTGCTGTAAACTGTGGTGCACTACCGCGTGAACTGGTCGAAAGCATTCTGTTTGGCCACAAAAAAGGTGCCTTCACGGGTGCCATCGCCGATAGCATGGGTAAATTCCGTGAAGCTGAAGGTGGCACACTATTTCTAGATGAAGTTGGAGAATTGCCCCTAGATGCACAGGTGAAATTGCTGCGCGTGTTACAGCAACGTGAAGTTGAACCAGTGGGCGGCGGAAAATCCGTGCCGTTGAATATCCGTATTATTGCTGCAAGTAATCGTTCGATTGCACAGGAAGTAAAGCGCGGCCATTTCCGTGAGGATTTATTCTATCGTCTAAACGCGTTTCCGATACATATCCCGCCGCTACGTGATCGTAAACACGATATCTTCGATTTGGCGTTGTTCTTCTTGCATCATTATTCTCTCACTGAAAAACGCAGCATTCACGGTTTCGAAAAGAAAGCAGAGCAATGGCTGAATGCTCATTCATGGCCGGGCAATGTGCGGGAACTTGAAAACAAGATATATCGCGCCGTGCTGTTATGCGAAGGCGATGAGATTAAGCTGGAACATTTGCTATATGATGATAGCTCGCCGATTCAGGTTGATGATAATACGCAGCCGCGCGTTGTTGAATCCGTTTTGCTATTTGATGTGACGGGTAAATTCAAATCAATGGAACAGGTTCAATCTGAAACAATCCGCGCAGCACTGGCAACGCATGACAACAATATACGTGCTGCGGCAGATGCATTACAAATAGGTGCATCGACGATTTATAGAAAACTTTCTGAAAAATCGTAATTAATGGTTATCGCAACGGCCATAGATGGCGATGGCGTCGCCCTTAGTGCTGTGGTCATTTTTTTGCCACGCCCATAATTGATCGCCATACGAAAAATGCCACCACTCGGCATAATGCATGATGAAGCCTTGCGCTTGCATGCATTCACGCAACAACACGCGGTGTTCGTGAACCGCCGGATTTTTTTCTTTGAAATAATCGGGATTGGATTCATCGCCGTTGAAATCGATGGGTGATCCCATATCCACTTCTGCGCCATGTTCATCGACTAGTGTGCAATCAACCGCTGCGCCGGTGCTGTGGGGTGGGGGTATGAGCGGGTCTTGGTTGGGCGGTGACCAGATGCGGTACACCTTGGCCAGCACCGAATCTCTCTGCTCGTCATTCACTGCCAGCGGGTTAAGCCCCATCTCCTTGGCAATGTGATAAAAACTGTGGGCAACCATATAGGCCTGTACGGCAACGGGCCTGTACGCATCGAAAATCTTAATCCGCCAGCTGGGTCTGGCCTGTTGCAAGGCGGCCTGTGCCATGCAAAGCTTTTGCGCGATACCCGTGCGGAGCGAGAAGGGGCTGATGCCATGATATGGCGCGCCAGCAGCTTCGTAAGGCGCGGGGGTTTCGTAGGCGAAGTTGCCAGCAGTAGCGAGGGCAACCAGCTTTTCCCCACAATCCTTAATCGGAATACTGTGGAAGGGTTGCGCCTTTGGTTTGATTATTGGAAGGATTTGGGTTATTTCCGCAAGTATGTCTGACACAAAATTATCCCCTAAACAGCCACAACCTAAAGCATCCCCCGAACGGGTAGCAAAGGAATCCAGCGCATTGCGCGAGAACCTTCGCAAGCGTAAGGAACAAGCGCAAGCGCGTCAAATAGAGAAAAAAGGAAACTAAGTATGCCAGTAATGCCCGACAAATGGATCAGAGAACAGGCGCAGCAATCCAAGATGATTGAGCCGTTCGTCGAAGCGCAAAAGCGAGAAGGTATGATTTCATATGGGCTTTCATCTTATGGCTATGATGCGCGATTGGCCGATGAATTCCGTATTTTTACCAATGTCGATAATGCGTTGGTTGACCCAAAGAATTTCAGCAGCACCAGTTTTGTCGAACGCCAAGGCAAGGAATGCATCATCCCGCCGAACTCCTTCGTGCTTTGCCGCACCATCGAATATTTCCGCGTGCCACGCGATATTCTGGTTATCTGTCTTGGTAAATCGACTTATGCACGCTGCGGATTGATTGTGAACGTGACCCCGTTGGAGCCGGAGTGGGAAGGGCATGTGACGCTAGAAATTTCCAACACCACGCCATTACCTGCAAAGGTCTATGCGAATGAAGGCATCTGCCAATTCCTGTTCTTGCAAGGAGCAGGGCCATGTGAGATTTCATATGCCGACCGTGCCGGAAAATACATGAAGCAAACGGGCGTGACGCTGCCACGAATTTAATGCCCAATTTGGCATTTTTGAAAATAGCGATATGAAACAAACATTTATCAAAAATGTTTCACGTGAAACACAAGCGTAGGTTGAAGAGTCTGATTTAGCAAAAATTGTGTAGACGCATTTGCGTGAACAAAAGCAACATCCCTAGATTTCCAGTCGTTTTTTTGTTTATACAAATTTTGTGAGTTGTTCATACGGAGCAATCTGCATTTGTTAACTAGCCATTTGCTGCGTTAACCATGTTCGCAAATAAAAACTTGCCTTAAACCATGATACCCTACTTGATACATAGGAATTCCCTAGCGGGTGGGTGCTGATGCATAATCTTACATTCGAGCGTGTTACTAGCAAAAGAGCGCTACGTCTTGTCTGGAACCCATTATTCATAAAAATATTCACTGACCCCGGCGATAGAGAACCACTTCGCCAACTTGAAGAACGCATTGTTAATCCTGCTGAAAGCGCGTTCCACATCATTCGAAATGAAACCGGTCAGGAAGTTGGTATGGAGCTTATCAACACGCATCCGAATATCCCCGGTGCGATGTATGTGCCATATGCGGGGATGATTGCAGATTACCGTAATCAGGGCTTTTATCCAAAAGCCGCGATGGTTAGTGACCAATTGATGCAAGCGCAAGGCGCGCGTTATGCCTTATATGATTTTGAAGACCCGTGGCGCATCGAAAATCTTGCCAAGGCATACCCCGATGAAAAACCAGAGGATATTAAGGCGCGTGCGGAAGGCCGTATTAACTTCTGGCGGCGCGAGCCATTAAGCTGCTTTGTGGTCGTTGACCCTGAGTTTCCGTATCTGCGTCCGGCATCCGATGATGAAAGCAAGATACAAGCCTATGATAATATGGCGATACGCTTTTTGGATAAGAATGATCCAAAAATAAATGAAATGTTCAATGCCGATCGAACGGCTATAAAAAAGCAAGCCTACCGCGACTTGTATATGGAAATGACGCGCCTGCAATTTGGCAATCGCACGGAAGAAGATCTGAAAGCATCTTATCCTGCTGTTGCTGAATTTTTGAAGAACGTTGATAGCAGCCGCAAAGATTGGGTGACATTGCTTGCAACACCTGTGCGTCCGAACTCACGTCCGGATGCGGATGCGACAGTGCGGTTGGCGGATAACCGTCTTGGATTCAATTATGCGGGTACGCAGGTTGCTATGCGAAGAATGAAGCCAGCAAATGATACACCGCCATTTCCCACAGAACCGGCTGCGCGTGTTAGAAAAGCAGCTAAACCCGTTCACGGAAAATCGTGATTGGTTTACGCTGTAGCCTTTAGGAATACCTTGGCGACCGCATAATACAGCGGGATACCAATCACCACATTGAACGGGAATGTGATGGCTAGGCTCATGGGCATATAAATCGCTGCCTTGGCTTCAGGTAAGGCAAGGCGCATAGCGGCCGGAACAGCGATATATGATGCGCTGGCGCATAATACGACGAACAGTGTACCCGTGCCCACATCAAGGCCGATGAGCTTGGCCAAGCCAACCCCGATTGCACAGCCAATCAACGGCATATTGATGCCGAATAACACCAACGGCCATGTGAATGATCTGAGCTGGCCGATATTTTTTGCCACCAGAATTCCCATATCAAGCAGGAACAGCGCCAGAATTCCATCAAATGGCTTGATAAGGAATGCATCCATCTTTGCCATGCCGGGTTCGCCCGTTATCCAGCCAATCAGGAAAGAGCCGAGCAATAGCAAGATGGCACCATTGGTAAAAATATCCCGGGCGAGCTTCTTTTCTTCAAGTGCATGTATGTTGGTTTGTGGCGCGTTGCGGTGCGCGATGTACAAACCGGATAATATGGCGGGCGCTTCCATTAGCGCCACGATGGCCACGATATAGGCCATGTAAGATACATCTTGGGATTTCAAAAATGCGGAAGCGGTTGCAAATGTCACGATGCTGATGGAGCCATAATGTGCGGCGGTTGCCGCAGCCGTTGCCGTATCAAGGTTACTGGTTTTACGTAGAATAAAATAGGCGATGAAGGGCTGCAGGAAGCTTACGGCAATGCCTGCGGCAACCAGCAAAACCAGTTGCATATCAAGATGAGGGGTATTGGCAATTGCAACGCCACCTTTGAAGCCTATAGCCATCATCAGATAAATGGATAGATAACGACTGATGCTGCTTGGAATCTCCAAATCAGAGCGGATGCAGCCGGCGATAATACCCAGAACGAAAAACAGAATGGCAGGGGAGATTAGGTTCTGCGCGAATACATTCAATAGTTCCATCGGTTACCTGCTTTATAAAATGTGTTCTCAATAAAAAACCCCGAAGGATTACTCCTTCGGGGTTTGATTTGTTTAGCTTACGCTAACAGCAGATGTAATTAGTGTTGACCTGCTGGCTTTGATGCAGGTGCTGTAGCTGGAGTTGCTGGTGCGTGTGCAGGAGCTTGAGCAGCAGCGCGTGCGCGGCGTGGCTTGCCTGAAGCTTTGGTTGCGCTTGGACGACGGGTTGAAGTGGCGTTTGCACCTTCTTCACTTGAAGTTGCAGCAGCTGCTTCTTGTTGTGCTTGTTGGCCACGTGGTGCCCAGTTGCTACGAGCTTGGTCTTGTGAGCAAGAAGCTCCGTTGCATGGAGCAGTTACAGCGTAGCCGCGTGATACATCAACGGTGAATGATTGTGGACCAACAGCAAGTGCTGGAACTGCGATAAGTGCTAATGCAGCAGCTAAAACGATATTTTTCATAGGGGTAACTCCGTAAGGGTGTAAGTGAGTGATGGTAAAAATCCTAGAGATGCTCTCCACCCCTGGGCGCTTTTATGTGCAGCACAATCTAGGCTAGTTTGTGGCAAAAACAACAGGTTCTTCTCGCAAATGCATATATTAATGTTGGTATTTGCAAAAAAGCACCAGTTAGCCATCAAGGATACTGTTTTTGAATTGTTTTGCTGGCGAGTTTCTCTGTATAGTCCCTCTCCAGTTTTGATTATTTATTAGGCACACTTTGACACCTTATTGGATTGGCTGATGGATCGTATTTTAATTCGTGGCGGCGCATGCCTTAACGGCGAAATTGAAATTAGCGGCGCAAAAAATGCGGCTCTGCCATTGATGTGTGCTGGTATTTTGACCGATGAAGTTTTGAAGTTACGTAATCTTCCGCAGCTAGCCGATATCGATACGATGGCGAAGTTGTTGCAACAACTGGGCGTGAACATCACAATCGAAGACGGTCCGATGGCCACTAGCGCGCAGACCGGACATTTTTCAACCAAATCGATTACCAACTATACCGCCGAATATGAATTGGTACGCAAAATGCGCGCGAGCATTCTGGTGCTTGGCCCATTGGTCGCACGTTGCGGAAAAGCGAAAGTATCGCTGCCGGGTGGGTGTGCATTGGGAACACGTCCTGTGGATTTGCACATTAAAGGGCTGCAGCAGCTTGGCGCAGAAATTGATTTGCAGGATGGCTATATTGTTGCATCCGCGCCGAATGGTTTGAAGGGCGCAGAGATTTTCTTCCCTGTTATCACCGTGACCGGCACCGAAAATTTATTGATGGCCGCATGCTTGGCCAAAGGCGAAACGCGTTTGGTGAATGCGGCACGAGAGCCGGAAGTCACGGATTTAGCTGAATGCCTTGTTAAAATGGGCGCTGATATTACTGGTATTGGCACAGGCACCTTGGTTATTCAGGGCAAGGATAAGTTGCATGGCGCAGACCACGCGATTGTTGCCGACCGTATTGTAGTAGGGACATATGCCGTTGCTGCCGCAATCACCCATGGAGATGTGGAATTGATTGGCGCACGCGCTGAACACATTCAATCGGTCATCGCATATCTTGAACAAACAGGCGTTGACGTCACCAAGACCGAAGACGGCCTGCGCGTGAAGCGTTCATCAAATACTATACGCAGCGTAGATATTACGACCGAACCTTATCCCGGTTTTCCAACCGATATGCAGGCGCAAGCGATGGCGTTGATGTGTCTTGCCGATGGTGCATCAGTAATTAATGAAACGATTTTTGAAAACAGATTTATGCATGTGCCGGAATTATCCCGCATGGGCGCGAACATTACCGTGAATGGTATGACCGCCACGGTGCGCGGTGTTCCTGAAATGCACGGTGCGCCGGTGATGGCGACGGATTTGCGTGCTTCGGTCAGCCTTGTACTGGCGGGATTGGCAGCGAAGGGCGAAACGATTGTTAGCCGTGTATACCATCTGGATCGTGGATATGACCATGTGGAGCAAAAACTTGCAGCTTGCGGTGCCAGCATTGAACGCTTGAAAGCAGCTGCTTAATTCCTAACTGCGGCGTTAGCTTTTTGTACTTTTCTGTGCTTCCGGTACGCACGTACTTAATGTACGTTTGCGTTCCGGTTCTCGAAAATCACAAAAATCTTTAGCCGCAGCGAAATTACAAGAAGGTTTAAATTTTTTACAAATGTCCATCGAACAACCCATCATTTTAGCCTTACCTAAAGGGCGCATCCTTGAAGAACTGAAACCGGTTCTTCAAAAGGTTGGTATCACGCCTGAACCGGATTTTGAAAATAGCGCGAGCCGCAAACTAAAATTTGATACCAACATCCCCGGGCTTAGTATCATCCGCGTGCGGTCATTCGATGTTGCGACCTTTGTTGCATTCGGTGCTGCACAAATCGGGGTCGCTGGGAACGATGTGTTGATGGAATTCGATTACGATGAAATCTATGCGCCGCTGGATTTGCAAATCGGAAAATGTCGCTTAAGTCTGTGCCAGCCAAAAGATGATGCGCCGATTGAAACGCAAAAATGTTCGCACATGAAAATTGCGACGAAGTTCCCGAATTTCACCAAGACCTTCTTTGCCGCCAAAGGTATTCAAGCCGAATGCATCGAGTTGAATGGCGCGATGGAACTTGCCCCATTGCTTGGCCTTGCCCCCACGATGGTGGATCTGGTGGCCAGTGGCAGCACGCTCAAAGCCAATAATCTCGTTGAAATCGAAGTGATGGCGGAGGTTTCATCCCGCCTGATTGTCAACCGCGCCGCCTATAAGACGCAGGGAAACACGCTAAAACAGTGGATAGATAAGTTCCGCCAAGCAGTTGAGGCTTGACCAAGCCACGTTATCATTGCAATCTGCCGCAACTTTCCTACCTACCACTCAACAAAAGCAGTACATAATCAAAGATGGCAAAAGAAGACGTTATCGAATTCAGCGGCACCGTGACCGAACTGCTCCCCAACGCAATGTTCCGCGTGAAGCTTGAAAATGGCCATGAAATCATTGCACATACCGCAGGCCGCATGCGTAAAAATCGCATTCGCGTTTTAGCTGGCGATAAAGTTACCGTTGAAATGACCCCCTACGACCTGACCAAAGGTCGCATCTCTTTCCGCCATAAGTAAAATATGCTTTTTGTTATCCATTGCATTGATGCCGCTGACGGCACACCGCGTCGTATGGAAAATTATCCAGCGCACAAAACGCATCTGGAACGCACGGCGGATTTTGGTGTTGAAATCGTTTTCTCTGGCCCATTGGTCAAAGACGATGGCGAAAGCCCGATTGGAAGTATGTTGGTGATTGAAGCGCCAAACAGAGCAGCCGTTGAAGCATATAATAAGGCCGACCCGTTTTATGCTGCGAAGGTTTGGCAAAGCATCAACATCCACGCGTTCAAAAAGACCAAAGGCTAATTAAGGATTGGGTTTTAATGCCCTTTTGCTGGCTGCGGCTCTGCGTGCCTGCATGCCTTTGATAAACTGATGACGCGATTTTGTTGAGCGCAAATCACCAGCCTTTGGCCTTGCGGGTTTTGCATCTGGTTGGTTTGTAGGTTTTGTAGGAACAGTGGGGGATGCTGGAAGGGCGTCATTATCTTTTTCTTCCATTTCTACTTCGTCCATAATGTCTTGATATCGATCAGCGGCTTCAT
Source organism: uncultured Rhodospirillales bacterium (assembly GCA_964568585.1). Taxonomy (GTDB): domain Bacteria; phylum Pseudomonadota; class Alphaproteobacteria; order UBA9219; family RGZA01; genus RGZA01. The sequence goes on from CAZMQI010000013.1 coordinate 27,599, forward strand.
CAGCTGATGAAGCGGTCATGTCAAAATAGGACTGTCCGGATATGCCTTTTCAAGTAAATCACGCGCGGCTGGATCATCTTCTGAAACGCCAACATATATTAACCCGTTTTCATCGCCTTCACCGAAATCGTGAGCGCGACCATCTTTGATTAGTTGGTCGGCTACACTGCCTGTTTGGCCATCATCTTTTTCAATATCAAATACGTAATATTTTTTATCAGTCATGGATGTATTTTTTGTTTAGGAGCGTGTTGGTGTGCCAGCCGCAGCAATGCGTGCACGGCGTGCTTTATCCTGAAAAAATCGAATTCTAAAATCGGTTGAACGCATATCAGGTGTCGGGCGGCGCGGTTTTGCTACCGTGGTTGTGTTTACTAAAGGCGGGGCAGGTGGCTTTTTTGGTGGCGCTTTAGGCTTTGCTTTTGTAATGGTTTGGTCAGCGCCGGTGTTTGCTGTATGTACCGCTTGTGTTTGGTTTCTGCGCGCGGGAGCGGGCGGAATATCATCCATTTCAATTTTCTTGTTCAGCAATTTATTGAACAGGTCGTTTGCTTCGCCAGCAGAAATGGCACCCATTGAAAACAAGAACGAGTTTGGATGATGATTAAGTAAAAAATCATTGCTGTTATCATCATCGCAAGGGATAGCTATATAAGATGAACCATCCATATCATCCCCAAAATCATGCGCTAGGCCAGCCAATAACAAAGAATTTGCAGCGGTGCCGTTGTACATGTCTTTTGGGGTTAGTTCGTAAATGTTAAATCCAATTTTGCTCATTATGCGTGCCTTAAAATATGAACTTTGTTAATCATTCAAATGTGCGTAGAACTATTAAAGATAAAACATACATTGCCAACCCTTGATATACTTTCATGCTGTTAATCCTCGCCTCCACATCACCTCGACGTTTGGAATTGCTGAAGCAAATTGGCATTACGCCTGATGGTGTCATGGCACCTGATTGCGATGAAACACAACTGAAATACGAAAAACCGAATGAATTGGCATTACGCTTGGCAATCGCCAAAGCACAGACCGCGCATAAAAAACATCCCGGCACGTTTGTGATTGCGGGTGACACGGTTGTCGATGCACGCGCTAAGATTTTACCCAAATGCAATGAAGATGTGGAAGTTCGTAAATGTCTAAACATATTATCGGGTTGTCGTCACCGTGTGTATGGCGGGGTGTGTGTGATTAATCCGGCGGGCAAGGAATTCACCCGCGTCGTAGAAACCACCATCACGTTCAAGCGGTTGCATGCCGATGAAATCGAAGCCTATGTAAAGACAGGTGAGGGCATAGGCAAAGCTGGCGGCTATGCGTTGCAAGGCAGAGCAGCAGCGTTCATTCGTTTCGTGTCGGGTTCGCCATCCAATGTGATTGGCTTGCCCTTGCATGAAGCCGCACAATTATTGCAAGGTGCTGGGTATGAGTCATACACTTAGTTACGATGAACGAGACGGTATTGCGCGCGCGATTGTTTCGTACGGCAAAGACGTGCGCGATTGTTTTTTCGATAATGCCAGTCATCCACAGCAAACCGGCACAATTTATCAAGGCGTAGTTGACCGCATTTTGAATGGTAAAGGCGCATTCGTAAAAATCCCAAATATCGAAAGCGGATATTTGAACGATAATGACGGTTTGGTCAGCGGCCAGAAAATCTGGGTGCAGGTCAAGAACGAAGCACGTGAAGGAAAGGCGCCATCGCTAACCCGTGGTGTAACATTGCCTGGCGTGTATGTTGTGCACCAACCATTTGGCGCAGGCGTGCATCTATCGCGCCGCCTTGCCGATATGGGCGAGGAAACAGGGCATTTAACAAAAGCGTGCACGGGCAAACCCGGCGGCTGGGTCATTCGCAGTAGTGCGGTGAAAGCAACGCGTCCTGAAATGGAACAGGAAATTGCGGAATTAGCTGCGGCTGGCCAATCGGTGTTGAACAGCACGGTCATTCCAGCGCCAAGTGTGTTTGAACAGGCATTGCTGAACGCTGCAGGCGCAGCTGCCGGTTACATGTTGCAAGTTATCATCGAAAAGAAACTGGATCTGGAACATATGACGCATTATGTGCGTCTGGCGCGGCCCAGTTTGCTAGCCAATATTCGTTTAACCCCGACCGAGCGTGCATTTGAGCAAAATGATCTGGAAGGGTTCTACGATAGCTTGTGCAGCCCGATTGTGGATTTGCCACGCGGTGGGAATTTGAAATTCGAACGTACTGATACGTTGAATGTGATTGATGTGAACGGTGCAGACCGCACGAACTTTTTTGAAATCAACCGCGATGCGGCGTTGGTGGTGATGAACCAAATTCGTTGGCGGAATTTGGGTGGGATTATCCTGATTGATTTTCTGAAAATGAAACGTACGGATGACCGCGATGCCATTGCCGATATACTGGACGCATCCGCCCAGCAGGATGCCAGTACCTGCGATGTGTTTGGGTTTACACGATTAGGTCTGTGTGAAATCAGCCGTGCACGGCGCGGATATAGTTTGAATGAACTGCTTAAAGGTTAAGTCATGCGTAGCTGCCCCACCTGTTCAAAGCCAGCAACTGAGAAATTTAAACCATTTTGCAGTGCGCGCTGTGCCGATGTGGATTTGCACCGCTGGCTTAGTGAATCATACGCCATCCCCGTGAAACCGAGCGAAAGCGATGATGCGCTGGACAGCGACCCCCAAAATCCGCCTGATAATGCTGAGGAAACGAGCCATTAAGGGTAGGGCGGAAATGGCTTGCCAAGTCCTCCCTTTGGACATTATAACCATCGCTTCCAACGTTAAGTGGAAGTGGCCTGGGTAGCTCAGCTGGTATAGCAACGGATTGAAAATCCGTGTGTCGGCGGTTCAATCCCGTCTCCAGGCACCATTCCCCTAACACTGGATCAATTTTTAAAAGGAAATGTTTCATGCGCGTTGACGCAAATACTTTACGTGCCGGTCACGTAATCGATCATGAAGGTAAGTTGTGGGTGATTGCCAAATCGGAAATCGTTATTCCGGGTAAAGGCAACGCGATTGTGCAAATCGATATGCGCGATGCGCGCACGGGCACCAAGACCAACATCCGTTTCCGTACGCAAGAGTCTGTTGAAAAAGCACACATTGATGAAGAAGAAATGCAGTACCTGTTTGGTGACGGCGAAAACTTCACATTTATGAACCAAGAGAATTATGAACAAGTGATGGTGACCAAGGAAGTATTGGGCGACCAAGCTGTGTTCCTTCAGGAAAATATGATCTGCACCGTGCGTTTGCACGAAGGCGTTCCATTGACCGTTGAAATTCCAAAGCACGTTGTATTGGAAGTTGTTGAAGCCGACCCACATACCAAGGGTCAAACCGCAACCGCATCCTATAAAACCGCGAAGATGTCGAATGGCGTGAAGGTTCTTGTGCCACCGTTCATTGAATCCGGCGAAAAGATTGTCGTGAATACAACCGACAATTCATACGTTGAACGCGCAAAATCCTAATCCAACATAGAATAGAGTACATATAATGGCCTTACGTTCTGCCAATCTGGTGGTTATGACAAAAGCCGCCGAAAAGGCCGGTAAGGCATTGTTGCGCGATTTTGGCGAAGTTGAACAATTACAAGTTTCCAAAAAAGGTCCGTCGGATTTCGTTTCCAACGCTGATACCAAGGCCGAAGAAATCTTGCGCGAAGAATTGACGCGTGCGCGTCCTGCCTTTGGCATCATGGCCGAAGAAAGCACAACCAAAAAGCCTGATACCGAATTTACATGGATCATCGACCCGTTGGATGGCACCAGCAATTTCTTGCACGGCATTCCGCATTGGGCAGTTTCCATCGGTCTTGCCAAGGGCGACCAGATGATTGCTGGCGTTGTATACGAACCCATCCGCGATGAAATGTTCTGGTGCGAAAAGGGGGCGGGCGCTTATTTGAATGCAAACCGCCTTCGCGTTTCCGGTCGCCAAAGCCTTGATGCGTCGCTGATTGCCACGGGCATTCCATTTAAAGGACATGAGTCCCCGACATTCATGACCGAATTGCAAAGCGTTGCGCCGAAAGTTGCGGGCATTCGCCGCATGGGCGCTGCGTCACTTGATTTGGCTTATGTTGCCGCTGGCCGTTACGACGGCTATTGGGAGCGTAATCTGAAAGCGTGGGATGTTGCCGCAGGCGTTGCCTTGGTCATGGAAGCAGGCGGCAGTGTCAGCCCGTTTACTCGCAATGATAACCCTGTATTCAAGGGTGAATTATTGGCTAGCAACCAAAACCTCCATAAACAGCTATGCGAGCTGTTGGGCGCGGCTTACACCATCATCTAATCCCGATTGTGGCTACGGTCACAGTGGCGCGATAATAATCGAATCTACTAGGCATTAAGGCGCACTATGGGCTTTGCCCTTAGCTAAAAAAGCATTTAATATCCGAACCTTAAATTCCGGTTTTAATCCTTTAGTCCTTCTTTTTCTCTGGCCTGATGCTTCACCAAAAATTCAAGCTTTCGCTGCTAATCGCCTTGTTCGCCGCTTTGTTGTGCGGTGTGGGCGTGAACGCACATGCGGCACCAACCGCAGAAGAAGCGGTGCAGGATGTGGAAGCAGCATATGATCCGACGCCTGCGCCCGAAAGCAGCACAGGCAGAGCGCTATTTCATCCCAAAAAGAAGTCATCCAAAAAAAGTTCCAAAGATTTTGTTGCTGCACACAGCAAGAAGTTAAAGAAACCTGTTGCCAAAAAAACTGCAGCAGCAGTTGAAGCAGATGATTTGATGGACGCGATGCGTCAAAGTATTAATCCGACAGCTCCGGTGTTGATACCTGCACCCGCTACGACTACGGCACCTGTCACATCTGGTATGACGCCCGCGGAGCAGGCGCAGCAACCGCTAAAAGCCATTCCGTCGGAAAAGCTTTTTCATCCCAAGGGTAAAACAATCGATAAAATTGACGCAATTGAAAACAGCGCCGGTTTTGGTGATGCACTTCCACCTGTGACTGAGAAGATGTCAGGCGCTCCATCAGCACCTGCCGCTGCCGCACCTGTTCCAGCGCCTGTTGCTCAAGAATATAAGAAGGAAGAAGTCAGCACCACGGCGAGTAAAGAAGCCGCTAAAAAAGAAGAAGTCAAAACAGGTGCGCCATTATTAAGTGATTTAGCCGAAGCTCCAAGCGGCGCCGAAGATGTAAAGGCGGATGCAAATGCGCCAGTTGCACCACAAGCCGTGCCACCAGCGGCACCAACGCCTCCACCTGCTGCTGCGCCATCAACTATTGAAGCATCACCGCAGCCTGTAAAAGATGCTCCAAAAGAAATGGCTGCTCAGCCGGATGAAGTGCCAGAAGGATTTGCAAAGCCACGCTCGTTATTCTCTTCAAAGAGCGACAAGAAGAAGCGTCCCGGTATTAGCCGGACACAGCAACCCGCAAGCGTTGAACCTAATGCGGACGTCAAGCCAGCCGAAACATTACCTGCAGTAACGCCTTCGCCAAACGGGTCGCCAGTGCCGCCACCAGCCCCTGCATCACCAGCTCCTGTATCAAGCGAGCCGATGATTAAGCCCGTGAGCGATGCAGCTGCAACGCCAGTGAAAAAAGGAATTTGGGAAGCGCCAAATCCTGAAATGACAAAAGGTAAAGTCATCTTCTCGCAAAGTGCAGATGGCACAGTGACCAAAGCCCCAACTGAGCCCGCATCAATATCGGGTGATGTTATTTCATCAGAAGAAGCGCCAAGCAAAGCGCATGATGCAGTGCCACCGCCAGAAGTTGCGCCAAAAGAAGAGCCAGTTGTAGAACCTAAGCCAGAAACAAAACCGGAAACAAAATCAGAAGCACCCGCAGATACATCTGCCGAAGCAATGAATGAAGCGCCGGAAGCGTCTGCCAGTGTGGATGCCCCAAACCCAAAAGCGCCCCAAACATCAACCGTGTCATCAACGGCGTCTTCAGCCCCGGCAAATGAGCATCGTGTAACAACCAGTAGCTATAATCCTGTTGCAGGCAGTTTGATTCATGGTTCATGCGGTGCAGTGAACGGCGTTGGCCTTGCAGCTAAGCCAACTGCCAATCTTTGCACCCAAGGCACTGCATCAACTGTTCGCGGCAAAGGTCCTTGGAACTGGACATGCAATGGCAGCAATGGCGGTTCAACGGTAAATTGTTCGGCAACGGTTCAAATCAACGGTGAATGTGGCCCTGCGAATGGCTCACTTTCTGCATCACCGCCACCTAGTAAATTATGTGCGTCGGGTAAATCCACCACCATTACCGGTAATGGCCCATGGTATTGGAGTTGCTTTGGCGATAATGGCGGTGTGACCGCGCAATGTGTTGTCTACACACTTGTTAGTGGCGCATGTGGCCCTGCTAATGGAATTGCAGTTGGCGTTGCACCAACATCTGGCTTTTGTAAATCGGGACAAGAAACCGCTGTTATTGGTGATGGCCCTTGGAGTTGGAGTTGCACGGGCTCCGGTGAAAACACAACTGTTAGCTGCACCGCTCCTATCCTGAAAGAAGGCGTATGTGGTGAGGCCAACGGTGTTGGTGCCTCATCTACGCCGACTACTGCATTATGTTCATCGGGACATGCCAGTGTGGTCACAGGTAAGGGGCCGTGGAATTGGAACTGCAAAGGGGAAAATGGCGGTGCATCGGTTAGCTGTGGCGCTCCTATGTTGCTGAATGCAGCATGTGGCCCAGCACACGGTATTGGCGTAACAACGCCGCCAAGCCAAGGATTATGTATTTCTGGTTCGGCAAGTGCAGTAGCGGGTGCAGGACCTTGGAATTGGACATGTAACGGTGAGAATGGCGGCGCGATGGCCGATTGCATGGCACCCAAGAAACTGGATGGAACATGCGGCCCGGCACATCAAGCAGGATCTGCTGATGCACCAGTTGCAGGTTTGTGTATTTCCGGAACGCCAAGCGCGGTTTCCGGTACCGGTCCATGGCAATGGTCATGCCAAGGTGATGGCGGCGGTATTACCACCACATGTATTTCCCAGCCATTGGTTCATGCAGCTTGCGGCGCAGCACATGGCATAAGCGTGAACGCTCCACCTGCTGATAATCTATGCTCATCGGGTGTTGCTACGACTGTGATTGGTAGCGGACCATTCATGTGGTCGTGCCAAGGCACCAATGGTGGCAGCGCAGTTAATTGCATGGCACCATTGCAAGTGAATGGTGTATGTGGCGGCGCAGATGGCGTGCCAGTGAATATTGCGCCAACGGGTAATCTATGCCGCACGGGCACTGCATCAGCAGTATCAGGCAATGGCCCATATGTATGGACATGCAGCGGCGCAAGCGGCGGTATCAGCGCGACATGTCAAGCTCCACTCATTGCATTGCAGCCAGCAGAACCCGTTGCGCCTACGCCAACTCCAGCTGCTGCAGCACCTGCAGTCCATGTGCCGGAAGCAACGGCGAAGGCTGGCAATGAATGCACGCCAACCGTAAAACGTTGGACGATTACCTGTCAGCAAGGTGGCTATCCATCGAATTACACCGGTGTGATTGTTGGCGAAACGCAAACACTATGTCCAACCAATGTTGAACGCGGCGTGTGGCTATCGAACAGCTGTGCTGCTGCAACTGACAGCGCACCTGTATCACCATCGCCCGGTAAACTGGAAACACCAACGCCAAGTCATAAAGTGACCGACACCTTGCCGGATATCGCACCAATGCCAGCGAAGCAACTGGATACGCCGAAAAAATTATACACGCCGCATTATAAACAAGCTGCTACGACAACTGACGAGAGCACGACGATTACCTTCGCACCAACATCCGAAGGATTGGATGGTGCCGCCATCAACGCGCTGGATGCCACAATGAGCGATTTGAATGGCAATGATAAAAGCATTGTCACGCTGAATGCCTATGCCGCGACACCTGCGGATGGCAACCAGCAGGAATCCCGTCGCATGGCACTGGCGCGCGCTCTCGCTGTGCGTAGCTACCTGATGCGTAGGGGATTAGCCAGCAGCCGCATTGATGTAAGAGCAGTTGGCCCAGCCAGCGATAATCGCGGCGATGACAGGGTTGATATTAAGGTCAAATAGTTCTACAAACCTCTGCACAAATTCTACTACGGCGTTGGCTTTTTGTCGCTTTCTGCGCTTCCGGTGCTCACGTACTAAAACGTACGCTGCGCTCCGGTTCTTGAAACCACCAAAAATCCTTAGCCGTAGCGAATTTCTGAAAAGGTTTTACAAAATCGCTTCACATTTCAATATTCATAAGGATAGTCCATGCCCGCTCAAACCAGCGCCATTAAAGTCAGTGCCGGAACAACACCAGGCAATTTTGCAGGTGACCGTTTAAAGACACTCATTGAACGCATCGAACGTTTGGAAGAAGAAAAAGCAGGCCTTGCCGAAGATATCCGCGACGTGTTTGCCGAAGCAAAATCGGCAGGGTTTGATGTAAAGGTGATGCGTCAGGTTATTCGCCTTCGTAAAATCGATGGCAATGAACGCGCTGAACAGGAAGAAATTCTGGAACTGTATAAAGCAGCATTGGGTATGCTTTAAGTAGTTCCGCTGGAAAGCTGAAATGGCTGAGTTTCCACCATTCTTTTTAAGAAATATCTGGTACTACGCAATACCTTCGGAGACTCTTGCCAAAGGCAAAATGCTTGCCAAAACCTTGCTTGGCGAACCGATTGTGTTTGCACGTAAGGAAGACGGCACCGTGTTCGCCTTGCGCGATGTATGTCCGCACCGTTCGATGCCGTTATCTTGCGGGAACTTTGATGGGCAGCAGGTTGAATGCTGTTATCACGGTTGGAAATTCGATAAAGAAGGCGTGTGCCGCGACATACCATGGCTGACAGGGCATGAAGCGATTGACCCCACCAACATCAAAGTCCGTACCTATCCCGTGCATGAAGCACAGGGGAATATCTGGATTTTCATGGCGGAAAAGTCCGGGGCTAATCCCGATGATTTCGCGCATAAGCCGCCGGTGATGCCGGGAGTAGGGGCGGATGCCAAACCGGGCATCTGGACGAAGTCGTTATTCCCATGTCATGTCGATCATGGCGTGATTGGATTGATGGATCCGGCGCATGGCCCGTTTGTGCATCAGGCATGGTGGTGGCGCGGTAAAACTTCTATCCACGAAAAAGCAAAAGCGTTTGGTGCATCACTGTTTGGTTTTGTGATGAAGAAGCACAAACCATCTAGTAATTCATTCGGTTATAAAATTCTTGGCGGTATTCCGGAAACCGAGATTTTTTTTGCGTTGCCCGGAACGCGTATTGAGCATATCGAAATCGGCAAGCACCATGTCATTAACTTGACATGCGTAACGCCCATCAGTGAGACCGAGACAGAAATCACCCATCTCATCTACTGGACGCAGCCTTGGCTATTCATGATAAAGCCATTCTTCCGCCCATTTATGGAACGATTTATCGAACAAGATAAGAGTGTGGTTGTTAAACAACAGGTGGGGTTGAAACACGAAAAATCCATGTTGTTATTGAAGGATGCTGACACGCTCGCACGCTGGTATTTCCAGTTGAAGCAGGAATATGTGAAGGCAGATTCCGAGTCTCGTCCTTTTAATAACCCTGTGCCTGACGTAACATTGCGCTGGCGAAGCTAAGATTAGATTCGCACGCATAAGGTTCAGGACGGCGGCATAAGCCGCCGCTTCGCCAGTCGGCTCAGAAAACTAATGGGCTGCTGTAGAAATCTTATGTGCATTAGTACTAAAGGCGAATGATGGATAATATTGTTTTCTGGCTGAGCAAGGTTTTGTGGGCAATTTTTTCGCCCGCGCATTTTGCTGTCATCATCCTCGTCATTAGTTTTTTTATCAAACCGCGTCTGGTTAAAAGTATTCTGCGCGGATTAGTTGCCGCATTTTTCATGTTGGCGCTTATGTTTCCGATTGGTGATTGGGCATTATTGCCACTGGAACAATGCAACGCCGATCAGGGCATACCGATGCGTGTTGATGGCGTGTTGGTGTTGGGCGGCGCAGTAAACATCACCGTTTCCGATGCGCGCAATGCAGCCTCGTTTAATGATGCAAGCGAACGCATCTTCTCGATGTTGAAGTTGATGAAACAATACCCCACGGCGCAATTCATTTATGCGGGTGGTAGCAATTCGCTAAAAAAAGTGAATATGGGTGAAGCGGATTATGTACGGATGTTTTTGGAAGAAATCGGCTCCAAGCCTGCCAATATGATATTTGAAAGCAAATCGCGGAACACCTATGAAGATGCGAAAGAAACCAAGGATGCGTATAGCATGACCCCGCGCCAGAATTGGCTATTGGTCACATCGGCATTCCATATGCCACGCGCATTCGGCTTATTTCAAAAAATGGGCGAAAAATCAGAAACGATGTTCTACCCCTATACCGTTGATTACAAGACGCCGGGCAAGTTCAAGTTTGAATTCCGCTTCGATATGCTACACAGCCTGTTGAAGTTGGATACGGCCGTGCATGAGTATATCGGCTTGCTGATGAATTCACTCATGGGTCGTAGCGATGGATTCATGCCGTGTTCTGTTAAAACGCAAACTCTCACCCAAGAAAAATTATGAAAAAAATTCTCTCTGCGCTTTTCTTTATTGCAGTTGTGTTTCAGGCACCATTTGCATCAGCCAATGATTACAGCATATGGCTCAATGATTTAATCAAGGAAGCCATCACACATGGTGTGCGCCCGCAAACAGCATATAACGCCTTGGCGCTGGTAGAATTTGACCCGAGTATTATCGAAAAAGATAAAAAGCAGCCTGAAAGCCAGATTACCGCGCAGCAATACTGGAAGAAAATCGTTACGCCTCGCCGCATCGACCGCGCCAAAAGCTTTTATAACGCCAACCGCGTGATATTGAACCAGATTGGCGACACCTATGGTGTTCAGCCGCGGTTTATCGTTGCATTACTAAGTGTAGAAAGTGATTTTGGCGAAGTACAGGGCGATAATCTTATCATCCAATCGCTCACATCGTTATCGTATGAAGGTCGCCGCACTGCATTTTTCAAAAACGAATTATTCAATGCGTTGAAGATTATCGATAAGGGACATGTACCACAGGAAGAAATGGTCGGCTCATGGGCGGGGGCGATGGGGTGGTGCCAATTCATGCCATCCACATTCCTGAAATATGGCGTAGATTATGATGGCGATGGACGCACGGATATTTGGCATTCGGTTGCAGATGCCGCAGCATCCGCCGCTAATTACATGCATAGCATTGGCTGGCGCAATGATGAAACATGGGGACGGCAAGTGCGTTTGACGCGTCCTGTTCCTGAAGAATTCATGGGGCGTGATGTGAAACGCCCGTTAAGCGAATGGACCGCGATGGGGGTTCGGGCCATGAATGGCAAGGCATTGCCGGAAAAGAAAAACATCGAAGCATCGCTGATTACGCCGGAAGGTGCGGATGGCATGAGTTTTCTTGTCTACACTAACTTCGACGTGATTATGCAGTGGAACAGATCGACGTATTTTGCCACGTCGATTGGTATGATTGCTGATAAATTAGGCGGTAAATAAGGCGCCTAATTGGACTCTAATTAAGGCAGAAGATTTGTTTACGTTTTAGTAACCGAATCTGGAAGAGTCTGGAAAACCCAATGTTCTTGGCTAAAAGGATTCGTCATGTCATCTCGTCATTCATCTTCTCTGGCACTTCGCCTTTCTCTTGCGCTCGTCATGCTGGTGGTTGTCACTGCATGTTCCGACACGCGCGATTATGGAAAGGGTACCGGCACCCCAGGACAATATAAAGTAGGGCAAACCTATGAAATCGATGGCATACAATATACGCCACGTGAAGATTATAATTATTCTGAAACCGGTATCGCATCATGGTATGGCCCTGGTTTTGAAGGCAAGCCAACCGCAAATGGTGAGCGATTTGACCCCAGCGAATTAACCGCTGCCCATCGTACTTTGCCAATGCCATCCTTGGTTCGCGTAACCAATCTTGATAACGGTAAATCGGTTGTGGTTCGCGTGAATGATCGCGGCCCATTTGCCAATAACCGGATCATCGATATGTCGCAACGTGCTGCAGAACTGTTAGGCTTTGCAAGTCAAGGCACCGCGAAGGTTCGTGTTGAAATCATGAAAATTGAAAGTAAGGCGATTGCCGATGCAGCGAAAAAACGCGGTTATATTGCGCCTGCACGTGGTGAAAGCCAATATGCCTCAAACATCAAAACAAAATCGGCGGCCGAAGAATTCGTAATGCCGAAAGCCGAAATGCAGGATGGTGAAGGCATTACCGAAACGGCAAAAGTTGAAACTGTGGAAGCTGTTCCATTGGAGCCATCATCCACCGTTGTGCAAGCAACTGAATTGGATGCGCCAGAAAATTTAGCACCAGAAGCCAAGACGGTTGACGTAGTTCAAAGCATTAAAGCTGGAAAAGTAAAGGTTGCGTCGGTAGCTACCAGTCCAAAGAATGTTCTAGTTGCACCCAAAGGTGTAGTTCGTGACAAGGTGACGACTATACCTGGCCATACGGTTCAAGGTCGTTTCTACCCAGCACCGCAAGTGAAGCAAATGAAGGTGACCGGCAAGGATCATATCTTCATTCAAGCAGGCGCATTCGCTCAAAAGGATAACGCCACCCGCTTGAAGACGTCGCTTTCAAAGATTGCCAAGGCTGACGTAAGCCCGATTACCGTGAAGGGCAAGAAGCTTTTTCGCGTACGCCTTGGGCCACTAAAAGATGTGAAAGAAGCTGACCGCGTACTTGCCAAGGTCTTGCCGCTGTCTGATAAGGCGCGTATTACTGTAGAGTAATATCTCGAACCGGAGTCTTCCTTGAATGCGTTTTTTAATCGCGCCCCTACTTGTATGTGTGGGTTTAGCGCTGCTACCTTCTATTTCCTTTTCTAAACCTGCTGAAGCACCCGCAGAAAAACCAGCCGCTGAAATGGTGGGCGGGTCAACGGCCAGACAGGCCTACCTCATCGATATGAATACGCAAACCGTTCTGCTTGATAAAGGCGGGGCGGATCGCATGCCGACTTCCAGCATGAGCAAGATGATGACCATCTATATGGCCTTTGAAGCACTCAAGAATAACAAAGTCCAACTGAGCGATGAATTCACGGTGAGTGAAAAAGCTTGGCGTTCGACATATAAGGCTGAAGGCTCCAGCTCCTTTATGCCTTTAGGTAGCAAAGTTAAAGTTGAAGACCTTATCCGCGGCATTATCATTCAATCTGGCAATGATGCGACCATTGTGCTCGCCGAAGGCCTTGCGGGTTCAGAAAGTGCATTCATGGCCAATATGAACGAGAAAGCACAAACATTGGGTTTGAAGAATAGTCATTTCGCTAATCCATCCGGCATGCCGGATCCTGACCATTATTCAACGCCGCAAGATCTGGCGCTGCTGGCTTGGCATCTCATCTATGAATTCCCGCAATATTATCACTATTTCGCAGAGAAGGAATTCACCTTTAATAATATCAAACAGGGTAATCGTAACCCGTTGCTTTATAAAAATTTGGGCGTGGATGGGTTGAAGACAGGCCATGCGAATGAAGCTGGATATGGCATCACGGCGTCTGCCATTCGCAATGGCCGCCGTTTGATTTTAGTAGTGAACGGTTTGAAAAATATGCAAGACCGAGCCGATGAAGCTGCCCGTTTGATTAATCTGGGCTATGATGAATTCGCATTGGTGACTGTCGCTAAAAAAGATGAAGCCATTCGTAATGTGAAGGTTGCTTTTGGTGAAGCCAAAGAAGTTCCTGTGGCCGTGATGCAAGATGCACAAGTGACGGTACCAAATGCAGAGCGTTCCAAAGTCAAATCGAACGTTCAGTTGAACGAACCCATTGAAGCGCCGATTGCCAAAGGCACCGAAATCGGCAAATTCAACGTGCTGGTTGGCGATAAGACGGTTGCGACTTATCCATTGGTAGCAGGCGATAATGTGCCAAAGCTTGGCTTTTTCCCTTTAATGTGGGCAAAATTGCGCTTCATGATTACCGGAAAACATGACGAATAACGCGCTGAATACATACGGCACATTCATAACATTAGAAGGCGGGGAGGGCGCGGGTAAGACCACGCAAATTACCCGCCTGAAAACGCGTCTTGAAACCTTGGGCAAACGCGTCGTCGTCACGCGTGAACCAGGCGGTTCGGTTGGTGGTGAAGCCATTCGCAAATTATTGGTCGAAGGTGATACGCATCGCTGGGATTCCATGACCGAAGCATTGTTGCTGTTCGCCGCGCGCCGTGACCATGTTGAAAAAATCATCGCGCCTGCACTTGCACGCGGGGATTGGGTCATCAGCGATCGCTTTTACGATAGCAGCACTGCGTATCAAGGCTATGGGCAAGGCTTATCGCTTGCAACGCTTGATGAGCTTCGCAAGCTTTCTATTGGTCAATTGAAGCCCGACATTACATTCTTTCTGGATATTCCCGTTGAAGTTGGTTTGAAGCGTGCGGCGGTTGAACAGCGTTATGAACGCATGGGCACTGCCTTTCATCAAAAACTCCGTGAAGGCTTTTTGGCAATCGCAAAAGCCGAACCTGACCGCGTCAAAGTTATTGATGCATCACAGACTGTGGAAGCTGTGGAAAGCGCGCTTTTTCAATATATTACCGCACTTATTTAATGTGCCTGCATGTTGTAATGGGTGCCCTGCTAAGCTAATCTCTTGCCATGTCCAAACACCCACGCCAACAGCATGATTTAGTCGGTCACGACGCCGCAGAACAGCAAATCGTTCAGGCGATGGCAGGTGGACGTTTGCCGCACGCATGGTTGATTACCGGCTCGGAAGGTGTTGGCAAAGCAACGCTTGCCTATCGCTTCGCGCGCGCGATTTTGGCCAATAAAAAAAATGGGAATGATCTTTCGGTTTCGCCGGATGCATCGGCTGCCAAACTCATGGCGGCATCATCACATCCTGATTTACTTATTCTGGAACGTCCATTTGATGAAAAGAAAGGACGCTATCTGCAAACCATTCCCGTTGACGATGTTCGCAAGATTGCGCCGTTTCTACGTCTAACAGCTAGCCAAGGCAGCGCGCGGGTGGTGATTGTGGATGGTGCAGGAACCCTTGGCCGTGCAGGGCAGAACGCGATTTTAAAAATTCTCGAAGAACCACCTGAAAACGCCATCATCATTTTAACGGCTGAAAGTGCTGCTGTATTGCTGCCTACCATCCGGTCGCGGTGCCGCGTGATGAAGCTGGAACGCCTTGATGAAGCGCATTTGCGTGCAATCGCTGCACAGAATGACATTACCGAAGATTTGGATTTTATTTTGGAGCTGGCGGATGGCAGCGCGGCGCGGATGCTGCGTTATGCCCAATGCGAAGCCAAGGTGTTGTATCAAAACTGGTGCGAATTTCTGAAGACGCCGAACAGCTCCTTGCTGCGGTTGAAACTCGCCGAAAGCTGGTCAGGCAAGAATAATGATGATGTCTATTATACAGCGCAGGAAGTGATGTTCTCGTGGCTGCAGCGTTTGATTGACGCAAAAGCCAGAGGAATTGTGCCACAAGCCTTGTTACCGTCGGAAATAGCGATGCTGCAAGGGCTTTATCCGCAGCTGCAGCTTGAAAGCCTTTTGCAGTTATGGGACAACTTGACCCAATCCGCGCAGGATGCGGAGCACCACAATCTTGACCACAAGATTGTGTTATTAAATATGTTTGAATGCGTAAATAAATCTCTGGCAGCCCATTTACTGGCTGCATAATTAGGAAATTGAATGTCTGATAAGCGTTACACCATCACCACCCCGATTTATTATGTGAATGATAGCCCCCATATCGGGCATGCCTATACATCGCTTGCGTGTGATGTGCTGGCGCGTTTCAAGCGCATGGATGGATATGAAGTACATTTTTTAACCGGCACCGATGAGCATGGGCAGAAAGTTGCCAAATCTGCTGAAGCTGCGGGGGTTGACCCGCTCACATTCTGTGACCGTGTATCGCAAAATTTCCGCGATCTTGGCACGGCTATGGAATACACCAATGATGACTTTATCCGTACAACCGAACCCCGCCATATCAAAGCATGCCAAGCATTATGGGCAGAATTAATCAAGCGCGGCGAGATTTATCTAGATAAATATGCCGGTTGGTATGCTGTGCGCGATGAAGCGTTTTATGCGGCTGATGAATTAAAAGATGCCCCTAATGGCAAAAAAATCGCGCCATCCGGTGCTGAATGCGAATGGGTAGAAGAGCCGAGCTATTTCTTCAAACTATCGGCATGGCAAGACAAGCTATTGGCATTTTATGAAAAGAAGCCGGACTTCATTTTGCCGACCAGCCGCCGCAATGAAGTGATTAGTTTTGTAAAAGGTGGCCTTCGTGATTTGTCCGTATCGCGCACGACCTTCACATGGGGCATTTCGGTGCCGGGCGATGAAAAACATATCATGTATGTGTGGCTGGATGCGCTAACCAACTATATTACCGCGCTGGGCTATCCTGATACCAACGCGCCGCTGTATAAAAAATTCTGGCCTGCCGATGTGCATATGGTGGGTAAAGATATTCTGCGTTTCCATACCGTATATTGGCCAGCATTCCTGATGGCGGCTGGGCTCGAACCGCCCAAACGTGTATTCGCGCATGGCTGGTGGACCAATGAAGGCCAAAAAATTTCCAAATCAACGGGGAATGTGATTAATCCGCTCGAACTCACGGCAACTTATGGCCTTGATCAAACGCGTTATTTCCTGTTGCGTGAAGTACCATTTGGACAAGATGGTGATTATTCCAAAACCGCGATGATTCAACGC
>CAZMQI010000014.1:0-21728 GCA_964568585.1 uncultured Rhodospirillales bacterium
TGCAAATGACGGATAGCAGGCTGAAAGGGACAGGCATAGAGAAACAGCCAGGAGAATGGTGGATGGGGTAGGATTTGAACCTACGTAGACGTGAGTCGACTGATTTACAGTCAGTTGCCATTGACCGCTCGGCCACCCATCCAGAGCCCAACTGCTTAAAAGCAGTTTCCTTGCAGGTCAAGAAGGATTGTAGCTAATCTTCACTTTTTTCAGTAACTTATGGAAAATCGTTACTTATGAAGGTGAAGTCGCTTGCGTAATTCCAGACAGCATAATGCCAAAAATGACCAGAAAGCCCACGCTGGGAAGCGGAGCGGGGGCGTCCAGTTATTCGGTTTTCACGCCGTATCTGCTGCATGGCTCAACCCCGCGCGGCAATGCATGCGCTTGATGCTGACCCAGAGCAGCGTGCGCCAATTTGAATCCATCATCGCGCAGGCAAAAAAATTGAATCTGAAACGCCCATCACCTGAAATCATCGACCCGCGCGCGATTGATAAACAAGTACCATCCGGTACGGTGCATCAAGGCATTCTGTTGGAAGCAGAAAATCTACCTGATAAAGAACTAGAAGATTTACTGCAAATGCAAAAACTTCCGGCATCTATCGTTGTGCTGGATCAAGTGACTGACCCACATAATGTCGGTGCAATTTTGCGTTCTGCATGTGCATTCGGAATTGGCGCGGTGCTGGTGACAGAACGTAACGCCGCATCGCAAACCGGCGTGCTGGCCAAAACTGCATCCGGCGCGTTGGAACACACGCCGATTGTACGCATCGGCAATCTTTCACAAAGCCTCAAGAAATTACAGGGCGCGGGCTATTGGTGCATCGGGCTGGATGAAACGGGCGCAAATGCGCTGCACCAGATTAAAATGCCCGCCAAAGTTGCCTTGGTATTGGGTGCGGAAGGTGAAGGCCTTCGTCGTTTAACAATCGAAAGTTGTGATGAAATCGCAAAATTACCAACTATACCGCCCGTAGGCAGCTTGAACGTTTCCAACGCTGCTGCGGTTGCGATTTACGAAGTGATGCGGCAGCTAAAAGTTTAAGCATGCCCCGTTTCGGTGGAAAGCAGCCATGGGCTGAAGCCCAGCTTGGCAATCGCGCGTTCCCATTTATTCTCGTTATCGGTATCGAATAAAATATCCAGATCCGCAGGCGCGGTCAGCCAACCGCCTGCCTGTATTTCTTGTTCCAATTGGCCAGCACCCCAACCCGAATAGCCAAGGCTGACGAGGCAACGGGCAGGGCCACGGTTTTCGGCAATCGCGCGCAGGATATCGACGGTTGCCGTCAATGCCATATCGTTTTCAAGACGCATGGATGCATCAAGCGTGTAATCATCACTGTGCAAAATAAACCCGCGCCCCGTTTCAACGGGGCCGCCAAAATAAATCGGATATTCAGGGGTCTGATCCGTTGTTCCGATGGAGAGTTGTTCCAGTAACCCCTTCATATCAATCGCCCCATAAAGACGGTTGATAATGATGCCCATCGCGCCTGTTTCATTGTGCGTACAGATAAACACGACCGCATGCGAAAAACGCGGGTCATTCATATTGGGCATCGCGATAAGGAATTGGCCGGTAAGGGGCGTGGCTTTCAAGTGGTAACTCTTTCTTATATGTTTACGAATCCTAATTGAATATAATTCATGCGGCAACACAATTTGTGCATTATTCAGGTGTAAGTTATTGCTGCCGCTTCATTAAAGGGACTTATTATGCAAATCATTACACGAATTTTATTTGCACTTTTTCTGTTTGCTGCTTTGCCGTTGCAAGCACAAATCGGCGAATGGCAGCATCAAAATGCAGGTGATATGCGTTTGATTGTTTCCAACAAAGCATCTACCGATGGCGCGTTATTCGCTGCCTTACACTTAAAGCTGAATACCGGTTGGCACACATACTGGCGTTCACCAGGGGATGCAGGTTTTCCGCCAGCACCTGAATGGAAAGAATCCGTCAATCTGGATAAAACGGAATTATTATTCCCATGGCCGCACCGTTACGCGATGCAGGGGCTTGAAACCTATGGATATCAAGGTGAAGTCGTATTCCCGATAAAGATTACCAAGAAAGATCCTGCTGCTGCATTGGATTTGAAAGCAAAACTTACGCTTCTGGTATGTTCCGACATTTGTGTGCCTGCGGATTATAAATTCGCTCTCTCCGTACCTGCGAATTTCCAATCAACGGATAGTGATGAAGCTACAGGCCTCATCAAAAACGCACTGGCACGTATACCAAAGAAAGATGACGGGCAGGGGCTAACCATCCTGTCGGTCAAGCTGGACGAAGCGAATGGCCAACGTGTGATGACGCTTCAATATAACTCCCCAACACCTGTAACGGACGCTGAAATTGTTGGCGAAGTGGGGGATGGTTCCACATTGCCCTATACCGATTTGAAGAATAATGCGGCCACCAAAACCATTACCGCCACGTTGACCAAAGAGGCGCCCAAGGAATTGGCAGGCAAGGAGCTGACCTTTACCTTGATTGATAATACCAATCAAACGGCGACAGAAAAAAAAAGCGTTTTTAACAGCGGTGCCACAATCGCACCTGCGCCTGTAGTTCCGGTCGCGCCTGCTGCCCCTGTTGAGACCCCCAATCTATGGGCAATGATATTGTTCGCGCTTCTGGGCGGCTTGGTGTTGAATTTGATGCCATGCGTGCTTCCTGTCCTTGCGCTTAAATCCATTTCATTCATCAAGCATGGGGGCGGTACACCATCCGGTGTACGCCTCAGCTTCTTGGCGACCAGTGCGGGCATCATTTTCTCGTTCCTTGTCATGGCGGGAATTATTATTGCGCTGAAAGATTTGGGAATGAGCGTGGGGTGGGGCGTGCAATTCCAAAACCCTGTATTTCTGATTTTCCTGATTACAATATTGGGGCTGTTCTCCCTCAACCTATTCGGCTTGTACGAAATTCCACTGCCGCGCTTCATGGCCGACCGTTTAAGCTGGACGCATGGGCATGGAAGTTTAACCAAAGACTTCTTTTCAGGTGCTTTTGCTACGCTTTTGGCAACGCCGTGTACGGCGCCATTCCTTGGAACGGCGGTTGGTTTTGCATTGGCAGGCGGGGCGTTTGAAATTCTGGTTATCTTCACTGCGCTTGGCGTTGGGCTTGCTGCACCATTCTTATTGATTGCGATATTCCCGACATTTGCAACGCTGTTACCAAAACCCGGCGCATGGATGGAGAATGTACGTAAATTTCTTGGCGTATTGCTCACCATCACAGCACTATGGCTTGGATATGTGTTGTATAACCAGCTGGCAACGCCAACGCAAAAGAGCCACAGCGAAACCATGGCACAGCAGTGGCAAGTCTTTAATGAAAAGAAAATTCCTGAACTGATCGCGCAAAACAAAATCGTGTTTGTCGATGTGACCGCTGACTGGTGTCTGACATGTCAGGTGAACCGCAAGCTGGTTTTGGAAACAGCGGAAGTACAACAGTTGCTATCCGATCCAAAAGTCGTGGTGATGATCGCCGATTGGACAAAACGCGATGAAAGTATCGGCGCATATCTGAAAAGTTTTATGCGTTATGGCATTCCGTTTAATGTCATCTACAGCGCGTCCAATCCGCAAGGTGTGCCTTTACCGGAATTGCTGACCAATGACGCGGTAAAAGAAGGCCTCAAAAAAGCTGGTTTGTAAGATTTATGCTAGGTTTGCTGCGGGGTTGCGGGGTGGGGCTTGCAGGATTTAGGCAAAACGCCTAAATCCTTGTCTAGTTAGTTTACCCTTTCGGAGCAATAAACATGACCATTAAAGTCGGCGACACATTCCCATCTGTGACATTGAAGCATTTGACCACTAATGGTCTGGAAGATGTCAGCACCGAAAGCCTGATGAAGGGTAAGAAGGTTGTGTTGTTTTCCGTACCCGGCGCATTTACACCGACATGCTCTGCTAAACATCTCCCCGGTTTTGTGAACCACATTAAAGAATTCAATGACAAAGGCGTGCAGGAAGTTGTGTGCATGGCCGTGAATGATCCATTCGTGATGAACGCATGGGCTAAAGCGAATAGCGCTGAAGGCAAAGTGACCATGTTGCCAGATGGCAATGGTACATTGACCCGTGCGCTTGGTCTTGAAATGGATGGCGCAGGTTATGGCCTTGGCCAACGCAGCCAACGTTTTGCGATGCTGATTGATAATGGCGTTGTGAAAGCTGTGAATGTTGAAAAGCCAGGAAGCTTTGAAGTTTCCAGCGCTGAAGCGATGCTCAAAATCGCTTAAAATAATTTAAAACGCATCTTTAATCGCTTGGGTTGCCAGCATATCCGCGCGTTCATTTTGCGGATGGCCATTATGGCCTTTAACCCAATGAAACTTCACATCATGCTTGGCGGCGGCGGCGTCCAAGCGTTGCCAAAGATCGGCGTTTTTTAAGCCGCCTTTTTTCTTCCAGCCATCGGCTTTCCATTTTTTAATCCAGCTGGTCATGCCGCTGCGTACATATTCGCTGTCGGTGTATAAATCGACAGCGCAGGAACGTTTGAGGGATTCCAGTGCCATGATAGCCCCCATCAATTCCATACGGTTATTCGTGGTGTCCGCTTCTGCGCCGCTGATTTCTTTTTCTGTATCACCGTAAGCCAGCACCGCGCCCCAGCCACCCGGGCCAGGATTACCGCTGCATGCGCCATCGGTATAAATCGTCACACGTTTTTTATCTGCTGCTTTAGCATTCATAGGGATTGCTCTGGAAGTATTTGAGCTTGGCGGCGTATTCAAGCGGATCTTTTGGCTTTACCAGCGCGCCTTCCTGATGATGCAGCAAGTCGTATAACCGCGTTAACAAAAAGCGCAGCGAAGCGCCGCGCAGCAGCACTGGCATTGCATTTTTCTCGTGTTCGTCTAACGGACGGATGGATTGATAGCCATCCATCATCGCTTGCGCGCGCAATACCTGAAATTCATGTTTGTCATCAAAACACCATGCGTTGATGGCAATGGCAAGGTCATAAGCAAGGAAGTCGGAGCACGCAAAATAAAAATCAATGATGCCACACAGTTTGTCATTTGCAAAAAACACATTGTCCGGAAACAGATCGGCATGAATGACACCAAAGGGCATGCTACCCATATCCGGCCACTTGGCTACGAGGTATTTTAATTCATTCACCAGATTATTCGTCAGGCCTGCCTGCACGCTATCGCCTTTTTCAAGGCAGCGGGTGATGAGACCAGCCCATTCTTCGAGCGATAGATTATTTGCGCGGCTTTCTTTGAAGTCCACTGTCGCGATATGCATATGTGCGAGGGCAATACCAACTTGTCGGCATTGTTCCACGGTAATCGCATGCGTTGCACTGCCATTTAAAAAGCTGACCAAGGCTGCGGGCTTATTCGCCAGGCGCTGTAAAACTTGACCTTTTTTATCGGCAATGGGGGCCGGGCACGGGATGTTTTTGGCGGCAATGTGGCGCATCAGGTTAATGAAGAATGGCAAATCTTCTTCACGCGTACGCTTTTCATAAATAGTGAGGATAAATTTGCCAGCATCCGTCGTCAGGAAGAAATTGCTATTCTCCACGCCGGATAGAATATCCTTTACCTCGTGTACATTGCCAATCGCATAGCGATCTACGAATTCTTTTAGTTCATCTTCAGGGATACGAGTATAGACAGCCATGATTACCTCTTATCCCCTATCGTTTATCACGGGGGTAATCTTGTTCGATTTTTACTTTTTTATTGCCTTCGAACAAATTGTCTAGGAAGCGCGAGAAACTACCCGATTGTTCTTTGGTATAAGCGGGTTGGTTATCTTGTTCTTCATGGGTATAGGCTGCTTGCATATAATCATGCCACAGCTGGGCTGGCAGGCTGCCGCCCGTTACTTTGTTCATTGCTTGATTATCGTCGTTACCCATCCAAATCCCTGTCGTCATGCGGCCAGTATAGCCAATGAACCAGGCATCACGGTAATCCTGCGTGGTGCCGGTTTTGCCTGATACCACTTGGCCAAGTGCCGCTTTCTTACCCGTACCATAGCTTACGCAAGCTTGCAGCATATCATCAAGGGCTGCAACATTATCACTATCTACCAGTTGTGGCATAGTGGGTGCATCGCGTTCATACAGCACTTTGCCAGATTTGGTACTAATTTTATCAATCGCATAGGGGATAATCGCGCGGCCATGATGCGCGAATACCGAATATACCGATGTCATATCCATGACTGTGACTGTGTTGGTTCCAAGCGCGATGCTCAGTTCACGCGGCACAGAGGTACTAATCCCTAACGTCGCCGCAAGTTTTTGAATGCGGCTAACGCCAACACGTTCAGCAAGTCGTACGGTCGCAGTGTTGATGGAGTAGGCGAGCGCGTCTTTCATGCTGATTTCGCCGCGATAATTCTCAGTGTAATTTTCAGGTGACCAATTGCCGATTTTTAATGGTGCATCAAGCAGCTTGTCATTCTTGTCGATGCCTTTTTCAAGAGCAGCTAAATAGATGAGTGGTTTGAATGACGAGCCAGGCTGGCGTTTAGCCTGTGTTGCACGATTGAATGAGCTTTCAGCGTAATCGCGGCCGCCCACCAATGCGCGAACGGCTCCGTTCTGACCGATACTGACCAATGCGGCTTGGCTGACGGCCGCTTCCTTGCCTTTGGTTGCCAGCATAGCGTCGATTTGCCGTTCGGCCTCGCGCTGCATCGGTAAATCAAGTGTGGTGCGGATAATCACATCTTCATCTTGTTCATCAATCAAATCGCCTAACTGGTCCATCGTCCAATCGACAAAGTATTTGCCATCGCCACCACCACCTGGCTTTTGGGTGGGGAGTGGGGCTTGTGTCACGGTGTCGAGTTTTTGTGTTGGCAGCAGGTACTTGGCATCCACCATCGCTTGAATAACCACGCGGCTGCGTGCTTCTGCTGCGGCGGGATTATTTAGCGGTGAATAGCGTGAAGGTGCTTTGGGAAGCGATGCAAGGATAGCCGCTTCGCGCAAGGTCACATCACGTGCGGATTTGTTGAAATATAAATGTGCGGCAGCATCGACGCCATAAGCACCAGAACCTAGATAAATCCGGTTCAAATAGGCCGCCAGAATATCATCCTTGCTGAGCTTGTTTTCCAGCCACAGCGAAATCATCACTTCCTGAATCTTGCGGCGGAAGGTGCGTTGATTGCCAAGGAACAGGTTCTTTGCCAATTGCTGCGTAATAGTGGAGCCGCCCTGCACAGTATGGCCAGCAGCCAAATTGCTTACACCAGCACGCAAAATGCCCCACACATCCACGCCGCCATGTTCATAAAACCTGCGGTCTTCAATCGCCAGAAAGGCTTGCACAAGGTGAGGGGGGAGATCTTTGATTGCCAGCGTA
Source organism: uncultured Rhodospirillales bacterium (assembly GCA_964568585.1). GTDB lineage: Bacteria > Pseudomonadota > Alphaproteobacteria > UBA9219 > RGZA01 > RGZA01. The sequence continues at coordinate 7,370 of CAZMQI010000014.1, forward strand.
TCGCCGTGATATTCACCATAGCGGTCAAACACGGTGCCATCACGTGCTTCGATGATGACCGATGGGTGACGTTTTAAATCCGTGCGACGCAGAATATCGGGAATTTCATATGCGAAGTAGGCGAGTATAACGCCGCCAATCACAGCGCCCCAGATAGCAGCTAGCAATATGAATTTAAGCAGGTTTTTGCGTTGTCCCGCTTCATGAATGAATGCGCTCAAACGTTTGAATAACGAAGACGATGAACGGCGCCGTGATGTGCGCGGCTTATAGCTCGATCTGGTGCGTCTGTGTTTAGGTGGCTTGCTGGTACGCACGGGGAGAGCTTTGCGAGGTTCTGCAGATTTGGGAAATGGTGCCGTTGGAGGGAATTGAACCCCCGACCTTGGCATTACGAATGCCCTGCTCTACCCCTAAGCTACAACGGCGCGTTGTGGTGGTTTGGATGGTGTATTTAGTGCGGCGAAAGTAGCGTAAGCGCAGGGGTACGTCAATTGCGCGAACTCACGTTAAATACCGATTATTTCTTGTCTTTTATCTTAACGCCGTATAATTCCAGTTTATGGCCAATCAGCTCGTAGCCCAGTTGTCTGGCGACTTCTTCTTGGAGGCGTTCGATGGCTTCGTTGGTGAACTCGATAACTTCACCTGTTTTCACATCCATCAGATGGTCATGGTGATTATCGCTACTTTCTTCAAAACGGGCGCGGCCATCACCAAAATCATGCTTGCGGATGACGTTCGATTCTTCCAAGAGGCGCATCGTACGGTAAACCGTGGCAATGCTGATTTTAGGGTCAATCTCGCTGGCTCTGCGATAAACCTGCTCTACATCCGGATGATCAACAGAATCGGACAGAACACGGCAAATCGTACGCCGCTGTTCGGTCATTTTAAGGCCACGTTCAATACAAATCTGTTCCAATCTGGAGCTCATAAGTCTATATAACCATGATATGTCAAAAAGACAAAAGGTTTAAGAAATGAAGGTTTTAATAACTGGGGCGACTGGGTTTGTGGGTGCAGCCGTGGCCCGGCACTTTGAACGCGCAGGCTATACTGTGCGCTGTTTGGTGCGTCATGGTAGCGATCGACGCAATGTATTGGATTTGAATGCCGAGCTGGTCGAAGGCAGTCTTGAGGACGAGGCATCCCTTATTGGCGCTGTAAAGGGCTGTGAAGGCTTATTGCATGTTGCAGCCGATTACCGCATTTGGGTTCCAGAACCCAAAGAGATGTATCAAGCAAATGTAGTTGGCACCAGCATGCTGATGGAAGCTGCCTTGAAGGCAGGGGTAAGACGTATCGTTTATACCAGTTCGGTTGCGACCCTTGGCAATAACAAGGACGGCACGCCCGCGGATGAGGACACACCCGTAACCGAAGCTGACATGATTGGCGTATATAAACACTCCAAATTTTTAGCTGAAGAAGTCGTACACAAGCTCGTCATCGAACAAAAACTTCCTTGCGTGATTGTCAATCCATCAACGCCGATTGGCCAGCGTGATATTAAGCCAACGCCAACAGGCCGTATCATTGTGGATAGCGTGCGCGGGAAGATCCCAGCCTTTTTGGATACTGGGTTGAATATCGCGCATGTTGATGATGTGGCGAATGGTCATTTGCTGGCTTTCCAAAAAGGCATCGTCGGGCAGCGTTACATTCTAGGTGGGGATAATCTATCCCTTGAAGACATTCTTGGCATGATTGCCAAGGAGGCAGGCTTTAAACCGCCAAAAATCAAATTGCCACGCGATGCATTATTTCCGCTCGCCTATGTGATGGAGGCGATTGCCAGCGTGACAGGCCAAGAACCATTATTGACCGTTGATGCGCTGAAGATGGCTGCTAAGAAAATGTATTTCAGCAGCAAGAAGGCCGAAGTTCAGTTGGGGTACACCCATCGTCCGGCACGTGAAGCGATTGCGGCTGCAACCTTATGGTTTAAATCAAATGGCTATTGCTAAGTCAGCACAGAAAGTTCCAGAAAAGAACAAGAATACCGAAAATTTTCCGGTGGGGTCGTTTCTGATTGCGGCGCATTTGCGCCCCCATATCCATGCTTATTACAATTGGGCGCGTGCGGCCGATGATATTGGCGATGACCCGTTGATGGATGCGGCTGAAAAAATCAAACGCCTCACGCGGTTTGAAGAATGTCTGAATGGCAATGGCACCGATGTGGCGATGGCTTTAACGTTGCGTATCAGCATGCAGCAAACCAATATCCCGTTTCAGCATGCGCTTGATCTTATCCGTGCATTTAAACAAGATGCCGTGAAGCGCCGTTATGCAAACTGGCAAGAACTGCTGGATTATTGCCGTTACTCGGCATCACCTGTCGGGCGTTATGTACTCGCCCTTCATGGTATCGGTGAAAAGGCATGGCCTTCGAATGATGCGCTGTGTACCGCATTGCAAATCATCAATCATATTCAGGATTGCGCCGATGATTACCGCGAAGTGGATCGTGTGTATCTTCCGCTGGATGATATGGAAAAAACCGGTACCAATCCCGGTGATTTATCAAAAGCCAAGTCACCCGAAGCTTTGCGTAAAGTGCTAGATATGCAACTGGAGCGATTAAAACCAATGATGGTCATTGCGCGCGATTTACCGCGAAATGTACCCAATATCCGCTTAAAACTGGAAACATCTATCATTCATTCGCTGGCCGAAAGCTTGATTAAGTTGCTGGAAAAACGTGACCCGCTTTGTGATAATGTGAAGCTATCCAAGCCTGCACTTCTTATGGCTGTATTCAACGGAATTTTGCGCGCATTTTCATGAAGACAAGCGAACCCATCTCGTCACCCATCTCACCATTGTTAGATGCACAAAATGAATCTGAAGTGCTGGATCATGTCAAAAATTCCGGTAGTTCGTTTTTATTAGGCATGATGTCTCTACCAGAAGAACGCCGTTTAGGCATGTTCGGCCTTTATGCATTTTGCCGTGTGGTAGATGATATTGCGGATTGCGAATATCCGGCTGAGCAGCGTCTTGCCATGCTGCAAGACTGGCGTAACCACGTCCATGAATTATTTAAAGGCAACGCAACGCATGCCGTTATGTCAGTGCTGCTTGAACCTGTTAAACAATTCTCACTTCCTGAAAAAGATTTCCTTTGCATCATCGATGGTATGGAAATGGATGGAGAAAAGGATATTTATGCCCCCACATGGGATGAGCTGGACACCTATTGTGATTGTGTTGCCAGCGCGGTTGGCCGCATCAGCGTGCGTATTTTTGGCGAAACGAGGGAGCAGGGCGATGAGGTCGCCTATCATCTGGGGCGTGCCTTACAGTTAACGAATATCCTTCGTGATATTGATGAAGATGCGTTGCGTGGTCGCCTTTATCTACCACTCGAAGCCTTAGAAGAGGCGGGTATTAATACCGAGAATTTGGCTGGTGTATTACAGCATTCATCGTTCGATCATGCATGCCGCGCCGTTGCACGCCGTGCAGTTGACCATTTCAGTGCCGCCGATGAAGCGATGGAAAAATGCGACCGCAAGGCTATGAAACCAGCCCGAATGATGCGTGATTATTATGAAAAAATTCTGTTCGTATTGCTCGAAACCGGTTGGGATTATCCGCGTTTACGCGTAGGTCTTACGGCATTTGAAAAAATAAAAATCCTTATTAAATCGTGGTTCTGAGATATGCCCGTTGGCACAGTACACATTATTGGCGCGGGGCTTGCGGGTCTTTCAGCAGCAGTGCATCTGACAGCGTCAGGGCATAAGGTTGCGTTGTATGAAGCAGGGCAGCACGCGGGCGGACGTTGCCGTTCGTATCATGATAAAGAGCTTGATTGCTTAATCGACAACGGCAATCACCTGATGCTGTCATGCAATGAGGCGGCTTTGTCTTATCTGATGATGATTGGCGCTGAGGATACGTTGCAAATTGCCAAAGCCCCCATTTTTCCATTTATGGATGTGCAAAGCGGCCAAAGCTGGACCATTCGCATGGGGCAGGGCCGTTTTCCGTCATGGGTGTTTGATAAGGAAGCGCGCGTTCCCGATACGAAATGGACAGATTATCTAAGTGCCCTGAAAATTACCGCCGCTGACCGCTGGGCGCATGTTGCTGATGTCCTTGATAAGAATTCTGTTCTGTACAAACGGTTTTGGCAACCGCTTACCGTTGCCATCATGAATACACAGACTGAAGAAGCATCGGCGCAGGTGTTTGGCAATGTACTGCGTGAAGCATTCGGCGCAGGTGGTATTGGCTGCAAGCCCGTCATCGTGAAAGAAGGTCTGTCAGAAAGTTTCGTTGAGCCAGCCGAAGCCTATTTAAAACAAAATGGTGCGGTGCTGCATTACGGCAAACGCTTGCGCGGTATAGATATTGAAGCAGATGAGATTAAAATCCTTCATTTTGTTGATGAAGATGTGACGTTGAGCCAGTGGGATTGGGTCGTTCTCGCGCTACCTGCATGGGTTGTGAATGATTTGTTGCCAACCGTGCCAACGCCAACGCAATTCCGTAGTATCGTTAACGCACATTTCAAAGTGGCCGTACCACCAAAAAGTGAAACCGGAATTCTGGGGTTGATTGGCGGTGCCGTGGAATGGATTTTCGAAAAGCCGAATATGATTTCAACTACCACCAGCGCGGCAGAAAAAATCGTGAATATGTCTGCTGAAGAAATCGCCTCGTTGCTATGGCGTGATATTGCCAAGGTTTATGGCCTGAATGCCAATGAAATACCGCAGTATCGCGTTGTGAAGGAAAAGCGCGCAACCTTTGCGGCAACGCCAGAACAAATCATCCGCCGTCCTGCCATCGCCGTGCGCCATACAAACCTTGTGGTATGCGGGGATTGGACAAACACCAGACTGCCATCGACGATTGAAGGTGCCATCCGTTCAGGACGCAGTGCGGCTGAACAAATCATCCCGCCGCAAAACGTATCAAAAATCTAGTGCTTGAGTTGCGGTGTGGTTGACGTAGCAGGCTTTTCTTTGGGTAATTCAATCTTACCGGAGCGATTATCATAATAAAGCCCGCTTACATCATTTAGTTTTTCAACCAGTAATTTGCCTGCAGATGCATTGCCTTTTAAATAATAATCGAAGAAGGCGGTCGAATAACTGATGATGCTGGGATGAAATGTGGTCACCCTATCTGTCCATGCCATATGGGTTGCACCATCCAATATCACCAGATATTTGTCAGGACGGGTTTGTGCATATACGCCATCTGTTTTTTTAAGCATCGGCGTGATTTCATTATCGCGTGTTCCGCCTTGATACATGATTGGAACACCAATGTTGCTCACTGTGTGCTTTGCAAGAAAAGGGCTGTTAAAGGGTGAAAGCGCCAAAACGGCCTTGATATCAGGGCTTTTCCAGCTATCCCATGCGCCGCCCATGCCCATGGCCACATATCCGCCAAGCGAATGTCCCATCAATCCGACATGTCCGAAATCAACGCGCTTTAAAAAAATGTCATGCTTCACCATTGCATCAAGCATTGAATGAATATCATCTTTGCGATCGGCGTAGGTCGTATCGCTCCATTTATCCGCTTCTTTAAAGGAGACGGCTGGCTGCATTTTTGATGCTTTTTTGTTTCCGCAGGTGCTGTCTTTATGATTCATCGCCGCGACCCAGAATCCATCCTGGGCCAATGCACGCGCCAGATAGTTGATCTCTTGCGCGCAGCCGGTAAAGGCGTGGGTAAAAACGACTAATGGCGCTTTGCGCGCGGTTTCGGGTGACCAATAATAGATTTTTTTGCCGTCTAATTCGGCGGTTTGCATCTCGCCAGTTAAGCCTTCGGCCAAACTATTGAGCGAAAAACAGCATAGCAATGCGATAAGGAGTAGCCGCATTAGTCACCTGCCCTAATCCCCTGAAGGTGCGATTTTGAATTCGTGAACGATATCCAGCGCAATTAAATGCTCTGCTAAACGTTTAACGGCATCGCGATCTTTTGTGCGGATAATCGAGCGATATTCGGATATTTCGCCATCATCCACGATGTGATAGCTCACATTTCCAATGCTAAACCCATGAGATTCAAGCACTTTGCGTAACTCATCTTCGGCCATGCGGTTCTTGCGGTCAAAGCTGATATTGAAATGCACATAGCAGTGTTTTGGCATCCAGCGTTCAACATGATGGAACAGGGATAGGACGCCAATTGTACCTATTGTTGACAGTATGGCGGGGAAATACAGCCCAACGCCAAACAGAATTCCGATTGCCGCTGTTATCCAGATGGATGCGGCGGTGGTAAGGCCGCGTACCGTAAAGCCCTCTTTATAAATAACGCCAGCGCCTAGAAAACCGATGCCAGTCATGATGCCCTGTGCCATGCGTGTCGGGTCAGTCTTGATAACGTCTTGCGTCGCGTGACCCATCCATTCCAGTTGGTTGACCGTCACGACCATCAATACGCTGGATGCAAGGCAAACAAGTGTGTGAGTACGAAAGCCAGCCGGGCGGCCATAATAGCTGCGTTCCAACCCAATGAAAGCGCCTGCTAGCATGGCAAAGGTCAGATGGCTAAGGACGGTCAGATTTTCAGGAGTGTTGAGGAATTCAATCATGATAAGCTTGGAATACATTAATTTAAGAACAAGCTTTTAACCTTAGTTGAGCGGATGGGGGCGGCAAGGGATTCGTTTTAAAGATTATAGGCTCTAAGGCTCAGCAGGCGAAATTCAGAAGGCAGCCAGTTGGCATTAATGTTCTCGCAAACACATTGATACTGCATGTCGGTTTGCCCGTCGGCCTCGTTGATGAGTAAGTGGATAATCTGCGGCTCCTTGCAGGGATAAATGCGTCTGCGGGTAGAGACAAAGGCATTTTTGGAATTTACAACCCCAACCGATATTGCACCGCTTAGAACTTCGACCATTAATTCCACAACCCATGATGGTTTCTTCTGCGCCATAATAGCAAAACGAATAGCCATCGCCGCAGTATTGGGCTCAGGCATGGTTTTGACGACATGCTGCAGATTACCTTCTGGTTGCGGGCAGGTGAGGATTTCAGCGGTCTTGAGCGGAAGATCTTCTTTGATGTCATAAAAACCTATATCGCGGTCGTTAATCGCGACATGCTCATTCGAATAGATGAATTTGAACGACGTCACATCATTCTTTTTTGTCTCGCGTTTTAGAACAATGTTTTCCTTATCAAGGATAAGGCCGGTGCGATAGCCCCGCGCTGCAAACCATTGCATCAACGCCATGCTATCGGTTTGCCGTTGCAACAGCGCGATATTATTGAATTCACAAATAATCGTTGGATTAAACGCTTCGAATACTTGCTGTGCCCCGATGAGCACATCAAGTTCGTAGCTATCGACATCGATTTTTACACAATCTACACGGCCAATATTATGTTCCGCGGCAAATGCATCCAGCGTGGTGAAAGGATACACGGCTTTTTCCGGCTCTTCACCCCAGATGCGGAAGATTTTATCTTCCTTGGTTTCAACCTTGCTGCCAATCGCGGCGCGGTGAACATCTACATTCGCGCACTTATTATGTGCCAGATTTTGTTCGAGCATATCGGCGGTATGTGTTGGTTCGAACGCATGAACGATGCCATTATGAGCAAGTCGCGAGAACAAGATGCTGTAATAGCCGATATTCGCGCCGATATCGAGGATCGTCCAGTCAGGCTGGATGTTCTGCACGCACCATTGCTTGGTCTGCATTTCGCAATCAGCGAAATACACCTCAAACTGTGGGTAATAGCTAATAAGCTCAATCGGCGCTTGCCCCGGTACGGGCGTGCGGATGGTGCGAAGCTTACTCAAACGCCTCTTCCCATGAACCTTGGGTCGCTGCTTTGGAGTATTCGGTTGCGCGTGCTTCAAAGAAATTGGCGTGTTCCATACCGTTGAGCATTTCATCCATCCAGGGGAGCGGATTTTTATCGGTCTTGTACATCGGCTGTAAGCCAAGCTGCGTTAAGCGGCGGTCGGCGATGTAGCGAATGTAGTTTTTGACTTCCTGCGCGGTCAGCCCTTCGATGGATCCCATTTCAAATGCCAAATCAATGAACGCATCTTCGTGGTGAACGATGGTGTCGCAGGATTTATAAAGTTCCTTTTGGAATTCTTCGGTCCACAAATCCTGATTTTCTTCGATGAAGCTGCGGAACAAACGGATGATGGATTGGCAATGCAATGTCTCATCACGCACCGACCATGTTACAATCTGGCCCATGCCCTTCATTTTGTTGAAGCGTGGGAAGTTCATGAGAATAGCGAAGGATGCGAACAGCTGCAGGCCTTCGGTGAAGGCGCCAAACACAGCCAGAGTCAGCGCGATTTGCTTCGGGTTATCAACGTTGAAGCCCTGCATATAATCGTATTTATCTTTCATTTCCTTGTACTTCAGGAATGCAGAATATTCAGCTTCCGGCATACCGATGGTATCAAGTAAGTGGGAATAGGCGGCGATGTGCACGGTTTCCATGTTCGAAAACGCAGCAAGCATCATACATACTTCGGTTGGTTTGAATACGCGGCTATAATGGCGCATGTAACAATTGTTCACTTCAACGTCGGCTTGCGTGAAGAAACGGAAAATTTGTGTGAGCAGGTTCTGTTCGCCCGGCGTCAATTTTCTGTGCCAATCTTTTACGTCATCTGCCAATGGCACTTCTTCTGGAAGCCAATGCAATTGTTGTTGCTTCTGCCATGCTTCATAGGCCCAAGGGTAGCGGAATGGCTTATAGACAGGATTTGCGGTAAGAAGATTGGACATGCTTATTCAAGGCTCGCGAAAAGAGATGCGGAAGTTGTTCAATTTGTAACGGCATAGCATAGGCTATGAACGCACGTGGTTCTTTGGGAAAAGTGGCTTGGATGCTAGATTCGTGTGGGTATTATTTAGTATTAAAGTCGGGATATTATTCGCTGTCGACTTTGCCAGCGCGTTGCAGACGACCCAGAATATCAAGGCACCACTCAACTTCAACTTCTGCAAGCTGGGTTTTTTCTTGTTCTGAATACTGGGACTTTTGCTCTTGGGTAATGTGACGGAACATGCGTAATGCTTCAAACGCAGCCAGATAGGACATATCGCGTCCTTCTTGGGTCAGCTCCGGGAGTTTGTCGCCAAGTTGTTTCTTGACGGCTTTTTGAAGCAAGGCAGATGTATCAACCAAAATTTCCTGACGGAAACCGATCATGGTGTTTGGGGTCAAAGGAAGAAGCGATGCTGATTTTTCCATTTATGTACTCTTTCTTTACGCTTTTTGAATTCTTCTTGGTTGTCTTAACCAATCATCCATACCCATTAACAAATTGAGTATATCACTGACAGGCTAGGCATTCCTCGTATTTATTACTTTCATCATTATTTTCATGGTTGAACGGCTGAGTCATTGATGCTGCTGCACTTGCAAGCGCAAGGCCAACACCCATTGGCAGGCGGGGTTCATCATTTGCGGCGTATTTGGTAGGGGTGGCTGCGCCGAAATTAACCTTTGCCGATTCCATGCTTTCTGCACGTTGGATAGAACGTGAGCGACAGTAGTAAAGGCTTTTGACACCTTTCTTCCATGCTTGGAAATGGATTTGATGAAGATCTTTCTTGTGAACATTGGCAGCCAAGAAAATGTTCAAGCTTTGAGCTTGGCAAATGAACGGTGCTCGGTCACCAGCAAGTTCAATAACCCAGCGTTGATCAATTTCGAATGCCGTTTTGAATACAGTCTTTTCATGCTCATCAAGGAAGTCGAGATGTTGCACGGAACCTTCATTCGTGGTGATACCGCTCCATGTCGCTTCATCGTTGCGACCATGTTTTTCTAGAACCGCTTCCAGATATTTATTGCGAACAGGGAAGGAGCCCGAAAGCGTTTTGTGAGTGAATGAATTGCCAACGATTGGCTCGATGCCAGGTGATGCGCCACCGCAGATGATAGAGATAGAAGCGGTCGGTGCAATCGCAATCTTGTTAGAGAAGCGTTCCATGATGCCATAATCCTTGGCATCTGGGCATGGGCCCTTTGTTTCAGCCAGCATCTGTGATGCCGTATCAGCATGGCGCTTGATGTGGCTGAACATGCGCTTGTTCCATACCTTTGCCATCACGGATTCCCAAGGAACATTTTGTGCCTGAAGGAATGAATGGAAACCCATCACGCCCAAACCGATGGAGCGTTCACGCATCGCTGCATAACGTGCTTTCTTCATGTGGTCGGGTGCATTTTCAATGAAGTCTTGCAGAACATTATCAAGAAACCGCAGGCAATCGGAGATGAAGGTCGGGTGATCTTGCCATTCCAAGAAGTATTCAAGATTGAGTGAGGACAAGCAGCACACTGCCGTGCGTTGTTCGCCAAAGCGATCAATACCGGTTGGTAAGGTAATTTCGCTGCACAGGTTCGACATCTTCACGTTCAAACCGGCAAGCTTGTGATGTTCAGGGATAGCGCGGTTCACATGGTCAATGAACAGCATGTATGGTTCGCCTGTTTCGATACGTGCTGTCAGGATGCGGATCCAAAGACCACGTGCAGAGATGCGGCGGATGATGCTGCCGTCTTTCGGACTGGTTAAACCCCATTCTTCATCGTTTTCAACAGCGCGCATGAATGCGTCTGGAATCACGATGCCGTGATGCAGGTTAAGTGATTTGCGGTTTGAATCGCCGCCGGTCGGGCGACGCATTTCAATGAATTCTTCGATTTCAGGATGGCTTACGGGTAGGTAAGTCGCAGCTGAACCACGGCGAAGGCTGCCTTGGCTGATAGCAAGCGTTAGCGCATCCATCACTTTGATGAATGGCATAATGCCGGATGTTTTGCCGCCGCCTTTTACCTTTTCGCCGATGGAGCGAAGATTACCCCAATAGCTGCCGATACCGCCGCCGTTTGAAGCGAGCCATACATTTTCATTCCAAAGACCAACAATGCCATCAAGGCTATCGGTGGCTTCGTTGAGGAAGCAGGAGATAGGAAGGCCGCGTTCCGTGCCGCCATTGCTGAGAACTGGCGTTGCAGGCATGAACCATAGATTGCTGATATAATCGTACATACGCTGCGCATGGGCCGTATCATCGGCATATTGCATGGAAACGCGGGCGAACATGTCCTGCGGATCTTCGTTCTGAATCAAATAGCGATCAGCCAGCGTTGCTTGACCAAATGCAGTCAAACGGCTGTTCCGTGAGCGGTCTATAATGACTTTGGGGCCTTGTTCAACTTGTACGATATCAAACATATGCCTGTTCTCCTGAATGTTCCGAATCAAATCGGAAGGTTAAGTCTGCGGCAAAAGCAAAGAGCAACAAAGCTTTGTTTTTGCTGTTATTTTGTGTGGTTTTTGATGCCATCCGGTCTGAAAATGCGCCCTTAGCTTCGATAAGAGTCTGAAGCGCATTATTCAGGGGAAGTCCCCAGCTTTCTGCACAGCTCTGTTGAAGGGTTGGGCTGGTGTTTTTCACTGTATTTCCTATAGGCAGGAGGGGGACGCGTCTTAAGTATTAATTTTATCCACCGTCATGTACTAAATGACTGTGGATAAGTTCAAAACATACCACATCTTGTGTCGAACGGAACGCATCATACCAAACTTAGTCCCCCTGTCACCTGCTAAACACACCGTTACGCATCCAGAAAAGCATAGGATTAAGGGTGATGGATAATTGATTTTGTTCAAAAAAAGGCAGACTCAAAGTCCCATTTTTTTTCAAAATCTTGTGGGTCAATTTTAGAAAACAAAAAAAGTAAAAAACGCGTATGGAAAGTGCTTGAAGATTTTCCAACATCGTCTGCGTTCAATAAAAACCGATAGATTATTTATGGATGCATAAGCGAACATATAATCAAGTTCGAGAGTCGTTCTCTAGAATCCATCCAGAATCTGCTCGGGCCATGATTCTGAGATAGGGCGAGTAGGGTAGATTCTCTATATCTCGGTTTGTTCTTCTATTTAATGAAATATTAACCAAACTGTTACAAGATGTGGCAACCAGAAGATGTGGATAACTCTATATCTAGTAGTTGAAGAACAAATATAAAACAATGACTTGGGTTGTTGATAGAATCGGGTTCAGAGCAGGATTCGAGAGCAGTCTGAAAAACAAAAAGAATAAACGCGGAGGTACATGGCAATGAATACAGACTTTAAATCACTCGAAAAGCGCTATGGCACGTCACTCGCGATGAAGATCTGTGAAGAGATTGCAAAGGCCGAGCAGCGCCATTTCAATTATTATAATGCGAACCTAGCGCTGCGCTCGATGAAACGCCTTGCTGATGACGCTGATTATATGGATATGTCTCAGGCTAAGGTTGCCTAAAACACGCCTAATTAGCTGATTTAAATGAAATTGGTGGCTAAAAATGCATGTTTTCCACAATAAAATCCACAATAAGTTAATATATTAATCTTTATAGCTCTTTTTTCTATTCTTTTTGATTAGTTTTTTGTTGATTTTTAAATCCGGTTCCATTACAAAACTCCTCCATACGGTGAGTGATACTTTTAAGCCGTGCTTTTTTAGCTTTTATCTTCTGCGTTTGGGGTGTTGTCCAACTCATACGCAATTACATGAGTGGACTTGTTTCCTTATTTATTTATCTATCCCAAAAGCAAAACTATTTTAACCCCGGTGGCTTCGGCCCCCGGGGATTTTTTTTGCCTCGTCTTTCTTATTAGTGATTTGTTTTGTTAAAGCCTCGCGTGCTAACAGAAATGCATGAGCACATTTCGCCAAATCCTTCACGAGGCTACGCAGCGGCTACAAGCAGTCGGCGTCTATAGTCCTGAAGCAGATGCGGCAATCATCATCAGCGCAGTATTGCACATTACGCGTGAGCAGCTCAAAGACCGTCTTGATGAGCCAGTGCCAGCCGAACTTCAGACATCTATAAGCGATGCAGTGACCAAGCGTGAAAACCGCGTGCCAATTGCGCGCATTTTTGGCCATACCATGTTTCGTGGCCTCAAGATCGAAACGGGGGATGGCGTGTTTGAGCCATGCATCGAAACCGAAACCCTAATTGAACATCTGCACTTATTATTAGAAAAGATGCCACACAAGGGAGCGCTGCGTATTCTAGATATCGGTACAGGCACTGGCTGCTTGCTGTTATCTGCACTCAATGAAGTGCCGCATGCAACAGGAGTTGGTGTTGATATTGCAGATGCGGCTGTGGCGTTGGCCACGCAAAATGCGATTGGAAGCGGAGTGGGGGCGCGTGCTGAATTTCGCAAAAGCAATTGGATAGATAATGTGTCTGAGACATTTGACGTGGTGCTGTGTAACCCGCCCTTTGTACCAAGTGATTTAATAGCTACGCTTGTGCCGGAAGTAAAATCCCATGATCCCAAGGCATCGCTGGATGGTGGCAAGGATGGTTTGCGGTTTTACCGTCAGCTCACGCATGATTTTTTAAATGTCAGTCATGCGGGCAGTATCGGCATTTTTCATGTCAGCATGACTTTCATTGAAGCCGTGAAACGCATCTTCCACAATGCAGGATATGGAAGTGTGGAGGTGTGCCGGAACTATTACGGCGTGCCGATGGGCTTGATTGTGATGCGTGACAGCTACCGCGAGACTCAAAACTTGTGGCAGCGATTTGTAGGAATGTTTCTGCCAAAAAGCCGTTAACCCTTGAAAAAGCTTGAGCTATCTACCATTTGCCTTGCAAAGGCTAGTTATGCTACTAAATTGACCCACTTGGCCAAATACTGTATCAATTTGGTACTGATTAACGGAGCCTAAAAATTTGCCAAAAATTTTGAAAGTTCCCACGGAGAATGAATGAAAATTATTTTAGCTCAACCACGCGGATTTTGTGCAGGTGTTGAACGTGCCATTGAAATTGTAGAAGAAGCCTTGCTGCGTTTTGGGCCGCCCGTATATGTGCGCCACGAAATTGTGCATAACCCGCATGTGGTTGACCGTTTGCGCCAAAAGGGCGCCATCTTCGTTCAGGAAACTGATGAAATCCCTCAAGGCGCGATTACCATTTTCAGCGCGCATGGTGTTGCCGAAGCGGTTGAAGACCACGCCAAAACGCGTGGCCTTGAAATCATCGATGCGACCTGCCCGTTGGTGTCTAAAGTTCATACTGAAGGTCAACGCTATACCAAGATGGGTCTCGAAATCATTTTGATTGGTCATGAAGGCCATCCTGAAATCGAAGGCACGCTTGGCCGTGTTCCAGGTAAAATCCATCTGATTTCTGAAGTGGAAGACGTGGCGGATTTGCAAGTCTCCGATCCAGAAAAATTGGCATACATCACGCAGACTACCCTCAGTGTTGATGATACGCGCGAAGTGATTGAGGCATTGCAACAACGCTTCCCAGCCATCATCGGTCCATCTACCAAAGATATTTGCTATGCAACGCAA
>CAZMQI010000014.1:21738-29075 GCA_964568585.1 uncultured Rhodospirillales bacterium
CGGGGTGCCGGCCGCGGCGGAGGACATTCGGGCCCGCCAGGCCGCGGTGCGCGATTTATCAAAGCATGCTGATGTGGTGTTAGTAATTGGCGCGCACAATTCGTCTAATTCCAATCGTTTGCGCGAATTGGCGGAAGAACATGGTATCCCATCTTACCTTATTGAAGATGCGAGCAAGCTGAACCCTGAATGGCTCAAAGGTAAAAAAGCCGTGGGCATTACCGCAGGTGCTTCTGCGCCAGAAGATTTAGTTCAGGATTTAATCGAAGCAATTCGCAAGATTGAGCCTGTTGAAGTTGAATTGCTTGATGGTGTTCAGGAAAATGTGAAGTTCCGTCTGCCATTGTCACTCACCAAAGCAGAGCCACGCACAGCGCAGGGCGCCGCTTAATTATATTGTTCTTTATCTAATCCGAGGTTTTAATGTCAGTACCAGTACAACAGCAAATCGACGTTGGCTCCTATATTATGGGTCAACACATCAGCGCATTTTTAAAGGGTAAAAAGGCACGTTACCCATTGGTGTTGATGTTGGAGCCATTGTTCCGTTGCAACCTTGCTTGCGCGGGCTGTGGTAAAATCGATTATCCGGATGCGATTTTAAACCAACGTATTTCTGTTGAAGATTGCCTGACCGCTGCTGATGAATGCGGCGCGCCAATCGTTGTATTAGCAGGCGGCGAACCATTATTGCATAAGGATGCAAAGGCTATCGTTGAAGGGTTGCTTGCCAAGGGCAAGTGGGTGACGCTCTGCACCAACGCATTGTTGTTGGAAAAAAAGATTGATCAATTCAAGCCGCACCCACGTTTCAACTGGTCAGTGCATTTGGATGGCGCTAAGGAAGAACACGACCGCAGCGTATGCCAACAAGGCGTTTACGAAAAAGCAGTTGCAGCAATCAAGATTGCACAAGATAAGAATTTTCGTGTGAACATTAACGCGACATTCTTTAAGGGCATTGCACCAGAAAAAATCGCTAACTTCTTTGATGATGTGATGGCACTGGGCGTGAATGCGATGACGATTTCACCGGGCTATGCGTATGAGCGTGCGCCTGACCAAGAACACTTCCTAAACCGCAAGCACACCAAGGAATTATTCCGCGATGTGTTCCGTATGGGCAAAGAACGTGTTGCACAAGGCAAGCAAAAATGGCGCTTCAGCCAATCCAGCTTGTTCATGGATTTCCTTGCAGGCAACCAGCAATATGAATGCACCCCGTGGGGCAACCCGACACGTACTGTGTTTGGCTGGCAACGTCCATGCTACCTGCTTGGCGAAGGCTATACCCAGACCTTCAAGCAATTGATGGAAGAAACCGAATGGGATAAATACGGCACAGGCAATTATGAAAAATGTGCTGACTGCATGGTGCATTCTGGTTTCGAGGCAACGGCTGTTATGGATTCTGTAAAGAACCCGCTTAAAGCATTGCAAGCTGCGTTGCATGGTCCAAAGACCGAAGGCGACATGGCACCTGAAATTTCGCTCGCGAACCAACGCCCGGCTGAATACGTATTCAGCCGTCACGTTGAAAACCGCATGGCGAAGATCGAAGAAGATGCAAAGGCGAAGAACGCTGCTGTATCCCGTTCAGCTGAAGCAGCAGAATAATCCGACTATAATTTACCGATAATCGCGTCCAGTTGTTTGAGCGCAATTCCTGTGTGCTTGAACAGGCGCAGCAAGCTTGGGATTTGCAACGGGTTTCGCAACACACTGCCATAAACCGCATTCATATTAGTGCTGCCATCCGGGTTTAAGCCCTTCAATGCAGCTTCAGGAAAGCCATCGTTTACACTATCGCTCACGCCGCGCAGCACTGCAAAGGGCAGGGCATATTTAGTTGCCACCTGTGCAATGACATGGCTTTCCATATCGACAATTACGCAGGACGTTTCGGCGTGAAGCTTCTTTTTATCAGCTGGCGTTGGCACAAGATGGGTGCTTCCGTACACGCCGCCACCCACGGCGTTGTTGGCCGCATTCATAAACCGTGCGCTCAGTTCAGGGTCACAATCCCAGCGCTGACCGTCTTTGCTGGCAATGTGACTTGAAACCACAATCGTCTCACTGCTCATCTCGGGATGTAAGCCGCCAGCAACGCCAAAGCTGACTAAGGCGGTTGCGCCTTGGCGTACCAGTGCTTCTGCACGTTCAAATGCCAATGCTTCAACTGCTCCGCTGCATGCCACGCGGTGGGTTAGCTTGCGTGCGACTATCGCTTCCGCTGCGAACCCGCATAATATGCCGATGGCTTGATTGCTCATGTGGTGGTCTTTCTGATTCTAATCTTCACTTTGGAAATTTGTTTTTGTTTGCGTGCCAATACCTGAAACGCGAAGGGATCGAAATAAATGGTTTCACCTGGTTCGGGGATACGTTCGGCGACATGAATGATAAAACCGGCAATCGTAGTCGCATTTTCATCAGATAATTCCCAGCCCATTTCACGGTTCAGTTCGCGGATGGGGAAGCGGCCATCAATGATGATGCTGCCATCCGGTTGCGCCTTGGGCACTGCCAATGCGTTGAACTGGCCCTTATCATAATGGCCAACGATTTCTTCCAGAATATCGGCAAGGGTCAGCATGCCTTGCAGCACGCCATATTCATCTACCACAAACGCAACGCGTACGTCGCGCGCGCGGAAACTATTCAATTGATCTAATAGGCCAGTAGTGTTGGGAATAAACCATGGTGCAGCAACGATGTTGGTAATATCAATGCCATTGGTGATACCTTCGCGCATCGCTAATTCGCCAATCAATCTGCGCGCATCAATCACGCCAACAATATCTTCGGGTGTTTTGCCATAAAGTGGCACTTGGCTATGCTTGGCATCCAGCAACGCCTTGATAAGGATTTCGGCTGGCTGATTGACCGATACGCTAATCATATCGCGGCGGTGAGTCATCACATCGGCAACGGTCATCGCTTTTAAATCAACCACGGCATGCAACATGCTGGCGGTTGCTTGGCTTGCGCCAAGGATATCGGCGTGCATGTCAATCACACCTCTGATTTCCTGTTCGGCGGTTTCTTCTATTTCTTCATTGTCTTTGTTTATTTTGAATGGCTTTAATATGAACAATATGATGCTGCGGCATAATATGGTGATAGGGACTAAAATCCAGACCAGCAATTGCATTAGCGGCGCGAGGAAAAGTGCGGTGCCATCGGGCCGACGAATGGCAACAGTCTTTGGCAGAATTTCAACAAACAGCACAATCAGCACCGACATGATGGCGGTCGCATAAGCAAGGCCAGCTTCGCCAAAGGCATTAATCATCGCTGCGGTGGTGAGCGCTGACGACACAATGTTGATGACGTTGTATCCCACCAAGATCGACCCGATCAGCAAATCGGGTTGCTTCATAATACGGTTGACCAATGCGGCGCGTTTGCTGCCTTCATTTTCTAATGTCAGCATGCGCGGCTTTGAGCATGATGTGAAAGCTGTTTCGGCGGCAGATAACAGCGCCGACAATAGCAGCAAGAAAAAGATAGCAATCGAGAGCATGAAATGGTCGTGGGTCATGCGGGTAGTATGGCATGTTAAATTTTCAGAACAAGTTGCATCGCGGCCAAATCATCAAAAAACCGAACGCATTCAAGCCCTTTATAAACCAGTAGCTTTATTGGCTTTTTTTGGCTATTTTCGCTTTTTTTCCAAGGCCAATTGTTGGGCAGGTTTTAAGGCGGGGAATGGGATGTACACAGCACCATTACGTAAAGAAAAGAACGTAGCGAACGCGGCAGGATTCACCATGGACGATGTAGCCAAGGGCGTGGACAACGCGCGCGATGCATTGCTCAAATTACAAAAGGCGGACGGTCATTGGGCGTTCCCATTAGAAGCCGATGCGACCATTCCCGCAGAATATATTTTGCTGCAACATTTTCTTGATGAGATTAACCAGCCGCTGCATGACAAAATGGCGGTGTATCTCCGTAATGATCAATCAGATGTGCATGATGGCTGGGCATTGTTCCATGGCGGCGATTTCAATATCAGCACCAGCGTGAAAGCATACTTCGCATTAAAGGCTGCGGGTGACAGTGTGGATGCCCCGCATATGGTGCGTGGCCGTAATGCCATTTTAAAACATGGCGGTGCTGCTAAAAGCAACGTATTCACACGCATTCAATTGGCGTTGTTCGGCATTGTACCATGGACAGCGGTGCCTGTGATGCCGATTGAAATCATGATTTTGCCGCGCTGGTTCCCGTTTCATCTAGCAAAGGTTGCGTATTGGTCACGTACGGTCATCGTGCCGCTATTGGTATTGATGACCAAAAAACCGCAAGCGGTTAATCCAAAGAAAATCACGCTGGATGAATTATTCGTAGCACCGCCCGAAACCGTGAAGGATTGGAATACGAACGATACCAAATCCATCCTCAATCCGATCTTCCGTGTGTTGGATGATGTGCTGCGTTTCTTTGAGCCGTACATGCCAAAGGCACTGCGCCAGTATTCGATTGATAAGGCTGTTGCTTTTGTGAAGGAACGTTTGAACGGCGAAGATGGCCTTGGCGCGATTTATCCTGCCATGGCTAATGTGGTGATGATGTATTCAGCATTAGGTTACGCAAAAGATCATCCTGACCGCGTCATTGCGACCAAGGCAGTTGATAATCTGGTGATTGAAGAAGAAGCCAGCGCCTATTGCCAGCCATGTTTTTCACCCGTATGGGATACAGCCTTGATGGCGCATGCCATGTTGGAAGATGGCAGCGCAGAAGCGGTTGCAGCAACCAAGCGTGCGGCAGAGTGGCTCAAAAAACTTCAGGTGCTGGATGTTGTGGGCGATTGGGCCGAATGGCGTCCGAATGTTCGTCCGGGCGGTTGGGCATTCCAATACAATAACGCGTATTATCCTGATTTGGATGACACCGCGGTGGTTGTGATGGCGATGGATCGATTGGATAGCAACACATACCGCGAAGCGATTGAGCGCGGCACGGAATGGGTGCTTGGCCTGCAAAGTAAGAATGGTGGCTGGGGAGCCTTTGATGCCGATAATACCTATTACTACCTCAATCATATCCCATTTGCAGATCATGGCGCATTGCTTGACCCGCCTAGTGCGGATGTGACCGCGCGTTGCCTTGGTATGCTTGCTCAGCTTGGTTATAAAATTGATCATCCTGCGGTTGCTTCCAGCATCGCCTATCTGCGTAAAGAGCAGGAAAAAGAAGGTTGCTGGTTTGGCCGTTGGGGCACGAATTATATTTATGGAACGTGGTCGGTGCTCAATGCACTCAATGCTATTGGTATCGGCAAGAATGATTTGATGGTACGTCGGGCGATTAACTGGCTTGTATCCAAGCAGCGCGAAGATGGAGGGTGGGGTGAAGATGGCGCAACGTATTTCCCTGACCAACCAAAAGGCGAGGGTAAGGTTAGCACTCCTGCACAAACTGCATGGGCTATCCTTGGCTTGATGGCATTTGGTGAAATCGATAACGATGCTGTGAGCAAGGGCATGAAGTACTTGCTTGGCACCCAACAAGAAGAAGGCCTATGGAAAGAGGATTACTATACTGCCGTTGGCTTCCCTAAGGTGTTTTACCTACGTTATCACGGCTATAAGGCGTTCTTCCCGCAATGGGCTTTGGCCCGTTATAAGGCATTGAAGAACAGCAATGCCACGCAAACCATGTTTGGGATGTAATGCAACTAGCTGCACGGCAATTTTACGATAATCAAGACGAACGCAATGTCGCCTATGCCGCATTGGCCAAAACGCATGGATTGTTGTCTGTAAAGGTCACGCCGTTTTATCAAAAAAAAATTGATGAGGAGGTCGCTGCGCTGGGTCATTTTGGCGGGCCGCTTGCACGCACGGTATATCCAAGTAATGAACGCTTATCGCTGCGTGCTCCGGGTGAAGTTGCTGATTGGGTAGATGACCGCAGCAATATGGAAGATGATGCGAAGGATATCTTCATCCAAAAATATCCAGACCGTGTATTGTTTACACCCACATCCACCTGTGCCGCGCACTGTTTATATTGCTTTCGCCAAGATGTGTTAAGCGAGCAAAAGACAGGCATTCGCAAGACGATTGAAGATCAATGTGATATGCTGATGGCGCATCTAAACACGCATCCGGACGTACGCGAAGTCATTCTGTCGGGCGGGGATCCGCTCACGCTGTCCTACACCGAATTGCAAACCATTTTTGAAAAACTGGCCACTGTTAAAACTGTGACCGAGCTTCGCATTCATACCCGCGTGCCGATCTTTGCGCCGTCCGCCTTAAAGAATGATGATAAGTTGGCGTTGTTTGCAAAATACAATGTGCGGTTGATTTTGCACAGCGTTCATCCATATGAAATATGTGATGAAGTAACGGCATTATTGGAACGTATGCACGCACATGGCATTCGGCTGTATAATCACTTCCCGATGCTGCGTCATGTGAATGACCATGCGGATGTACTTCTGGAATTGATGCAGAAACTGGAAACGCATCACGTCAAAACACTTTCCATCTATGTGCCGGAACCCATCCATTTTTCTGCGGCCTATCGTATTGCGTATGACCGTATGTGCAACATCATCGACGAAGTAAATGCGCGTGCACCATCTTGGCTGAACAGCTTCCGGTTTTGTCTGGACAGCCCGTTTGGCAAGGTTCGCCGTGAAAACCTCAAAATGCGCGACCGAACAGCTCAGCGATTGGTGTTCATGCGGGATGGCAGGCGCATTGATTATCCAGACTTTCCGGAAAGCATGGATATGGCAGGAAACATAAAAACCATGCTGTGGAAGATGAAGGAAGAAGCTTAAGCTATTGATATTGTGAGCTTCTTGCCAAAAATACTTCATCCAATTCTAGTTAAAATTAAATAACCATTAGCATCAAGCCCTTACACTAATCCTTATATTTAGCGCATTTTCGCGAACAGATTTTCTATGGGATTTACGTGGCTGAACTAACCGCAGAACAACGTGCATTACTAAATCAGCAGATTGAGGCGACGCAGCGATCGTTTATGCCCTCCAGTTATGTAGGCAAGGTTTGGGCACGTTATGCTTCGACGCCAAGCGCAAATGATCTCATCGCAAATGCAGCCGCCAAGAACATCACCTTAACTACCGAACAACGCGCTGCTTTCGTAGCCGCCTATGATGCGACATCAGGTCATTATCTTACTCGGCTTGCTACTGCTGTAGATGCAACATGGCCAAATCTTGCAAATTTGCCAGTTGCACCAGACGGTACAGTTCGTACGGCACCACCTGTGACTGAGCGTGTTGTACCTCCGGCACCACCTGTGACTGAGCGTGTTGTACCTCCGGCACCACCTGTGACTGAGCG
>CAZMQI010000014.1:29175-44006 GCA_964568585.1 uncultured Rhodospirillales bacterium
TGTAGTACCTCCGGCACCACCTGTGACTGAGCGTGTTGTACCTCCGGCACCACCTGTAACTGAGCGTGCCGTACCTCCGGTACCGCCAGTTGCGCCTGAACCCGTTGCACCTCCAGCAGTTGCACAGCAGCGGCCCACATCGGTTTATGACCAGTTCAAAGATAATCTTGCACGTGCAGTTGGCACTGGCGGCGAGGCAGATGTTTACCGGGCGGCACAGGAATTCGGTAAGGCGCACACAGCAGCCTTGCGCGGGAAGGGATTGCACCTTCCACCAGAAGAACGTAAAAAATTTCAGGAATTTTTATTTGATTACGGGTATTACCAAGGCCAACGAACGCGTGAACAATTCGTTGATGGTGATTTTGGTCCAGAAACCCATTTGGCCGCACGCAATTTACAAAAAACAACCTATGAAGCGCAGCAGCAATTATCAGCAGGCACGCATGGCCGAAAGCTTAAAGACGGTATTCTTGGTGTTGAAACTGCGCGTTTGTTTGAACAACGCACCGCAGCTCCCGCTAGCGCATAACCAAACCAATAAATTGACAGCATGACCGCAGCCCTGCAAAGTGCCGCTATGCCAAAACAATCTACCAAACTAGCCGACAATCTTTTCCCAGAACATGTGGCCGATGACCAATGGCCATTCGTGGATTATCAATATCCCACACATAAAAGTGACCGTGGGTTATTGGTTGTTGTCGGTGAGGCCCCTGGTGCCAACGAAGTGAAGCAGGGTAGACCATTCGTTGGCCGTTCGGGCCAATTGCTGGAAAAGAACATGCAAAGTGCAGGCATCGTCAGAGCAGAAATTCTAGTTGCGAATGTGTTTCGTTTTCAACCGCCAAAAAATAAAGTGGATCATTTTTTCTCGTCACTTCGTGCTGCAAAAGAAAGCGGGGAGGAGATTGAAGAAAAATACGGACGCTTCGCCAGCAAATATGTTCTAAAAAAATATGCGAGCGAGCTTGAGCATCTTGGCGAAATGCTTCGCGCCAAAAAACCAAAAGCGATTATCACGCTGGGTAGAACACCGCTGTGGGCGCTCACCGGACTTGAAGGAATTCTGAATATCCGTGGCCAGCAACAGGATTGCCGCTTAGCTCCTGGGATTCCTGTAATTCCAACCTATCACCCAAGTTATATCATCAGAGGAAATTGGGATTGTGAGGCGGTGCTGTTGGGTGATTTGCAAAAAGCCCTGTCATTAACTTGAAAGCGTTTCATATAGAACTTAATGGCAACAAAGTGCCTGAAACACCACAATACCACCAAAATAACCATAGTTTTTAACGGTTTTTTTTCATGCAAGCATTTCATTTGCTTGCTTTTTAATCACCGCTTTCGTTAAGGTCAGCACTTCGTACTCAAGCCGTAAGATTCTTCGGGAATCCCATCAGTTTGTTAACTTTTATTTTAGTAGTGGAGCGCGCGCGTGCCAAATCCTTCAACCAATCCACACCATAAAACACCGCTTCTGGACACAATTGTTGTTCCAGAAGATATGCGTAAATTGGCGCCTGAGCAATTGCAGCAAGTTGCTGATGAGTTGCGCGCAGAAACCATTGATACCGTTTCAACAACCGGTGGTCACTTGGGCGCAGGTCTCGGCGTTGTGGAATTGACCGTTGCATTGCATTACGTGTTCAACACCCCGGATGACAGATTAATTTGGGACGTGGGTCACCAAGCATACCCACATAAAATCCTGACCGGTCGCCGCGATCGTATTCGTACGCTTCGCCAAGGTGGCGGTTTGTCCGGCTTCACCAAGCGCAGCGAAAGCGAATATGATCCATTCGGCGCAGCGCACAGCTCGACCTCTATCTCGGCTGGTCTCGGTATGTCCGTGGCACGCGACGTATTGGAAAAGCCAAATCACGTTGTAGCAGTAATCGGCGATGGCTCCATCAGTGCTGGTATGGCGTATGAAGCGATGAATAATGCAGGCGCAATGCGTAGCAAGCTCATCGTTATTCTTAACGATAACAACATGTCAATCGCACCGCCAACCGGCGCGCTAAGCGCGTATCTGTCACGCATCGTGTCATCCAAGGAATATCGCGGTCTGCGTAACCTTGCCAAAGATATGTCGAAGATTTTCCCTAAACCCGTTCGTGAAGCAGCACGTAAAGCTGAATCCTATGCGCGCGGCATGGTGACAGGTGGAACCTTGTTCGAAGAATTGGGTTTCTATTATGTGGGCCCGATTGATGGTCATAACCTTGAGCATCTATTGCCGGTTCTTGAAAACATCCGCGATGATGTAGATCCGGGCCCAGTGCTAATCCATGTCGTTACCCAAAAAGGTAAGGGCTTTGCGCCAGCATTGACTGCTGCTGACAAATGCCACGCCGTGAACAAGTTTGACGTCGTGACTGGTGAGCAGGTGAAGGTAAAAGCTTCGGCTCCAACCTATACCCGTGTTTATGCTGATGCGCTAATCAAAGAAGCAGAAGCAGATGACAAGGTGGTGGCAGTGACCGCTGCGATGCCATCTGGCACCGGTATCGACGTATTCGAAAAACGCTTCCCAGATCGTACCTTTGACGTGGGGATTGCTGAACAACATGCAGTAACCTTTGCTGCTGGTTTGGCGACCGAAGGGTTGAAGCCATTCTGCACCATCTATTCCACATTCTTGCAACGTGGTTACGACCAAGTGGTGCATGACGTGGCGATGCAAAAGCTCCCTGTGCGTTTCATGATGGATCGTGCTGGGCTTGTTGGTGCGGATGGTTACACCCATGCGGGTGCATTCGATCTTGCATATCTTGGTTGCCTGCCTAACTTCATGTTGATGGCTCCAAGTGATGAAGCTGAATTATTTGACATGGTTGCAACTGCTGCATCCTATAACGAAGGCCCATGCGGCGTTCGTTACCCACGCGGTGAAGGCACCGGTGTTGCATTGCCAGAACGTGGTCGTGTTCTTGAAATTGGTAAGGGTAAGATTATTCGCGAAGGTACACGCGTTGCTATCCTCAGTCTTGGTACACGTCTGCAAGAAGCATTAAAGGCTGCTGATGAACTCGCCGCACAAGGTTTGACAACGACCGTGGTTGATGCACGTTTTGCTAAACCATTCGATAAAGAACTGGTTCGTCAATTGGCGGCTGAACACGAAGTGCTTATTACCGTTGAAGAAGGTTCGATGGGTGGCTTTGGTGCACATGTCGCGCATTTCTTGGCCAATGAAGGCTTGCTGGATAACGGCTTGAAGCTTCGTACCATGACCTTGCCGGATGTATTCCAGGATCACGACAATCCCGTGAAGCAATATGACGAAGCGCAATTAAATGCGAAGCATATTGTTGCAACGGCACGCGCTGCTATTGGCAATGTGGCGGCTGGTGGTGCAAGCATTCAACGCTTTGCCAAAGTTCGGGCATAATTACCAACTACGGTTTGCTACTACATTTAACTGAACCCTTTTTCGGAGTTTTTCTGATGCGCTTATTCGGTCTTTTGTTGGTGATGATGCTTGCGCTCGCGCCCGTTGCTAATGCTGCTACGACTCAGAAAGTTGCGATGCGCCCGCCCGCAGCTGCAAAGCTTGGCGCAAGCGAAGTGATTAGTTCATTCTACCGTACATTGACCGGGGTGATGAAGGAGGGCGACAAGCTTGGCTTTCAAGGCCGCGCACAACAGCTTGATGCTGCCATCAGCAAGACATTCAGCGCTGGCGATATGACCCGCGTTTCTTACGGCCCATCATGGGTAAAGGCATCGCCAGAACAAAAAGACAAACTAACAAGGGCCTTTCATAACTTTACCGTTGCGAATTACGCCAGCCAGTTCAAAGCTTATGATGGCGAAGAATTCACGGTAATTGGTGAAAAAGCTGCACCAAATCCTGAGCAACGCATCGTTGAAACCACCTTGAAGTCCGGAGCAGACACACATCATCTGAACTATCTGATGGTCAACAACGGCAATGGTTGGCAAGTAGCTGACGTATTTGTTGATGGTGCCATCAGCGAAATGGCAACGCGCCGTTCGGAATTCGGTTCGGTTATTCGTGCCAGTGGTCCGGAAGGCTTACTCAGCACGCTAGAACAAAAAAGCCAGCAACTCGCTCAGTAATTACAGAAGTAATTTCAGATAGTATTATTGAGGCCGCGCTTGCGACGCGCGGCGTTTCGCCTGAAGCTCTGAAAGACGTCTCATATCCTCAATACTCGCATTCCTTGATGGATCGAGCCTTTGCAGTTCTTCTGCTGTAGCGTTGGGATGTGATGTAGGCGCTGGTGCTGATGGACCTGCTGTTGGTGCTGAAGTCAATGCCCGCACGATTTCTTCTGCCGATTTTGGTGGCGTATTTTCTGCAACGCGTAGCAGGGCTGCAGGATGGTTATCCGCCATAGACTGATAAGGTGGTCTTGATGATGCGGCTACCGGTTCGTTTCTATCTACTGCCATGAATCCTGCTTTTGATTGAACTTTCATTCTACAAAAGCATGCTTTCCTAGGCTTTAATGAATGTGGTTAAAAAACGATAACACATCTCGATTTGCTTGAATTTACGCAAAACATTTGGCTCAAAAAGCCTTGCGTGCTATCACATCCACCATGTCATCCATAAATATCCAATCTATAAAAAAACGTCCATCGCTGCTGCGTATCATCTTTGTGTTGGCGCTGGTGTTTATGGTCAACATTACGCTGTGGGGTGTTATCAATCTTAGCCGCGATAGCAGCGCGTGGGATGGCGTTATTAGCGGTGTTTCATTCACGCCATACCGTGATGAACATAATCCCGCCAAGCATAACTTCCCGACCCTGCAAGAAATTGAAGAAGATGTGCGTACCGTTGCACCCTATGTTCGCTCCATTCGTAGTTATGGTGCAACCAACGGGTTAGAAAGCATTCCAGCGGCCGCTAAAAAATACGGCTTATGGGTAACGATGGGGTCGTGGTACGGCACCAATGCAAAAGAAAACATGGCTGAACTGAACAGCCTTGTGGAACTGACTAACAAGAACCGCAACATCAACCGTATTTTAGTAGGTAACGAAGCCATTTTGCGCGGCGATATCAGCGTGGATGAAATGGTGGATATGATCCACTGGATTAAACGCCGCGTGAAGGTGCAGGTAAGTACGGCGGAGCCTTGGCACGTATGGCTGAAAAATCCACGCCTTGCTGCTGCCGTTGATTTCATCACCATCCATACATTGCCGTATTGGGAAGGAAAGCCCGCGAATGAAGCGGTTGCTTATGCCCTGCAACGCTATGATGAGGTGCATACCGCCTTTCCGTCTAAGCATATTCTGATCGGTGAAATTGGCTGGCCAAGTAAAGGGCAGTGGATTTATGGCGCCGAACCCAGTCAGGTCAATCAGGCGCGTTTCATTCGCGACTTCCTAAACATCGCAACCGAACGCAAGCTTGATTACATCATCGTTGAAGCGTTTGATCAGGCGTGGAAGTGGGAAATCGAAGGAACGGTTGGAACAGGGTGGGGCATTTGGGATAATCACCGCCAGCAGAAGTTCCCGCTATTTGGCAATGTGAATGAACGTCGCAACTGGCCGCAGGCCTGTTTGATTGCGATGCTACTTGCCTTGCTGCCCATCATCCTATTCATGCGTAAGGCTGGCCATATCTCGTGGATGGGGCAGACATTCTTTGGGTTGCTCATTCAGGCGATTTTCTCCGTATTGGTGTGGAGTGTGCTGTCGGCGCATGGGGAGGTATATACGGCCACCATTGGCTTTGCATGGGCTGGCCTCGTGCTGTTCCAGTTATTCTTATTCGCGGTATTACTGGTAGATGGATTGGAATTTACCGAAACCGTGTGGACTGAGAGTTGGCGGCGCAAGGTTGATGTATCCGGCAATGATGCGCATGAAAACGCACGCAAGGTTTCCATCCATATCCCCTGCTATAATGAACCGCCGCAAATGGTCATGGAAACGTTGGACGCTATTGTGCGTATGGACTACCCAAATTACGAAGTCTTGGTGATTGATAACAACACCAAGGACGAAGCGGTGTGGAAACCCGTGCAGGACTATTGTGAAAAGCTTGGCTCGCGCTTCCGTTTTTATCATTTGCCGAAATGGCCGGGCTTTAAAGCTGGCGCGCTGAATTTCGCGCTGGAACAAACTGCACACGATGCTGAAATCATCGCAGTAATAGACAGCGATTATCAGGTGGATAACCATTGGCTGTCAGCACTCGTGCCATTATTTGAAAAGCCCGAAATCGGTTTCGTGCAATCCCCGCAGGATTACCGCGATTGGGAAGGCGACCAGTTCAAAACCATGTGTCATTGGGAATATGCCGGTTTCTTCCATATCGGTATGGTTCAACGCAACGAACGCAATGCGATTATCCAGCACGGCACGATGACTCTTATCCGCAAGACTGCATTGCAGCAGGTTAAGGGCTGGGCGGAATGGTGTATTTGCGAAGATGCCGAATTGGGTCTGAAGCTGTTCGAGAATAAATTTCAGTCTTATTACCTCTCGCAAAGTTACGGCAAGGGCCTCATCCCCGATAGTTTTGCTGGCTATAAATCACAGCGGTTCCGATGGGCCTATGGCGCGATGCAAATCATGAAACGCCATTTGCCATTCTTTGCACCAAATCGCAATGAACTGACCTTTGCCCAGAAATACCATTTCATTGCTGGCTGGTTGCCGTGGATTGCCGATGCAGCCAATTTAATTTTCGTGCTGGGATCGCTTGTTTGGTCACTTTTGCTGTTTTTGGAACTTGTGGAATTTCCGCCGGAAATTTTCCAACTTCCAACGCTCGCCGTATTCGTATTCAAGATTCTCAGCGGGTTTATGATGTATGGTCTTCGTGTTCGCATCGGTTGGCCGGAACGCTTTGGCGCAGCCGTCGCCGGAACGGCGCTAAGCCATGTGGTGGGCACCGCCATGCTGCAAGGCCTGTTCACCAGCGGCAAACCGTTCTTTAGAACTCCCAAATGTGAAGATAAGCCAGCCCTGTATCAAGGCTTTGCCATGGCGCGCGATGAAATCATCATCTTCGTCGGGCTGATTGTATGCTCCATTGGTCTTGCGCTGCATTACAGTGTTGCGAATAACCAGGCCTTGCTGTGGTCGGGTATTTTGATTGTGCAAAGCTTGCCATACCTATCGGCGATTGCGCTTTCATTTATTAATGTTTGGCCACGCCGGAAGCCGAAAAATAGCATTATTGTGCCTTCGGCAGCGTAAATCTGCTGACAATAAAAAGCGGCCTACCTATAATGTCGGCATGTCAAAAACAGCACAAAAACCCACTGATGATTTGCGGATGCGCTTTGAAGATGTATCGCGCCTTGTTCAATCCGGAAATCTGAAACAAGCGAATGTGAAGGTTGAATCTGCGCTTGCCGATTATCCCGATAACATCAATTTCCTTCACCTTGGCGGCATCATCAAACAGAATGTTGGTGAGATAGAGCTAGCTGATAAATTACTACGCACGGCGCATGCCTTGCGTCCGGATCAGCCGGATATCATGCACAACCTTGCAGTATTCTTGCTGGCGACCAATCAACCAAAAGATGCTGTGCCACTTTATGAACAGCTTGTGCTGCTTGCACCGACCAGAGCGCATCTCTGGGCGAATTTCGGCCATGCCTTGCGTCAAAGCGGGATGCTTGCTGAAAGCGTTCCGGCATTTGTCAAAGCACAGGAATTGGATGCCAAAAACCATGATATGGAAGCTGTCATTGCCATGACGCGCCGCCAAATGGCGGATTGGAGCGGCGCAGAATTGCCGCTCGATAAAACGCCAGCCAATCTTGCGCCCGTGTTTATCGATGATGCCTTCAAGCATCTGGAATGCGTGAAGAAAGGTGCGGCAAGCATCAAGCCAGTTGCACAGTTTGATGCAAAACCATTGCCAAGCGGTGGGCGACTACGCATCGGTTATCTTTCAAACGATTTGCACGAACATGCGACCAGCTATTTATTGGCAGAATTATTTGGCCACCATAACCGCGACCAGTTTGAAGTATTCGTGTATAGCTATGGCCAAGCAGGCGAAAGCCCCATTCGCACGCGTATGCAGCGCGGGGCAGAACATTGGCTTAATTGCGCAGGCATGCCGCCCGTTGCGATTGCCGAGCGTATTTTCAACGAC
Organism: uncultured Rhodospirillales bacterium; assembly: GCA_964568585.1. Lineage (GTDB taxonomy): Bacteria > Pseudomonadota > Alphaproteobacteria > UBA9219 > RGZA01 > RGZA01. Next base: position 37,286 of record CAZMQI010000014.1, read on the forward strand.
CGCATCAACATTCTGGTTGATTTAAAGGGCTATACACGTGGTGGGCTACCCGAAGTCCTCGCATCACGTCCGGCACCCGTCATCATCCAATGGCTTGGCTATCCAGGCAGCATGGGTGCGCCCTTTGTTGATTATATTGTGGCCGATGAAACTATTATTCCGGTCGAACAGAATGCGGCGTATTCCGAAAAAATCATTCGTTTGCCGCACAGCTATCAAATCAATGACCGTGAACGTCCATTGCTCGCTGCAAAGAAACGCAGTGAACATAATCTTCCCGAAGATGCGACGGTTCTATGTTGCTTCAACCAAACCTATAAAATTACCCCGCCTGTATTCGATGTGTGGATGCGTATTTTAAAGGATGATGCAAACACTGTGCTGTGGCTGTTTGCGCCGCATGACATTGTTCAGCAAAACCTCCGCATGGAAGCCGAAAAGCGCGGCGTAGCGGGGGAGCGTTTGATATTTGCCGACCGCATGAATCAAGCCGATCATATCGCGCGTTACCGTCATGCTGATGTTGTCCTTGATACGGCGCCCTATGGCGGCCATACGACCACCAGCGACGCATTGTGGGTTGGTGCGCCCGTGGTTGCATTGATGGGTAAAAGCTTTGCATCCCGTGTCTCAGCCAGCTTGTTAAAGGCTGCGGGTTTGCCGGAACTTATCGCGCCATCACTGGATATTTATGAAACCAAGATCCGCGAGTTGTTGAAGGATGAAGATAAGCGCACATCCATCCGCCAGCATCTGCAGCAAGGCCGCGAGAAGCTGCCATTGTTTGATAGCCAGACTTTCGTGAAGGATATGGAAGCAGCGTATACGCAGGCATGGAATGAAACAGGGAAAAGCAAATGACATTTCCAATTGAATGGGCTGTTGCAGCATTGGGCGGAGTAGTTGTTGGGTTCATTGCGGCAACTGTTCTGCAAAGCTTCAATCGCCGGCGCATGGCGGAGCAATTCAAGGCTCTGTCGAACGAAGCGCTGACCGCAAATCTGGATGTGCTGCTCAATATTGCCAAGAATGAATTATCGCATGAGCGTGAAAATACCCGCGCCGATTGGGAAAAACGCACCAATAATGTCGCAGAAATGCTGAAACCGTTGGAATTGCGCCTTAACCAGCTTCATACCCAAACAGGCGAAATGGAAAAGGCACGCATTGGTGCCTATGAAGGTCTCAAGCAACATCTAACCCAGATGGCGGAAACGCAAACCCAGTTGCGTTTTGAAACCACCCAGTTAAAACAAGCGCTTCGCAAACCCGAAGGTCGTGGCCGCTGGGGTGAAATGCAATTGAAGCGCGTGCTCGAAATGTCCGGCATGATTTCGCATTGCGATTTTACCGAACAAGCCAACACAACGACGCAAGACAATAAACGCCTTCGCCCCGATGTTATTGTGCATTTGCCGGGTGGCCGCCAAATCGTGATTGATTGCAAAACCCCGCTCGATGCCTTGCTGGATGCGGTGAATGCAGAACCCGAACAGGTGTTGCTGACCCATCAACGTCATGCGCGGCATTTGCGTGACCATGTAAAAACCCTTAGCCAGAAAGCCTATTGGGAACAATTCGATGAAACACCGGATTTTGTTGTGATGTTCGTGCCCGGTGAACATTTCCTGTCCATTGCATTGCAAAATGACCCAGAACTTTTCGATTTTGCTTTTTCAAACAAGGTGATTTTGGCAACACCGATTAATCTAATTGGCTTATTAAAGACGATTGCCCATGCATGGCGTCAGGAAAAGCTGGCGGAGCAAGCACAAAAAATTGCTGGTTTGGGTAAGGATTTGTATGAAGCGATGGCATCCTTTGCGTCGCATTTTGAAAATATCGGCGACAGTCTTCGCAAAACAGTCGACCATTACAATAAATCCGTTGGTTCGTTTGAGAGCCGTGTTTTTTCACGTGCGCGCCGTCTTGCGGATGAATACAGCATTGATAGTGATAAGAAAATCGAGCTGCTTGAAACGGTCGATATCATCCCCCGCCAATTGACTGCAGCGGAAGAGGACGCTTTTGCCCTGCAAATACCAAATAAAAAGCAAGAAGTGGCCTAAAACCACCTTGAAATCAGCCATTTAAAGCACATATATTTCTTTAAATCTTTTATGTGAAAATGAACCCATGGTTTTAAAACTACGCATCGTACCCGATCCTGTCTTACGCAAGATGGCTGACCCTGTGAAAACGGTCGACCGTGAGGTGAGCCGCTTTATGCACGAGATGCTGGACACCATGTACCAAAGCGCAGGCGTTGGTTTGGCCGCACCGCAGGTCGGCGAATTAAAGCGCGTGATTGTCGTGGACGTGGAAGAAGAACAAAACGCAGAACACGCTTTCATGATGGCAGATCCTGTCATCTCATGGAGTAGTGAGGAGCTATTCACCTATCGCGAAGGATGCCTGTCCATCCCCGGCCAATATGCGGAAGTGACCCGCCCCAAACGTATCAAGGTCAGCTATACCGATGTGAACAATAAGCGCATCGAGATGGAGGCAGAAGATCTGCTATCCACCTGCATTCAGCATGAAATTGACCATTTAAATGGCGTGCTATTCGTTGATCATGTGTCAAAGCTTAAGCGCGATATGATGCTAAAGCGCGTTGAAAAAGCACAACGTTTGGCTGAAGAAGAAAAGCAGGATGGTAAGGCGCTTTAGTTTTGGCTATCTTGCCTGCCATGAGTTCACAATCTAAACCCCTTCGCATAATTTTTATGGGCACGCCGGAATTTTCGGTGGGTGCGTTGAATGCGTTGCGTGATGCGGGACACGAGATTGCATGTGTGTATAGTCAACCGCCACGCCCGGCGAACCGCGGGCAAGTCTTACAAAAATCAGCAGTACACCAAGCTGCCGAAGCGCATGGCATTCCTGTGCGTACACCGCTTAGTTTGAAAACGCCGGAAGAACAAAAAGCCTTTGCCGATTTGAATGCCGATGTGGCCGTTGTGGTGGCATATGGCCTGTTATTGCCAAAACCCGTGCTCGATGCACCGCGGCTGGGCTGCATCAATATCCATGCATCCTTATTGCCGCGTTGGCGTGGGGCTGCGCCCATTCAACGCGCCATTCTGGCGGGGGATGCCGATAGCGGTATCACGATTATGCAAATGGATGTCGGGCTGGATACTGGCGCGATGTGGCTTAAAAAAGCGGTGCCGATTACAACGCAGACAAATGCCGGAGCATTGCATGACGAACTTAGCAAGCTTGGCGCAGAGATGATTGTTGAAGCTTTACCAAAGATTGCTAGTGGCAGCATCACGCCAACTGTGCAACCGGAAGCGGGCGTTACCTACGCCGCCAAGCTGACCAAAGATGAAGGTCGCATCAACTGGAGCGAAAGCGCCGCAGAAATCGAACGTAAATTGCGCGGGCTTACCCCATGGCCCGGCGTATATTTCGAAAGTAAGAACGAACGCATCAAAGTATTGGAAGCAGCCATGGCATTTGGCGTGCATGGACCTGCTGGCACACTGTTAAGTGATGATTTCACGGTCGCCTGCGGTGAAGACGCCATCACGCTTACCAAAGTGCAACGCCAAGGACGCAGTGCCACCGATGGTGCATCTTTCCTTCGCGGTTTTGCAGTCAAGATTGGTGAGCATCTATAATGGATAACGGGTAATGCAACGCTGGAAACTTACCATTGAATATGATGGCTCTGGCTTTCACGGCTGGCAGATGCAGAAAGATGCTCGTTCCGTGCAATCCACCATCGAAGATGCCATCAAAAAATTCTGTGACGAGGATGTGCGCATCCATGTCGCTGGCCGTACTGATGCTGGTGTGCATGCATTGGCACAGGTCTGCCATGCGGATATCGATCGTCCAACCGATGGCGACACGGTGCGCGATGCGATTAATTACTATATGCGGCCACATCCGGCGGTGATTTTGAATGCCGAGCCAGTGACAACGGATTTTCACGCACGGTTTTCGGCGACATCGCGGCAATATATGTTCCGCGTTATTAACCGCCCACGCCAACTGACCATTGATAGAGGGCATGCGGTGCATTTCTATAAACCGCTGGAATTAAAACCGATGCAGGAAGCGGCGGCAGTGCTGCTTGGTCATCATGACTTCACATCGTTCCGTGCGGATGGGTGCCAATCACCATCGCCGATGAAAACGATGCTTGATACACGTGTTGAACAAATCGGTAATGAATTCCGTTTCTATTTTTCTGCAAAATCTTTCCTGTATCATCAGGTGCGAAATATGGTCGGCACGTTGTTTTTTGTCGGGACAGGGCAGTGGAGCGTGGCAGAATTCCAGCGTGCCTTCGAAGCAAAGGAGCGTGCCAAAGCAGGCCCCACAGCACCACCACACGGACTTTATTTCGTAGGCGTAACGTATGAATAAGGCAGTGGTAGTATAGCTGCCATAATTCCCGCTTCACGTTTCAATCCACCCAAGCTAAAAGAAATGCCTTATTTCATTAAGGACATTTAATGCGCTTTTGGGTTTTGCTTGGGCTCTTACTACTGCCTGTTACCGCTTGCCAAGAGCTGCAGCTGGATAAGGTCGATCCGGTAATGGATTTAAATCGTGATGATTACCGCGATTTACGCCGGGAGCGTGACAATTCTGATGGCCCGCCAATTCCTCACGTACCGTATAAGGCAAATCATCAGGCAAAGAACAAAATCGCCAATGATAAAATCATTTCCATTTCTATAACTGAAAAAGTTCCCGTTAAAGATGTCTTGCAAGAACTGGCCAGCAAAGCCGAAGTCAATCTTGAACTTGACCCACGTATTACAGGCGGGGTGATATTCACCGCTATTCGTCAGCCGTTTTCACGCGTGTTAGACCGTTTGTGCAATATGGCTGGTCTGCGCTACACGGTGGAAGATCATTTTCTGCGTATTGAGCTTGATGAACCTTATGTCAAAAGCTATCCCATCGATTATTTAACGCTTATTCGCAAATCAAATAGCGAGATTGGCATTGCAACTAATGTCTTCTCCAGCATCCAAGGGAATGGGCGGAATAACAGCAATAACAGCGGCGGCGATGTCACCAGCGGTAATAATTCAACGACCAAAGTGGAAACACAGGCAGTTGCCGATTTTTGGGGCGAGATTGAAAGTAATGTCGAAGCTATTCTCACCAATACCAAATCCACCCGCACCATGCGTGTCGATAGCGACACGGTAAAAGAACTGAAGCAGGAAGGCATTCCCGCCAATAAAGCATATGCCATCAATAAGCAGGGCGGGCTGATTAGTGTTTTTGGAAATGAACGCCAACAGAAGGCGATAGAAGCCTATCTTGGTAAGATTAAACACAATGTAAACTCTCAAGTGTTGATTGAAGCGCGTATTATGGAAGTGCAGCTGAATGAAGATTACAAAAGTGGTATCAACTGGCGCTCGCTTTTAAATGGCACGGTGGATGCCGCTGCCAGATTTGGTCCAACGGCGATTGGTGCACCGTTTGCTGCTGCGGGCACTGCGACTGATGGCGTTGTGACGCTATCGCTTAAAGACAATGATTTTGCAGGTATCCTGAATTTCGTGCGTAGCTTTGGTACATCACGAACATTATCTAGCCCGCGCTTGACGGTACTCAATAACCAGCCAGCCGTTTTAAAAGTCGCACGTAATGAGGTGTATTTTACATCCACCATTGAAACAACGCCGATTATCGGTACCAATGGCGGAAGTCCCGTGGCCGTGCAACGCACTGTGAACAGCACGCCAAACACAGTGCCCGTTGGCTTCTTGATGACGGTGCAGCCATCCATCAATCAGGAACGCGATGAAGTAACGCTTAACTTGCGTCCAACTGTTTCCTTTATTGTTGACCGTGTGGAAGACCCAGGTGTGAAGATTGCTGCGGCTGATGCGAATGTGCCGGAAGTATCATCCTCCATTCCTGTCGTGGCGGTACGGGAGATGGATAGTGTACTGACGCTTAAATCCGGTGCGGTCGCTGTGATGGGCGGCTTGATGCAGGATTCATCCGGTAATCTGGAGAAGGGTGTGCCCTTTGCCGATGATGTTCCGATTTTTGGTAATCTTGCCAAATCGCGCAGCAATACGTCACAGCTAACAGAATTGGTAATTTTATTGCGCGCAACCGTTGTGAATGATGCACCGCGGCCAGACGCAGCGGATGTGGAGTTATACCACAAATTCAACCATGACCGCAGGCCACTGCCGATTGCGAAGAAAAAAGTCGTCAAAGAAAGTGATGATGAAATAGATGGGGAGTTTGTGGAGGACAGTGCAGTCCCATTACCGGCAGCAACCGCAATCAAACGAGCGGCTGTTGTGAACGCAAGCGAAACAACCATCGAAGAGTTGCCTATTAAAAAAGCAGCAAAGCCTGTGAAGCACAAGTCAAAATACAAAGCCAAAAAGCACAAAAAGAAAAAGCGCCATAAGCACTAAAAGAAGTATCAGCCCTAACCTGTATACGCTAAAAACGACATACAGGTTTATTCATGCGAACAGATAGGTTTACCCATGTATGCACGCCCAAATTTTAAATCTGATAAGTTGAACTCTGGTTTTACACTTGTTGAAGTTTCGATTGTTCTCGTCGTCATCGGGTTGTTGATTGGCAGCATTCTGGTCGCCGTCAACATTATGCAAAGTGCGCGCATTACCAGCACCATCAGCACGTTGCAAAGTATTCAATCGGCTATGTCCACCTATAATCAAAACTATGGCGCATTGCCGGGCGATGACGT
>CAZMQI010000015.1:0-41615 GCA_964568585.1 uncultured Rhodospirillales bacterium
GCGAATGTTGCGTACACTTTGCAATTCTTTCCATATCCAGCTTTGCTGAAGCGCGGTTGTGTATCCTGTTACTTCATTGCTGTCATAACCTTTATTGAAATGATCAAATACGGCTTTGGCAGCAATCATCCCGGATTTCATCGCAGTGTGATTGCCTTTGATTTTAGGTACGTTCAAAAAACCAGCTGCATCGCCAACCAAACATCCGCCGGGAAAGGTCAGTTTGGGAATGGATTGAAACCCGCCTTCGCTTAATGCACGTGCCCCATAAGCGATACGTTTGCCATCCTTAAGAACTTTTGCAATCGACGGGTGATGTTTGAAGCGTTGAAATTCTTCGTAAGGCGAGAGATATGGATTTTCATAATCAAGTCCGACGACAAATCCAATCGAGACCAGATTTTTTCCATAATGATACATCCATGAACCGCCATAGGTAGCATTATTCATCGGCCAGCCTATGCTGTGCTGAATGCTGCCTAAATCGAAGTTTCCAGGCTGAATCTCCCATATTTCCTTGATGCCGATGCCATAGGTCTGCGGGTCGACGCCGTCACGTAATTTGTACGTTTCGAATAATTGTTTGGTCAGCGAACCGCGGCAGCCTTCGGCGAAAATGGTTTGTTTGGCAATCAGTTCGACACCTTGGGTGAAGGCGTCGCTTTTTTCACCTTTTTTGGTGATGCCTTGATCGCCGGTGGCAACACCACGCACGCATCCTGTTTCATCAATCAGTAATTCCGCGCCAGCAAAGCCCGGATAGATTTCAACGCCAAGCTGCTCGGCTTGTGCTGCCATCCAGCGGGCTAGTTCGCCAAGGCTGATGATGTAATTGCCTTTGTTGTGCATGGTGGGCGGGTTAGGTAAAGGAATGGCGAAGTTCTTTGTTAAAAATACAAACGAATCCTTGTGTGCTTTTGTGTGTAATGGCGCGCCACGTTCCACCCAATCAGGGAATAATTCGGCAAAGGCACGGGGTTCGAGCACCGCGCCGGATAACAGATGTGTTCCAACTTCCGCACCTTTTTCGATGATGCAGACGGAGAGTTCCTTATTTTCTTTTGCAGCGAGCTGTTTGAGATGGATAGCCGCAGAAAGGCCAGCAGGCCCTGCGCCAACAATCAGTACATCATACTCCATGGTCTCGCGGTCATCGCGGTGCCAATTGCCTGTCATGTTTCCTACCAATGTGTGCAATAAAAATGGGGGATACCCCTATTTTTCTCTGTGGTTTTCTCTATGTTTTTCTGGCGGCTAATTTAAACTAGAAACCATGACGGATTCGTTAAACTCAGATCTAAGCCCATATTCCGCGCTTTACTGGCAATTAGCCATGGGCGTGGATGAAGCGGTAGCGGAACAACCGGTGGATCGCAGGGTTACCCCTGTAACCGCATCCGTTTCGGTGTCCATTACATCTGTGCAAGGTTTTTCCGAAAACTCGGCAGATAGTTTAACTGGGCAACATATTGAAATTGCGCGTGCCCTTCCCGTTGTGCCCGTTCAAAAACCAACATTGGTTCCCAGTTTTGTGCCTGGTAATGTGCATGCGACAAATCTGGAAGAGCTCCGCGCGGAGCTGCAAGCGTTCGAAGGCTGCGCGCTCAAGAAAACATCCAAGAATTTGGTATTTGCTGATGGAAATCCAACTGCCTCCATCATGATGGTGGGCGAGGCCCCCGGCGAAGATGAAGACCGCCAGGGATTGCCATTTGTAGGTGTTAGCGGAAAATTGCTGGACAAGATGATCGGTTGTATCGGGCTTGACCGCACGAATGTCTATATAAGTAATATTGTGCCATGGCGTCCGCCGGGTAATCGCAACCCCACGGATAGTGAAGTGGCGGTCTGCTTGCCTTTCACCGAACGACACATTGCGATTGTAAGACCAAAGTTTTTAATTCTGCTTGGCGCGGTCGCGGTGAAGAGTCTTTTGAAAAGCAAAGACGGCATCACCAAAATCAGAGGCAAACAATTCACCTATACCTACACCGATGTAGTGACGAATGAAGCCGTTACTATCCCCTGTTTCCCGATGTTTCATCCTGCCTATTTATTGCGTCAGGCATCACAAAAACGTCTCGCATGGAATGATTTGTTGCTGTTTAAAAAGGCAATTGAATCGGGCACACATTAACGTTTAGACGCATAAGGTATTGATTTTACACAAGGCGAAACTTTGTGTTTTTTTCGCCTTAATTTATGCATGCTTTGTGGAGCGATTTTACTTGCGCCGGTGGGATGCGTTGGCTAAGACGCACTCATCATGTTGCTTCGTAAAACAAAGCCGCAGCCGCAGGGAACCAAAAAAACTCTGCGTTTAGTACCCGTGATACTTCTTGGCGCCTTGGTAACCTTGGGGCTTAGTCTGGGTAGTGCTGCAAAACCAACAATTTCATTACAAGATTTTAATCTTGGCACGCTTGGCCAAGAAGCGCTTTCGCTTGCCAATAATTTAATTGGCAAGATAACGCATAATGCAGAGCCGGGTGTGGCTGCTAATGCAGTGATTGCACCGGTTGTAACCGTGCCCGAGATTAAATCCCGTAAATCGCGCAATGCGCGTAGCCTTGTGCGCGGTATGAAGCAGCCACTCCAGCAAGCAGCAGAAGAAGAGCCGCGCACTCCGGAAATCGCCAGAGTACTGGGCGAGGAGGATGAAAAGACATACCGCAAATTATTTGCAGCGATACGCGATGGCCGTCTTGATGATGCAGAAATAATCGCAGGTAGCGTGAAGGATGGCGGATTGATTGGGGTTGCCCAAGCACAGTTTTTATTAAGCTCGCGTAACCCTAATTTGAAATTCACACAATTGGCCGAATGGTTGCGTCGTTACAGCGATTACCCGCAAGCACAGGATGTTTATAAAAAAGCGCTGAGCCTGCGTACTGCAACCGATGCCAAGCTGACGGAGCCGCCAGCAGCTAACATCATTGTGCCAGCAACCACCGTCCGTCCGATGGTCGCGCAAACTGTGGAATGGAAAAAGCCGCGTAATTTCACCGCCGAGAATTTATGGCGCACAGGACAATTCGAAGAAGTATTGAAGGCGCTGGCTGATGTTGAAATTGGAACCGATGAACCGTTTGAAGCCTATTATCCTGCTTGGATAAAAGGCTTGTCCGCATTCGCAGTACAGGATTATGCAGTGGCATCGCATAGCTTTCTGGCAATCGCCAATGCCGAAGACGTGCCAGCAATAAATCGTAATGCAGCGGCATTCTGGGCGGCGCGTTCATTTGAGAAAACCCTGCAAACCGATTTGGCCGCTTATTATTACGAGCAAGCTGCATCCGACCCGCACAGTTATTACGGTATGTTGGCGCTTGCCCGTAAATCCAGTGATGACAAAGCCATGCTGGATGTGTGGCGCGAACCCACATTGACCAAACAGCATGTCGCGATATTACGCCAGACACGTGCCGGCGCACGTGGCCTTGCATTACTGCAAGTTGGCGAAAAAGAATTGGCTTTACGTGAACTGCAAAGTCTTACTTATTCAAAAGATGGCAATAAGCCGGAATTACAAGGCGCGCTGGAAGCATTGAGCGATGTTGCCGTGCTACCAACCCTTTCATTGCAGCCACGCAAAGGCAGACTGGCAGCGCGTGGGTCATACCCGGCGCTTCCGTGGCAGCCAGCAGGTGGTTTTACATCTGACCCTGCCTTAGTGATGGCGATTGCGTGGAATGAATCGCGCTTTGAACCCAACGCGCACAACCCAAGCGGTGCGCGTGGCATCATGCAAATCATGCCGGATACCGCCGAACGCATGATTGTTGGCAGCAGCGGCAGCTTGTTCAATCCGACGGCTAATATCTCCCTTGGTGATAGTTATATTAAGCATCTGTCGGTCATGAACGGTATTGATGGAAATCTGTTACTGATTATCGCTGGCTATAATTGTGGCCCTGGCAGGGTGCAGCAATTATACAAGGATGCACGCCACGGTAAGGATCCGTTGTTGTTCATCGAAAGCATGCCGCTTAAAGAAACCCGTGATTATGTGCAAAAGGTATTGGCGACCTATGCGGCATACCGTGTGCGTTTTGGAAAGCCGCTGGCCGCGATTGCTTCATTAAGCCGCGGTGAATGGCCATCTTATGACATTGTGCGTACGGCCAGCAATAAAGCACCTGCCACCAATTAGTACTGCAGATACTTCTTCATTAAGTTCAGGAATTTTAATTCGGCTTCCTTGGCTTTAGCATCAAGGCCCTGTGCTCTATAAATCTGGCTCATCAGCTTATAGGCTCGGAAGAAATCGGGATTAATCTCAATGGCGCGCTGTAAATGTGCCAAGGCCTGCGCCTGTACCGCCGGGCTGGATGATGTTTTCAACAGGATGGATGCAAGGTTGTATCGCGTTTGTGCGTAGTTATCCTCGATTAGAATAGCTTGCTCATAATGTTTAATCGCCGATGCGTTATCTCCTGCATCATCATAGGCCATGGCGATGTTATTATGTACGCGCGCTTTCTCTCCGCCATGTTTCAGGATATTCGAATAAAACGCAATTGGCGTTGCCCACACTTTGTTTTGCTGATACGTCGCAAAGCCAAGCACGCCTGCAATGAGGATAATCGCGGTAATGCTCAGCATCTCCGCATGGGGTGATTTGAGCTGACGAATGGAATTCGCGCCGTGCTGCGCCAGCACCAGAAATAATCCAATGCTTGGCAGATACATCCAGTGTTCCAGAAAGAACGCATTCACGGGCAATAGCAAGCCAGTGTGCAGGATATGCGCCCCGCCAAACCAGAACAGCCCCCATGTGATTAAGAGTGAAGTGGGGGAGTTTTTTTTCTTGAACAGGGAATACATAACCCAACCCGAACACACCAAAAAGATTACCGCGCCAATCATGACCTTGGGTGAAGCCATATCTGTGTAGACAGGGACATTACGGTCGAAATGCAGATCAACCGGATAGAAGATAAGCGATAGATAATCCGGCAAGGTTGCAAAGAAGGTGCAAAGACGCACGAAGAAATGCTCGGTATAGATATTTTCTGCCTTATAGAAATCAAGGCCAGCCAGCTTTAAAATGGTCATACGCAATACGACATAGGTAAGTGCGATAACCCATAACGGCCATGTTTTTAGATAAGGCTTGAACCTGTGACGGTTAGTGTCAACGCAGTAGATGCATGCCATAACTAATAATGGAAATACCAACGCTGTTTCTTTCGAGAGCAGCCCGAAGATGAACACGCACGCCACAAGGCGCATATTGCGCGGCGTGAAATCAGGCAACAGCATGACAAGGCCACCAAGACAGAAGAACGCATACAGCGTATCCGCCGTCGCACTCATATAGGTGACGGCTTCGGTATGCATTGGATGCAACGCCCACAAAAGGGCAGCGATGAATACCGGCACACGGGCAAGGCCAAGACGCAGACCCAGCGTAACTACCAGCCATGTGTTAAGTGCATGCAGGATTAAATTCGGAATATGGAATGCAACGGTGGACATGCCAGCCAGTTGATTGGTGATGAGGTAAATGAGCCCTTGCAACGGACGGTAGAAGGAATCAATCCCTGCGGAGCCTGACGTGGAGGATGAGGTGAAGATGAACGGGATGTAACTAAAGCTAGTTAGAAAACGATTCTTCTGGATGAGAAATTCATCATCGAGTAGAAAAGCGTTATGGAAAATATTGCTATAGGCTGCCAGAACGCATAGCAGCAGCACGCCAAGGCTGATATATATAATCTGTTGCTGGGAGATGGGTTTTTGCATGAGCCCATCTTACAAGCATAATTCGTTAAAAAATGTTATAGGCACAAAAAAACGCCCCGATTTGCATCGGGGCGCATTAATTAATGGGTTGATTGTTACGTTAGTGTGCGTTAGTCGCTACTAACCACTTTCCATGCGCCGTCAGGCTGGCGGCATGCAGTGCCGTAGCTTTGTTCCATATGGCCACCCACATTCACGCTGCGTTGGTATTCACGGCAGTATGGGTCGTTCGAAACAACGCGTCCTTTGTTTGCAACAATCGGCTGTTCCTCTTGGTAATAAACAGGTGCTGGTTCCCTATCAACATACACGACACGGGTGGATTGGTAGTAAGGGGCTTCGTAGAACGCTGGGCTACCATAGAAATGTGGGGCGTAATACGGACGGTAGTGGGAACGGTAATAGCCGTGATTACCCCATCCGCCATGATGGCCGCCGCGATATCCGCCATGGTGGCCACCGCGATGACCGCCATGATGACCGCCGCGGTCACCAACCGTGAAACCGAAGCTTACGCTATCAGCAAGCGCAGGAAGTGCGCTGAGGCTTAATACGGTGGCTGCAACAAGGGTAAGGACTTTCTTCTTTAACATTCAGTACCTCCGTTTGGGGTGATGATGCTAGTTCATCGTATATCTGCGGCGAAAAAATGGCGGAGAAATTCCGTAATTAAGATAATACGTTAATGTCTTTATGGGTTCTTTATGCGGCATAAAAAAACGGCGGCCAAACCAGCCGCCGTTATATGGATTATACTGACTTATATATTACTTGGTCTTCCAGCTGCCATCAGCGGCCTGGTATTTTGCACCTTTTTCAAGACCTGCTTGAATAGTGCCGGCAAATACTGCGCCTACAACCGCAATGCTTTGGCCTTTCTTGGCGGCGACCGCGGCATATTCGATTTTGCGTTTGGCATTTACTTCGTCAGCCAATGCTTGCGCGGATGGATCAAATGCTGTCACAAAGCCATCGGCCTTTTCGCCGATTTGGCCAGCAGCTCGCGCGCTGTGCAAATCTGCCAAAGCAGGCAATGCGGTAAGGGACAGAATAAGTGCAGCGATGGTTAGGAAACGATGTTTCATGGTTGCTCCTCTTTATGCGAATGGGTGATTAGAAAATATCTTTGTTCTTGGCGATAACCTTGCGGGCATCTTGTTGAATTTCAACTTTGACATGTTGTTCAATCTTAACGTTCAAGTTGATTTCAATCGGCTTGTCGGGCGCTTGCAATGCAACGGTTGGTGTGCATGCGGAAACAGAAAGCGCAAGGAACGAAGCGAGAAGAGCAGCGGCAAAGGGATTATTTTGTGTATTATTTTGCATGGAGATCCTGTTTGATGAATGCGCGGGGATCGATAAGGGATAGTAAGCTTTGTTGAACCAAGTTTAACAGGTCGCCCGTTAATTGCACGTTCAATTTTACAGGGCGGCCTTCTGCAACATCGGGATTATTTCCTTCAACCGCTAGTAGCACGGAAAGTTTATGATCCTTATCGCTATCAATCCCGATGGATAGAACAGAATAGTGTAAATTCTTCATCACATCGCGCACCAAAGTGATTTGTTCATTATCGCCAGGAATACTTTCCGGGCTTAACGAAATAACCCCTGGCTTTTCAGCCGCAAGCTTACCTTGGCCAATGGATATTTTTCCGTCAGGCGCAATCGTCACGGGAATACTGCCCGATACATCACCGGTGGCGACAGTTTCTTTGCCGGTCAGCATCATCATCAAGGCATTCACAGGAACATGTTCAACATTCAGTATCACGTGGATGGCTTCTTTTCCGTTTAAGGGAATGACGGTGTTCTTTATCGATATCATCCCCTTATTCCACGGCATCGAGGCGGAATTGAGACGTAATTGTGCCTTTTCTGGCATGCCAAGCGGATAGTTTAATACGAATGACGAACGCGTGGTCTTATCCGCGCTATCCAATCGGCCATCCATCACAATGGTATTGGCGCTGGCTTCAATATTGCCAGAGCCAACCAATGTCGGGATGAGCGTATCCTGACCTTTGGTTTCGACATCATCAATCTCCCATGCGCCTTTCCATTTATTCTCTGCCGTGTCCAGTTCGGCTTTCATATGGAGCTGTCCGGCGTTCATGGTGACGCCGGATGCTTTTAATTGCATGTTTTTGGAAACGACATCAATGGTGGTTTCCGGAAATTTCTGGAACATGATGACCAGCGGCGCTTCCAGTTTGAACGCATCTGTTGTCAAATGTACTGCGCTGTTTTGCAATTCGGCGGCATCAAGTCCGAAGCTATAAACCTCTTCCTTGGTTACCGGAATGACAATCGGCGCAGGCTTATCGGTCGCCTTCACGGTATGTAGCGCAGCGCCATTAAGCCACCAGCCACCAGCGTTTTGTTGTAGTTCCACATTCAACCCGCTAAACGCCAGATGGTTCACACGGCCAGCCAGTAAATCGCGCGGGGAGAAGTTGATGGTCATTTTGTCAAACAGGGGGGATGCATCTTTGGAAAGACGCAGATGTTCTAGCTGTGCGCTTTTCAATCCGATATGGGTGATGTCGAGCGTCGATCCTTCAAATCCGTTTTGTGCCAGTAGCTCGACAATTTTTTGTTGCGCGATAATTTTCCACGGAACAAAAATTACGGCGGCCGCGATCAGCATAATGATGACGGCGGTCGTGAATTTTAAGGGATGTTTTTTGAGTTGTTGGATGGGCATGTGCGTCTTTTTAAATCTTTGCTGTAATGCAGCATAAGCGGAAAAAGCACCAAAGGCAAAATGTTATGATGGATGAATGGGTTACGGAAATTACGTCTTTATCATGTTTTCATGCACCGCAACACCAACTGTTTTATGCTGCACTGCTTCAGTGCAACTGCGAGATAACCCCAGTAAAATATAGCCAAAATGATGGTTCGTACGCACCCATCCTAAGCCGAATTTAATCATAAATCGGTATGCTTTGTCTCGCAGCAAATGCGCTGTGTTTCATATGGAGGAGTACAAATGAGTAAGGTCAATGGTCTTACGGTGCTTATGACTATAGTGGTACAACTTATCATTGGTTACTTGTGGTACGGTTCTTATCTGTTCGGTGATATCATCAAAACAGGCGGCGGACATGCCATCGATTTTCTACAAACCGATGTAACGTCCCTATTGTTATTGGTATTGAGCAGCTTTGGTCTTACACACATTCTTGAAGGTGTGGTAAAACACAATGGCGTGAAAGATATCAATGACGGCATTAAAACCGGGCTTACCTTTGGTATCTTCGGTCTTGGCTTGCCACTCTTGATGCTTTTGAACCTTATGGGCGTTGCTAAAGTTGCAATGCTTGTAATCTTCATGCATCTGGTGATTGTAAGCATTCTTACCACCTTGGTTATCATCAAAACCAAGAAGGACTAATTTCTTCCGAAAAACCTGAAACGGGGGCCTAACCGCCCCCGTTTTTTTATGTCCACATCATCTAAACGCCTGTTGTTCTTATGCAACCAACGCCTGCTATCCCCGCATCCTTATGGAAAATTTATGCTGAGCCGTATACGAGCTATGGGTGGCATGTTCATGCGATTTAAGGCTAAATGCACTCTTTGGTTTTTTTGGCAATCAGCATAAACTGCTCGTCGTCTTAATCTATAGCGCATGTGTGATAATTAAAGCCTCCTGCTAATCCTATTAAATAATAAACTTGGACTAATCCGATGAATAGATTTGTTGTTGTGATTGTACTTCTCGCATTGCTTGGAGGTGGATGGTTCTTGTTTGCTGGCCATAGCGCCGATAAAGGTAAGGGTGGTCCGCAAGCGGTGAATGTTGTTACTACGAATGTAGAACAAAAAGATTTACCGCTGGATTTGAACGTCATCGGCAATGTGGTGGCGAACCAGACGGTCGCCATCAAATCGCGTATCGATAGCGCGATTATGGAAGTGCATTTCAAAGATGGCGATGAAGTAAAGAAGGGCGATGTGCTGTTTGTGCTCGACCGCCGCACACTGGAATCGCAATTGCAATCATTAAAATCGAATTTAGCGCGCGACCGCGCATTGCTTGAAGATGCGCGTTTGAAATACAACCGCGCAAAGGATCTGAAACAGAAGGGGTATGAAACCGTTGCCAATTACGATACGGCTAAAGCCAATTACGAAGGCCAGCAAGCGAGTGTCGCGGTGGACCAAGCCGCGATTGATAGTGCCAATGTGCAATTAGGCTATACGGTCATTGCGTCGCCCATTGATGGTAAGGCAGGCACCATTAATCTTACGCTTGGCAATAATGTGAAGGCGAATGATGCAACACCTTTGGTGACCATCAATGAGATAAAACCCATTCGTGCACAATTGGCAGTACCACAGACCTATCTGGCGGCATTGCGTAAATCGATGGCGGTGGAAGCGCCGGATGTCATCGCAATCATCAACAATGATAACACCCCTGTTCATGGCAAGCTCACCTATATCGATAATCAGGTGGATGCGGCAAGCGGTACATTCTTTGCGCGTGCGACATTCGAAAATGCCGATGAACGTTTATGGCCCGGTATGTTCGTGAATTTGACTGTGCGCCTTGGCGTTGAAAGTGGTGCGTTAATCGTTCCTGAAACTGCCATTCAACATGGGCAGAGCGGTGATTACTTTTTCGTGATTACGGGCGGCAAGGCGACGAAACAGAATGTGACCGTCACGCGCGTATTCGAAGGCAATGCGGTCATCAATGCCAATGTGAAAGCTGGCGATGCAGTGGTGGTCGATGGCGCGCTGACGCTTAAGGATGGCGATGCGGTTTCCGTGCGTTATCCAGATGCTCCCAAGGGCGATGTGCCAAAAGCGGAAGACAAGCCTGTATCAAGCGTTGGCGAACTTGTCGGACAAGAAAAACCAGCTGACGCGCCAGCTAATAAGCCGGCAGAACTTATTCCGCTAGCTCCAGCACCGCCATCGCAACCAGAAACGCCTCCCGCAACGGATAAGCCAGCAGCAACGCAATAATCAAATCCCATGAATATTTCTGAATTTTGTATTCGCCGTCCCGTCTTCACCGTATTGCTGATGGTTGCGTTATTGGTGGGTGGGCTTGCGGGTTACCGCATGCTTGCAGTCAGCGCGTTGCCGCGCGTGGATTTCCCAACCATTCAAGTGACCGCGAATTTACCGGGTGCAAGCCCGAAGACGATGGCGTCATCTGTTGCAACGCCATTGGAGCGGCAATTCTCCACCATCGCGGGCGTCAGCGCGATGACATCAAGCAGTTTTCTGGGTAGCACGCAAATCACATTGCAGTTTGATTTGGACCGCAACATTGATGGCGCGGCATTGGACGTACAGACAGCGATTTCGGCAACACTTCGCAAATTGCCAAAAGAAATGACAACCCCGCCATCATTCCAAAAGGTCAATCCTGCCGACCAGCCTGTGTTATTTATTGCGGTATCGTCTGACACATTGCCGTTATCGCAAGTGAATGAATATGCAGACACCATTATGGCGCAACGTCTATCCACGCTGGCTGGTGTAGCGCAGGTGGTCATTTACGGAACGCAGAAATACGCGGTGCGCGTACAGGTTGACCCCGGCAAGCTTGCTGCCAATGGCTTATCGATTGATACAGTCAGAACCGCCCTTGCCCAAGCTGCATCGAATGCGCCAGTAGGTATCATCAGCGGCACAAAACAATTATTCAACATCGATATTGCGGGCCAGCCCAAGAACGCAAAAGATTTTGCAGAAATCATCGCCTTGTGGAAAGACGGTAAGCCAATACGTATCAAGGACATCGCAACGACGGCGGATAGTGTGGAAGATACGCGCGTTGCGGGTTATCTGAACACCAAGCAAGCGGTAGTTATTGCCATTCAGCGCCAGCCGGATTCCAATACGATTGAGGTTGTTGAAAAAGTACGTGCGCTGCTGCCGGTGTTCAAGACACAAATCCCGGCAAGCATTGAAATGACGCCGCTGTTTGACCGTTCGGTTGCGGTGCGCGATGCCGTGCATGATGTGCAGCAAACGCTGCTGATTACTATTGTATTGGTGGTGTTGGTTATTTTCCTGTTCTTGAAAACCTTCCGCGCGACGATGATCCCCGCGCTCGCCGTGCCGTTGTCCATCATCGCGACCTATGGCGTGATGGCGCTATTCGGTTTTAGTATCAACAGCATTTCATTGCTGGCCATCACCCTTTGCGTCGGCTTCGTGGTGGATGATGCCATTGTGATGCTTGAAAATATCGTGCGCCATATCGAAGAGGGTATGAAGCCGTTCGATGCCGCGATTAAAGGTTCCAAAGAAATCGGCTTCACGATTATGTCGATTACCCTCTCGCTCGTGGCGGTGTTCATTCCTGTCTTGTTCATGGGCGGTATTGTGGGACGCATTTTCCACGAATTTGCCGTGACCATCAGTATGGCGATTTTGATTTCCGGTTTTATTGCGCTCACGCTGACACCGATGTTGTGTTCACGTTTTTTAAAGAACCCACATGAGCAGCAGCAAAAGCCATATGAAATTTGGCTCGATACAATGTTCAGCAAGGTACAGAATGTTTACCGTGCCTCGCTGGAATTCGTGTTAAAGTACCAGAAAATGATGTTGCTGGTAACAGCAGCCAGTATTGGGCTAAGCGTGTTCCTGTTCATAGCCGTGCAGAAGGGCTTCTTCCCTCTGGAAGATACGGGTTTCATCTTCGCACAAACCGAAGCAGCGCAGGATGTTTCCTATACGCAGATGCTGGATAAACAAAAACGCGTCGCAGCGATTGTCAAAGCCAACCCATATGTCGGTGATGTGTTCTTTGCGTTGGGTGGGGGGCGCGGTTCGTATAATACAGGTCGTTTATTCTTCGGCCTAAAGCCACGCAGCGAGCGACCGCCCGCTGCGGTCATCATGCAGCAACTCCGCAAATCAGCGGCGGCGGTTGAGGGCATTAAAGTGTTTATGCAGCCTGTGCAGAATTTCTCCATCTCCGGCCGTTTGGCAAAAAGCCTTTATCAATACACATTGCAGGGCAGCGATTTAGAAGGGCTGTATCTGTGGTCGGATAAATTCATGAATGCGATGAGTGCTGATCCGGTTTTTCAAGATGTGACCAGTGATTTACAATTGAAAAGTTTGCAGGCTATTTTGGATGTGCAGCAGGATAAGGCCGCAAGCTATGGCGTCACCAATGAGATGATCCGTGATACATTGTATAATGCGTATGGGTCCGCCCAAGTGGCAAGCATTTATACGCCCAGCAACGATTACGCAGTGATATTGGAAACAGATGATAAATTCCAGCAAACGCCGGAGGATATCGGGCATTTGTTCGTTCGTGGCACCAATGGCAATGTGCCGTTGTCTGAAATCGCTACGATCCGTAGAGGTGTCGGCCCGTTATCCATCAACCATCAAGGGCAGCTGCCGGCGGTCACCATCTCCTATAATCTTGCGCCCGGCAAATCGCTTGGCGAAGCGACACAAAAGATTAATGAGTATAAAAAGAAACTCGGCATGCCGGAAAATATCACTGGCAGTGCCGCAGGCACCGCGCAGGCATTCGCGGATTCATCATCGGGTCAAGGGTTGCTTCTCCTTCTCGCCATCATCGTCATCTACATCATCCTTGGCATGTTGTATGAAAGCTTTATTCATCCCATCACCATTTTATCCGGCTTGCCATCTGCGGGTATTGGCGCGATTTTATTTTTGATGCTGTTCGGCATGGATTTAAACGTGATGTCACTGGTGGGCATCATCCTGCTCATCGGAATCGTGAAGAAGAACGCAATCATGATGGTTGATTTTGCGATGCAGGAACGCAAAGCGGGTAAAGAACCACATGATGCAATTTTCAATGCATGTATGATGCGTTTCCGACCCATTATGATGACGACCTTTGCGGCGTTGTTCGGCACCATACCGATTGCTCTGGGAATTGGTGCAGGCTCCGAACTTCGCCAGCCTTTGGGCGTGGCGATTGTGGGCGGGCTTTTGGTCTCGCAGCTGCTGACTCTGTACATCACGCCAGTGGTGTATTTATGGCTGGAAAAGAAGCGTTAATTCAATTTTAAAGGGTAGCACCGCACTCTGAAAGCTCCTCATTTCTGCGGGCTTTTTCCCCTAGGTAAAATCGTGACCGATTTAAGAATTTCTCAAGTTGATTTAAGCATCGGCAAAGAAGAAGCCGAATTGGTGCAGCAATGCATCGATGCGCGCTGGCTATCGGAAGGGCCGCAGACCAAAGCCTTTGCCGAAAGTTTGCAAGCTTTTACAGGTACCAAATTTCTGTCCTTTGCGCCCAATGCCACGCTGGGTCTTTATCTTGCGTTTCTTGCACTTGATGTTCCAGCCGGCAGCGAAGTTTTAATTCCAAGTTATACATTTTATGGCTCGGCAACTGCCGCCGTATTTGCTGGCTTGAAGCCAGTCTTTGTTGATTGCAATCCAACGACCTTTAACAGCGATGTCGAACATTTCAAAGCGGCGCTCACACCGAATTCGCGTATCATGATGCCAGTGCATATCTACGGCCAATGCTGCGATATGACCGCGCTGATGACATTTGCCAAGGAGCATAAATTATTGGTGTTGGAAGACGCCGCGCAAGCATTGGGTGCAAAACATAAGGGCAGGCAGGCCGGAACCTTTGGTGATATCGGCGTTGTATCATTTTATTCCGATAAAACCATAACGACGGGTGAAGGCGGCATGTTGATGACGCAGGATGAAGCCCTGCATGCTAAAATCAGTTTGCTGCGTAACCAAGGTCGCCCGAATGCAGGTACGTTTATCCATCCATCCCTTGGCATGAATTTTAGAATTACAGATATTCAAGCAGCCATTGGCCGCGCGCAGTTGAAGAAGTTCGATGCGATTTATGCTGCCAAGGTCCATAAATGGAATTTCTACGCCAATGCATTGAAAGGTGTTGGCGATTTGCGGTTCATGGAAGTAAACAAAGACAGTAATTTGGTTGCATTCCGCTTCCCAATTTTGTCGGCGCACCGTGATGGCATCATGAAAGCGATGACCGATAAGGGCATTCAAACCCGTGGCTTTTTCTATCCCATGCATTTGCAACCTAAACTTCGCAGCGAACCTGCGGCAAATCTGGTGAATTGCGAAATGCTCTATGCCCAAGGGCAATGCCTTCCCATCCATTTCCAATTGCAGGATAGCGATTTGCAATTCATCTGCGATACCATCAAAGATTATTTCAAAACCCACAAAGGTTAAGCCATGCGCCCCTTTGTCCAATATTACGATGCCATCTACAGTGATAAGAATTATCGCGCCGATGCAGAGATTTTGCGTGGGCTGATGAAGGGCGTAACGCAGCCATCCGTTCTGGAAATCGGCAGCGGTACGGGCAATCAATCGCTTCGTTTATGTGAATGGGCGGAGGTAACCGCTGTAGAAACCGATGCCGATTTTGCAAGTGTGATGCGTAAGAAATGTGCGGCGCACCCTGCCATCACCCTGTTCGAAGGTGATATTGCACAGTTACAAGCCAAAGACTTTGATGGCGCCGCCGCCTATTTCCATGTGGTGAATTATATCCATGATGCACGTTTGCTTACCCATTTATTCACTGAA
The DNA here is from genome assembly GCA_964568585.1 of uncultured Rhodospirillales bacterium. Classification (GTDB taxonomy): domain Bacteria; phylum Pseudomonadota; class Alphaproteobacteria; order UBA9219; family RGZA01; genus RGZA01. Next base: position 15,316 of record CAZMQI010000015.1, read on the forward strand.
ATAGCCAGGCGGTTGAAACAAGGCGCAGCATTACTGTTCGATATGTGGCATGCCGAATGTGTGTTGGCTGATCCACCACGCGATACCACCCGAACCAAGGAATTCGATAACGCGATTGGCAAGGGACAAGTCACACAAATCATCAAGCCGGAACTGGATACAGCAAACCGAAATGTGACGTTGAATTATACTATTGCCATAGATGGGATTGCTGGCACCACCCCGTTCACCGAAACAATCCATTTGCATCTATGGGAGCAGGATGAAATAGTGAATGCGTTGCAAAACGCAGGATTTACCGACGTAAATTTCTTCGATGGCCGCAATTACCCGCAAGCCGCAACCAAGCAAAGCTGGGCATTGTGGGTTACCGCGTGCAAAGCATAAGAGAGCACCATGATAAAACTCCATCTCGGCTGCGGTAAAAAGAAACTCCCTGGATATGTGAACATCGATATCCTTGAGAATTCTGCTGCCGATGTGCACGCAGATTTGCGTGATTTGCCGTATCAGTCCGAAAGCGTGGATATGATTTATTCCTGTGCGGCGATTGAGCATTTTGGCCGCAATGAATGGATACCGTTGGTGACCTATTGGGGCAGTCTTTTAAAATCCGGCGGCATGCTGCGTCTATCGACCGCTGATTTCGATGCATGCGTTGACCAATACAGCCAAGATAAGAATCTACCGCAGCTTCTTGGCTTGCTAATTGGCGGGCAAAAGGATGATTACGATTGGCATGGCATGATCTTCAACTTCGACACGTTGAAGGCGGGATTAGAACAAGCAGGTTTCAAAGATGTGCGCCGTTATGATTGGCGTGAAACCGACATTGGCAAAGCAGGCATTGATGATTACAGCCAGGCCTATCTTCCACATATGGATAAAACAAATGGTCGCTTGATGATGCTGAATGTGGAAGCCATAAAGAAATGAAACCTTACGTCACTATTTCTTTTGCAAATCGCAATGATAATTATGGCGGGTTTCTGGCGGAACGTATCCAGTTATTCATCGATTATTACGCGGAATTTGTCAAACGTTGGCCAGATTTATTTGAATTTGTGATTATCGATTACAATCCGCCAACCGATAAACCAAAATTGCGCGATGCATTTAAGTGGGATGTATTGGGCCACGTGATCTATTGCGAAGTGACCCCCGAAGTGCACCAGCAAATTCCCGGCGCATCCATTCGCAAAATTCAAGATTATATTGCGCGTAATATTGGCCTTCGTTACGGCACAGCGCCATTTGGTATGGTGCTCAATCAGGATATTTTTATCAGCGGTTCTATTTTAAAAGAGATATCCAAGCGCCGTCTGTCACCATTCCATTTTTACCGCGCAGATCGCTGCGATTTTAATTTAGACCCATGCAAGAGCAAGCCAGCTGATGAATTCGAAAAACTGGCCGCAGAGAACACATTCGAAGTGCATCGCCGCCATGCCACCAATTACCATGATATTAGTGTGAAGGTAACGCCAGAAACATTGACCAAAAGCGGGTCGGTGCCGGAACCCGGCGATACCATCGACCCCAATAATAACGTGATTTACTGCAATTCCGCGCGCACGCGCAATATCGAAGACCGTGTGGCGTTTGGCAAAAAAACTGCAGCGACTAGCAATAATCTGCGCGAACAATATTATTTTCACCCGCAATATTACATAACATACTGCCTGCACACCAATGCATCAGGTGATTTCGTGATTGCGAGTAAAGAAGCATGGGAAAAAATTCACGGCTTTCCGGAAGACCCGCATTTTTATATGCAGACCGATGCGTATGGCGTGTTCCAATTATTCGCCGCTGGGTTTGACCAAGCTATGTTCATGCAACCACACCGCATATTTCATGCCGACCATGACCGCGCAGGACGCGCAGGGTTTGTGGAGCCCGACTATGTCGACCATGAAAAAAAGTTTTGCGAGATGTTGAAAGGCACGGCATCGTTTTGTTTCAACGACGCCAATTGGGGATTACATAACTATGCATTGCGGTTTAAAGATCACCCACAGCCTGAAACGCTTCCAAGCAATTTTATTGTAGAGAAATAACATGACGCATCCCGGCTCCACGCTTGAAAACGGCAAGTTAAAGATTGAAACAACCAAGCTTGACGGTGTTTTGCTCATCCACCCGCCAACGCAATTCAAGGATTTTCGCGGGGCCTATGTCGAAACCTATAACCGTGAATTATATCATGCGGCTGGCATCACCGATGATTTCATTCAGGATGATGCATCCATCACCAAGCAACATGTGCTACGCGGCATTCATGGCGATGGCGTGACGACGAAAATGATTTCGTGTTTAGTAGGCGAGATTTATGTGGTGATTGTGAATAACAATCCGGCATCACCGCAATATCGCCAATGGCAAGGCTTCACGATAAACGAATCGAATAATCTGCAAGTCTACATTCCGCCGATGTTCGGTAATTCATTTGTGGTGTTAAGTGAAGTTGCATTGTTCCATTACAAACAAACCACCACCTATAACCGTGATGGCCAGTTTACCTTGCTGTGGAATGATCCAGCGCTGAATATCAAATGGCCGATTGAAAACCCGATATTGTCGCAGCGCGATTCCGGTAAGGCTTAAACGGCCGCTTCCAATTGCTCGAAGAAATGTTCGAATAATGCGTGTTCATGTGTGGCCAATTGCGGAATAACGCATTCTGCGCTGGCATCCAGTGCCATCACGCTGTCAAACATATCTGCCAGATGCATGTTTTCTTCCGCAATAAGGCTTTTCAGGCTTAGCGATTTCTGGTGTTGCTGTAACACGGTTTGATATAGGCCATAGGCCCAATGTGCGCGCAGCTCAATCATCAATGAAACCCATAAATAGCAGGCAGTGTTTTGCTCAGACGCCGCACAGCTTCGCTCACATAAGTTCGCGGAACGGTGGTCGCCGTTCTTATCGCGGGCGGTAATCGAATGTTCAATATGGCTGTCCAGCTTGCCGAAATACATCTTGGCGGCAGCGGGGGCAAGCGTGGTGGCGGATGAATAATCATCCAGCGGGCGTTTTAAAAGCGCCTCCGCCTTGTGGCTGAAGAAATAAGCATGGCGCGCTTCTTCAGCCATGTGTTTCAGAACTTCGCCATTCGGGCTGCGGGTAATGTGCGACAGCATAATTTTGCGGCTACCAATATGTTCAAGCAGCGATAATGTATTCAGAAAACGGCCATGCGTTTCATCATCGGCAATGACGCGGGTAAGGAATGCACGAAAACGCGTTTCAAGCGGCTGATTTAAGGCTTCCAGACCCGATAGCATCCATGGCCGCGAGGATGGTATCGGTGATGTGCTCGAGCTGTTGCTCGGTGATGCAATAGGGTGGGAGGACATAAACCGTATCTCCAAGTGGACGAAGTAAAATATTGTGCGACAAAAAATAATCGTAAAGCTGCGCTGCGACAGAAGATAGATAACCTTGCTCCTTATGGCAAATCTCGAATGCCACGATCGTCCCACATTGGCGCGGATTACGTATTAACGGATGGTTTTGCAGGCGTTTAAGCTGTGCGGTTTGCATGACACATAATTTCTTAACGATGCTGTCGGTGTCGTTCTCCTGCCAAAGCTTCAGATTGGCCAGCGCCGCAGCACAAGCAAGCGCATTCCCCGTGTAGGAGGATGAATGCCAGAATGTCTTGGTTTTATCCTTGGCATAAAACGCATTGTAGATAGCGGCGCTGCACAAGGTCGCGCCAAGCGGCAAGAACCCGCCCGTGATGCCTTTGGATAGACACATAATGTCAGGCGTGATGCCTGCTTGTTCGCAGGCAAAGCTGGTTCCGGTTCGTCCGAACCCTGTCATCACCTCATCGGCAATCAGTATCACGCCATGCGCTTTGCACAACTCGCTCAGTTCGTTCAGGATTTCCGACGGATACATCTTCATACCGCCTGCGCCCAGCACCAGCGGTTCAAGGATGAGTGCGGCGATATTCGTGGCATTGGTTTTCAGTAATGTTTTGAATGCATCGACCATATTATTAAATGGTAAGCGTTCTACCTTGAACAACATCGGCGCATAAATTTCGTTGAACACGCTTGGCGCGCCAGCAGCCATGGCACCAAACGTATCGCCGTGATAGCCATGTTCGAGCGCGACAATGGTATGGCGCGGCTTGCCATTATGTGCGTGAAAGCCGATGGCCATTTTCAGCGCTGCTTCTACAGCGGTCGAACCACTATCCGATAAAAACACGTAATCGAAGGTATTGCGTGTGAATTTCAGTAATTCGGTTGCCATTTCTTCGGCCGAAGCATGGGTAAAACCGGCAAAGATAACTTGGTCAAGCTTGGCCGCCTGTTCCTGTACTGCTTTCACAATCGCTGGATGGCAATGGCCGTGTGTATTTACCCACCATGATGAAATGCCATCGATGATCTCGCGGCCGTCTTTAGTGAATAGCGATGCCGCTTCAGCGCGGTCAATCAATACTTCGCCATCTTGTAGCGCATGCTGGGTGAAAGGGTGCCATAAGGGCGAAGGAATATTCATTCGTAATCACTCTTATTGAAATTGGCATTGAAGGTTGCCAACAGGCTGGGTGCAGAAATTTCCGGCAGTACAGGGATGTGCCCCAATTTTTTTGCCATTGAAAAATCGATAATCGTTTTCATCGTGTCTTCATTATCTTCACCCAAAAATACGATGCCATGCAAAGGAATCCCATGCACCTTTAACGCTTGAACCGAAAGCAAGGTATGGTTGATGGTGCCCAATTCTGTGCGCGCACATATTATAACCGGCGCATTCATCTGCTTAAATACATCGATCATCAATACGGTGCGTGTCACAGGGACCATAAGCCCGCCCGCGCCTTCAATCAGCAATGTGCGAGTAGTTTGTGGGGGTTTTAGGCGTGATATATCGATATTTCTGCCCTCCCTTTCTGCCGCGATATGAGGCGAAGCAGGCATATCAAAGCGATAGGTTTCATCATGAAAGCGATTGGCGGGAAGATTGGTAAGCTGGCGCACTGTGTTGGAGTCGGTTGGCGTGCCACTTTGCAATGGTTTCCAGTAATCGGCTTCCAGCCCAAGCATAAGCATGGCAGAGGTCAGCGTTTTGCCGATGCCTGTTCCGGTTCCACTTATAATATATTTTGGGATAATGAATTGCTTGCTCATGTAATCGCCTTCAATGCAGTGCCAAGCGCGATGACATCTTCATTGCGTAATGTTGCATTCAAGGTGATACGCAGCCGCGATGAACCGTTGGGAACGGTTGGCGGGCGAATGGCGCGGACATCAAAACTTTTGGCTTGAAGCGCAGCAGCAGCAGCGAGTGTTTTTTGTTCATCACCCAGAATATATGGGATGATGGGTGACGGCGATGGCGGGCATGCGAATGTGCTGCGCGCCAATTCACACAGTTCAAACAAGCGTGCGCGTTGTGCATCCGCATCCGCGCAAAGTTGTAATGCCTTGCTGACCAACACGGCTTGTAACGGCATGGGGGCGGTTGAATAAATGAACGGGCGCGCTTTATTGATAAGGGTTTCGATGATTTCTGATGTGGCGCAGACCAGAGCGCCCGCAACGCCCAACCCCTTGCCACAGGTGTGTAAGGTGATGAGGTTGGTGGAGTGATGGCCATAAGTAAGGCCTTTGCCTTGCTCGCCGAATACGGCGGTGGCATGCGCTTCATCCACCACCAGCATCGCATGATATTTTTGGCAAAGAGTGATAAGGTCACGCAGCGGCGCCATATCGCCATCCATGCTGTACACACTTTCCACGACAATCCAGCATGGCGTGCCTGAATATTTTTTAAGCGCATCCTCGAATGCATTCACATCATTATGCGGAATTCTAACATGTTTGGCAGGGTTGCTTTGAATACCATCGCGCAAACTGGCGTGGATAAGGGCATCGAACAAAATGACATCATCTTTGGAGGGCAGTACCGTCATCAGCGCTTGATTGGCCAAAAACCCGTTGCCGAAGAACAAGGTTTGTTCGCAGCCAAAGAAATCCGCCGCTTCCTGTTCCAATTGTTCATGTGCAGGATGATTGCCACGCAGTAGCCGCGAACCGCCAGACCCGATATCCAGACCGTTTTCCAAAGCTTCTACAGCGCATGCACGAAGTGCAGGATGCGCTTTGAACCCCAAATAGTCATTGGAGGTGAAATCGATGCCTTTAGCGGGAGAAAGCGTGCGAAAGCGGCCTTCTTCCTTTAACCTAGACAGGGTTGCAGATAAACGGGTCATGTCCCTATAATACGGGAAATTTCATATCCATCCAGAACCATTCAGAAAACAGCGTAAAAGCACATGCCAGATTGCACTATTTCAAATTCTTCCCCTAATTCCGCCACACGACATGACTGGACTGTTGCCGAAATCCAAGCGTTGCTGGAATTGCCGCTGTTCGAATTATTAGACCATGCGCGTGCCGTTCACCGCACCCACCAGCCAAATGATGTGCAGCTCGCCAGCTTGCTTTCAATTAAAACCGGCGGTTGCCCCGAAGATTGCGGCTATTGCCCGCAAAGCGCGCATCACGCCAAAGAGACCGGCGTTGTCAAAGAATCCCTGATGCAGGTGGATGTTGTTTTGGAAAAAGCACGCGCCGCAAAGGCCGCAGGCGCAGCGCGGTTTTGCATGGGTGCCGCATGGCGCGAAGTGAAAGACGGCGCAGAATTCGATGCTGTATGCAAAATGGTGGAAGGTGTCCGCGAATTAGGCATGGAAGCATGCGTGACTCTTGGCATGCTAAAACAGCATCAGGCCGAGAAGCTGAAGCAAGCAGGGCTTACCGCGTATAACCATAACCTTGATACCTCACCGGAATTTTACGGTAATGTCATCAGCACGCGTGATTACGATGACCGTTTGCAAACACTGTCGCATGTGCGTGATGCAGGTATCACGGTGTGCTGCGGCGGTATCATCGGCATGGGTGAAACCGCTACAGACCGCGCCAGTTTATTGCAGACACTTTCCAACCTGACCCCGCATCCGGAAAGCGTGCCTATCAACGCGTTGGTTGCTGTGAAAGGCACGCCGATGGAGAAGCAAAAGCCCGTCGATCCAATTGATTTGGTACGTATGGTGGCTGTGGCGCGCATCACCATGCCCAAGGCACGCGTACGTTTATCGGCAGGGCGTTCAACCTTGAGCCGTGAAGCACAATTGCTGTGCTTGCTGGCTGGCGCGAATTCATTCTTCTATGGCGAGAAGCTGCTGACAACGCCTAATAACGATACGATTGCCGATTTGGAATTGTTGAAAACAGCTGGGCTGCAAGCGAGCGCGTAAGGATGACAACATTTAAAACCTCGCGCACTATCTCCGCCAGCCCACAGCAGGTTTTTGCAGCATTCAGTCCGGAGCGGTTATGCAAGTGGTGGGGACCTGCAGGATTTACCAATACATTCAACGTGTGTGAATTAAAAACCGGTGGCCGCTGGTCGTTTGTGATGCATGGGCCGGATGGTCGTGATTATCCCAACGAAAACATGTTTACCGAAGTGCAATCTGCCACAAAGGTTGTGGTGCAGCATATCTCGGAGCCTAAATTTAGTTTGACCATCACGCTATCTGATGTGGATGCGGGAACGCTCGTCACGTGGGAGCAGGTATTTGAAAATTCAGAAATAGCCAGCCGTGTTGAGCATATTGTGGTGCCTGCAAATGAACAAAACCTCGACCGTTTGACGGCCGAGGTTTTGCACAATACGTAATACTGAATAAACTGGTTTTATCCAGCGATGTTCTGCGAGATCATGCAATACAGCATTGGCATCGATAGAACGAAGTTGGTGCGCGAAGCCAGCATCGCGATGCGAGCTGATTTCGCCTTGGTTGCATCATCAACCGTTACGATGCCCAATGCCTTCTTCTGGTTTGGCCAGATGATGAACCAGACATTGGCTGCCATAATAAGCGCAAGCCACATGCCGATACCGATGGTAAGGTTGCTTTCGAACGAAAGCGCAGTTACCAGATAACCTTTGAGATATGCAACCAGCAACCCGGTGATAACGGTAGCCAGCGCAGACCAGCGGAACCAGAACAAGGCTTCAGGCGCGATGAACTTGCCGATCGCTGGTTTCAATTCAGCAGGGATTTTCGGCATGGTCGGAATTTGCACAAAGTTGAAGTACCATAGCAAACCAATCCACAAAATACCGGAGATAACATGCAGCCAAATGCTAAAGTTGATGTGTAGCGTCGCCATTAGTGCAGAATCAGCCATCAGGCCGCTGTGTAAACCAAAAACGGCAGCAAGCGCGAGCGCGATGCCAAGCGCCAGTGCAGGATAGAGTTTTTCAAGGATTTTTGTCATGGAAGAAAGCCTTCTAGGAGGGTGGTGGTGAGGGAGGGAGTATGCGGCAAGCCTCGCTTAGTCGTCAATTCCCAATAACAGCGCACAATTGCACATGTATTGGGTATCCAGCCTTGTGCACCTACAACATAACACTATATAAGTCAGTTGGTTTCGCTCAACGCATCACTCACCCATGTTAGGTCATCCAGTCATGAAGCAATGGGGTATATTTCTTACAGCCGTTTTACTAATCCTCTCATCATTCGCGCAGGCGAATGAAATAAAGATGAGCACGGCACAGAACGCATTCGATTTCACGTTTAATAGTATTGATGGCGCGCCATTGCCGCTTGTCCAATTCAAGGGCAAGGTTTTGCTGGTTGTGAACACAGCGTCGCGCTGTGGCTTCACCCCGCAATATGAAGGTCTGCAGGCCCTGTATGATCAATACAAGAATCAGGGGTTAGTGGTCTTGGGCGTGCCATCCAATAATTTTGGCGGGCAGGAGCCCGGAACATCTAGTGAAATCAAGGAATTCACTCATACAAAATTCAATGTAACCTTTCCCTTAACCTCCACGAATGATGTAACGGGTAATGCCGCGCACCCTTTTTATAAATGGGCGGAAAAGCAGGATGTGGGTGGTTTTTTAAATACTGTGCCAAGTTGGAATTTTCATAAGTACCTGATTGGTCGCAATGGCCAGTTAATCATGGGTTTCAGCAGTACGACCAAACCCGAATCGGATGAAATAGTCAGTGCAATTAAAAAAGCGCTGGCTGATGAGTAATGATTAAGGAATTGCTTAGCGGCAAATGAATGATGGCCAATAAAAAAATAGCGATTATCGGTTCCGGGATTTCAGGTTTATCAGCGGCGTATTTTTTAAAACCGCATGCCGATGTCACCCTTTACGAGAAAGAACATCGTTTGGGCGGGCATACCCGCACCTTGAACGTCGATTATGATGGAACCCGTATCGCAGTGGATACCGGGTTCATCGTCTTCAATTACGAGAATTATCATCACCTTGCACAATTGTTCAAAGCATTGGATGTGCCGGTGAAAAAGGGCAGCATGTCCTTCGCCGCAACGGTCGATGATGGCCGCGTGGAATGGGGCGCTAAAACGCTTGATAGTCTGTTCGCGCAGCGCCGCAACTTATTTAACTTCGCATTCCTTAAAGGTTTTGCCGATGTGGTACGTTTCAACCGCTTGGCGCTTGAAACGGTAGCGCGCTTACCAAACCTATCGCTTGGTGAACTCCTGCTTGAACTGAATATGGGTAAGTGGTTCCGCGATTATTATCTGTTGCCAATGGGTGCCGCGATATGGAGCTGTCCAGCCAAGCAAATGCTAGAATTCCCAGCATCATCTTTTGTGCGGTTCTTCCATAACCACGGGTTACTCACGATTGATAACCAGCCGCAATGGTACACAGTCGATGGTGGCAGCGATACTTATGTCAGAAAAATCCAGGCAATCATCGGTGCTGAAAGTATTCGTTCCTCCTCGCTGGTACGCAGCATCCTGCGGCAGAACGGCAAGGTCATTGTGCAATCGGAAAATGGCGATGAAGTGTATGATGATGTCATTCTGGCATGCCATGCCGATGAAGCGTTGGGTTTGCTGGTCGATAGCGATGATTTGGAACGTGATGTGTTGTCGCCATTCAAATATTCAGTGAACAAGGCTGTATTACATCGTGATGCATCGCAAATGCCTAAACGCAAACGATGCTGGAGTAGCTGGAATTATCTGGCACGCAGTACAGAGCGGGGTGGCGAAGAAGAAAATGCTGTGGCGGTCACTTATTGGATGAACTCACTGCAAGGTATTGATGAGAAATATCCGTTATTCGTCACATTAAATCCACTCACGCCTGTTAATCCCGCCAAAACATTTGATACGCACACCTTCACCCATCCGATTTTTACGCGTGATGCGGTGATGGCACAAACGCAACTCCCGCGCATCCAGGGCATGCGCCACACCTGGTTTTGTGGAGCGTATCAGGGCAATGGCTTTCATGAAGATGGCATCGTATCATCTGTGCGGATGGTAAAGGCCATGGGCTATCCGATACCATGGCCAATGAAAAATGGTGATGCATGACCATCGCAGGCGGTTTATTGGATGCCAAGGTGTTTCATGCGCGCCATGCGCCGCGTCATCACGCCTTCACCTATGATGTGTTTTATCTGTGCGTGCCATTGCAATACATTCCGCAGATTGAAAAACTCAAAACCCTTTCGCTGAAAGGATTTAATTTATTTGGATTATTTGAACGCGATCATGGATTGGGTAGCGCGCGGGCATTTCATGATTGGGTGCCGGATATTTTAAAACAATTCAATGTGCAGTTCGAAGTGGGGGAGATATTGCTCGTCACCCTGCCGCGTGTTCTGAACTTCATATTCAATCCTGTCACATTTTGGTGCTGTTTTGATAAGGAAGGTCAGCTACGCGCCGTGGTATCGGAAGTGAATAACACCTTTAATGAACGCCATTGTTATCTCAGTGCACATGCCGATGCACATCCCATCGCCAAGGCTGATTGGCTGACCGCGCAAAAAGTATTCCATGTATCGCCGTTCATGGATGTCGAAGGCGAATATAAATTCAGATTCGATGTACGCGACGACGTCATCAACATTTTCATCGATTATTATGTTGGCGATGAAAAGCGCCTATCGACCTCGCTATGCGGGAAGCGCCATGCGCTCAATGACCAGAACCTACTGGCACGGTTTTTCATATACCCCTTTATCACATTGAAGGTAATTGTACTCATCCACTTTGAAGCCATACGCCTTGCGTTGAAACGCATTCGTTATTTTAACAAACCACAGCCGCCAGAAACGGAAATCACCCGATGAAACACGATGTAAAAAAGCCATCCACACCATTTTATGGCAAGGCATTCCTGCAGACCTTTGAACGTGCGAACAAAGGCATACTGACCATCACCACGCCAGATGGCGAACGCCATATCTATAAGGGCAAGGAGGTCGGCCCAACGGCGGAAATGACCATCCATAACTGGGCATGCGTGCCGCAAATCGCGATGCGTGGCGATATTGGCCTTGGCGAAACCTATGCCAGCGGCATGTGGGAAAGCGATGACGTAAGTGCGTTCATCGCCTATTGCCTAAGTAATATCGATGAATTGGAAAGCTACGCGCATGGCAGCTGGCTGCAACGCATCGGCTTTGTGATTTATAATACGTTCCTAAAAGCCAACACCAAGAAGGGCAGCGAGCAGAATATCAGAGCACATTATGATGTGGGCAATGATTTCTATAAATTATGGCTTGATCAAACGATGACCTATTCATCGGCCTTGCGGTCATCACCGCAGCAGGATCTGGAAACGGCACAGAAGAATAAGTATCAACGTATCCTTGATAAGCTCAGCAGCACCCAAAAGAAGATTTTGGAAATTGGGTGCGGCTGGGGCGGCTTTGCCGAACAAGCGATGCGTTTGGGACGTGAGGTCACCGGCATCACCATTTCCAAGCAACAACATGATTTTGCGCATGCCCGCGTGGGCAAGCAGGCAAGCATCCAACTGATGGATTACCGCAATTTGAAAGAGAAATTCGATGCAATCGTATCCATCGAGATGTTCGAAGCGGTAGGCGAACGCTATTGGCCGGATTATTTCCGCACGCTGAAGAACAGTCTGGCAGAGCATGGCAGCGCTGTTGTGCAGACCATCATCATTGATGACAAGGAATTCGAAGGATACCGCCAACGTAGCGATTATATCCGCCATTACATTTTTCCGGGCGGCATGTTGCCCAGCATGAAGCGTTTCAAGGAAGAGGCGATGAAGGCAGGATTGATGATTAAAGATATTCATGCATTCGGTCATGATTATGCATGGACGTTGCGCCAATGGCTGACACGTTTCAAAAATGCGGAAAGCGAGATGTTCAAAATGGGATATGACCAGCCATTCTTGCGTAGCTGGCGGTTCTATATGGGGATGTGCATCGGCGCATTCGATGTTGGTCGTACTAATGTGGTGCAAGTTGAATTGGTACACGCATAGCCTGCATATGAAACCCCAGACAGCATCATGGGTCGGTTTTCTTTCCTACGCATTGCTTGCGTTGCCTTTGGCATTTTTGGGCTTGCCGCTTTATCTCAACCTTCCGAAATTCTATGTCGAACAGTACAGCGTTGATTTATCGACGCTGGGCGTTGCATTGCTGTGTTTACGTCTGGGTGATGCGTTTTTAGACCCGTTGATTGGGCGATGGAGTGATAAGCATGCGCGGCATCGGCGTAGTATTTTCATTGTTTCGGCAATCATCTGTGCCTGCGCCTTCAATGCGTTATTCATCCCGCCGATTGGTTCGCCATTAATATGGTTCACCGTGTTCACTGCCTTGACGTATTTTTCCTATAGCGTGCTGACCATCAATTATTACAGCGCTGGATTGCAACAGGCGCGCGGCTATCAGGAACGCACGCAGCTTTCAGCCTTTCGTGAAGGAAGTGCGCTGATTGGCACGCTATTCGCTGCGCTGCTGCCGCAAGTGTTACTGGCGAGTTTCCCCGCGCTGCAAAGCTTTCAGCTCTATGGATTGGTATTCACGGGTGTGATGGTGATTGGTATGGCGGGGATATTGCCGCGGCTGAAGCAGATAGCTGTGCCGGAGCAGCGTCCTCTGCTTTCGCTGATTGATTTGTTGAAACAGAATAAGAAGCTGAGCTGGCTGTTGGGACTATTTTTCTTCAACGCATTGCCAACCGCCATCACATCCACCTTATTCCTGTTTTATGCCGATGATGTGTTACATGCCAAGGACAGCGCAGGATATTTTCTTGCGGTTTATTTCTTCGCTGCGGTGTGCAGCACGCCATGCTGGTCTTGGCTGTCGGCCAGACTTGGTAAACGTCGCTCCTTGATGTTGGCGATGGTGCTGGCGATGGGCAGTTTTGTCTGGGCGTATGCGCTGGGCAGCGGTGATACACACGCGTTCTATATCATCTGTGTACTATCGGGCTTCGCGATTGGTGCGGATATGATCTTGTTGCCATCCTTGCTGGCCGATGTGCTGGAAGGCCAAGACGAACATGGCAGCACTGGATTTGGACTGTGGCACGCCCTAAGTAAATGGAGCCTTGCGCTTGCTGCGGGTATCAGTTTGCCATTACTAGCAGCATTTGGTTATGTGCCAAACCAAATTCACGCCGCTTCTGTCGAAGCAATTGTTTCTGTTGCGTATGCGCTCATTCCTTGTGGATTCAAGGTAATCGCATTGGCAATTCTTTCCATTAGCCCTCTAGATAGGAGAACCCCATGAAGAAATTACTCGCGCTGATTGCCAGTGTTTTTCTTGCGTTAACCGGATGTTCATCGCAAAAAATCGATGACTATGAAAAAACCGAACCCAAAATGGACATCCGCGAATATTTGAACGGGGAGAGCGAAGCATGGGGCGTATTGTTCGATTTAAACGGCAAGCAAGATACCCATTTTCATGTGGCGATGAAGGGCACATGGAAAGGTAATGAAGGAAAACTGGAAGAACAGTTCGTGTTCAGCGATGGCCGTAAGGATCAACGCGTGTGGACCATCCATGTGAAGGATGACAACAATTTCACTGCAACCGCGCATGATGTGGTAGGCACTGCTATCGGCACACAACGCGGTAATGCTGTGAATATGCAATATGTGTTGCGTGTGCCGCGTGATGGCAGCACCATTGATCTGGACATGGATGACTGGATGTATCGTATTGATGAAAAAACCGTGCTTAACCGCACTTCGATGCGTAAATTCGGGATTAAGGTTGGTGAGTTGATGTTGGTCTTTAAAAAGAAATAATCATGCTACAAGGAAAACGCATCTGGTTGATTGGCGCAAGCGAGGGCATCGGCAGAGCCCTTGCTTTGCAATTATCGGCACAAGGCGCTGTGCTTGCGCTTTCTTCACGTAATCAAGCGCGTCTTGATGAAGTCCGTGTGCTATGTACCGGCACGCCGCCGGTGCTGGCGCCATGTGATGTTACGGATACGGCATCAGTGCAGAGCGCGTGGGAAGTGGTTGCCGCCACATGGGGCGCGCCCGATATCGTCATTTATAATGCCGGTATCTATGAACCGATGCCCGCCCAACGATTTAATCTGCACGATGTGGAAGGCATGGTGGATGTCAATTTCCGTGGTGCATTGCGTGTCCTTGCACATGTCATACCAGCATTTATCGGGCAAGGACGTGGGCATATTGCATTAGTTGGAAGCATTGCAGGGTATAGAGGGCTTCCGGATGCGATGGGATATGGCGCAAGCAAAGCCGCCATTATCCATCTTGCCGAAAATCTACGTTGTGATCTGGCGCCCTATGGCATCAGGATACAAATTATTAATCCAGGATTTGTGCGTACGCGCCTTACCGATAAAAACACATTTGCCATGCCGGAGATTATCAGCGCGGAGCAAGCGGCGGCTTATATTGTCAAAGGTTTGCAAAGCAATGGGTTTGAGATTTGCTTCCCGCCACTTTTTGCCACTATCATGAAGATGCTAAGAATAATTCCAGCGGGTTTGTACTTCAAGCTGGTCGGCGCAAAGAAGAAAAGCTGACGTTAGTGCGTTATTATCCTAGCCCAGACTTTCAAAATAGGATTTGCGTTCGTTGAAATAGGTAATGAGGGCGGCGCGCGCATCGCGCGAAAGCAGCGATGTGGGAACAAAAATATCCTCCTTGATGACGCGAAGGATTTTCTCATAGCCAAGGGAAGCGAACCTTGCGACCAATTCGGCACTTTCAGGATGGTTCTCGCAAAGGATCACGGGCTGTGTGCGCTGCAGGGTTTGCTGCGCTCCCGTCACGACATTCATTTCCCAACCCTGCACATCCATCTTGATAAAGTTAATCTCGGATATCTTGACGCTATCCAGCGTTTTGACATCGACATTCACCGATGTCGCATCGCGGTGTTCAAACGCGCCCAATGACCCCGCACCGCTATTATGCATATCGCTTGGCATGTAATATGATTTCTGCGTGATGGTATCGGACAAACCGAACGGGTAAATGATGGAATTGGTTTTTTCCAAATTTTTACGCAAGCATTCCAGATTCTCTGCACGCGGTTCAAAGCAGACGACTTTTTTGAATGCGGTGGATAATGGTTTTGCCCATAGACCCACATGGGCGCCGATATCGAGAGCGCAATTCATGGGAACATTCAATGCGCGGCACACACCTACGCCCATCTCGCGCTGTAGAATCTGATATTCACCATTAGCAAGAAATGGCTGGAAATGCGTTTCATCGTCGGGGAAGTAATAGCCAAATTCCAATTTCATCTGTGCGCTATTGTGTGAAGGGGGTTGTGAGTTTGTGATTCTTATTAGGGCTTTGTTGGCATGGCAGGCTTGTTAATGAATACCATGTTTCTTCTGTTTTTCAGTAGCTTACCCCAATTGAATGATGGGTTTAGTGATTTGGCCCGCGTTGCAAGTCGAGCCTTTTTGTTTTGACTGCAAAGCGTGGCTGTCCTATAAAAAACCACACTTAGTGACTAACGTATAAACTGTACCTTTAACATTTATTTATTCTTTGCGAGGAAATCAATGAACAAGCTCGAACGCCAAATGCTCGACATCTTAAAACAAGGCCGTGATCAATACGGATACCTTGCTGTTAAAGCCGAGTTCGAAGCAGAAGGCACGCGCGTAGAAGAATTGCTACGCCTCATCGAAATCGCCCGTAAGGCGAATGTTAAAATCGGTCTGAAAATCGGCGGCTGTGAAGCGATGCGCGATTTGCTCGAAGCCAAGCAACTTGGCGTGGATTACATCATCGCGCCAATGGTTGAAACCGTTTATGCGCTCAGCAAGTTTATTGATTCAAAGAACAAGGTCTATACACCTGACGAACAAAAAGACACTGACTTCCTATTCAATCTTGAAACCGAAACGGCTTATGGTTATCTGGCTGGTCTGGCTGAAGAAGCACGTAAGCCTGCTGGTTCGAATGGTATCGTGTTTGGCCGTGTAGACTTCTCCCTTTCAAAGGGTCTGTCGCGCGATGGTATTAACGACCAACAAGTGACCGATTATATCCTTGAAACTGCAAAAGTATGCAAAGCAAAGGGTCTTGACCTTGTTGTGGGCGGCGGCGTTTCCATGGATGCGATTGCAGCTCTGCGCCAAGTGAACAAAATCCTTCTTACCCGCTTTGAAACCCGCAAAGTTATCTTTGACGGTAAGGCGATTGAACAAAAGGAAATCGAAGGCGGCTTGCTCAATGCCGTTCACTTCGAATTGCTATGGCTTCTTAACAAGCGCGAATACTACGGCGCCATCCAACGCGAAGATGCAAAGCGTATCGACATGTTGGAAAAGCGTTGGCACATCTTGCAGGCCGAAGCGGAAGCGCAAGGCAAGCCTGCTATCGCTCTTGCATCGTAATTATTCGCTGTGTCACACAGCGTTTCATCATCCAATTTAACTAAAGCTCCACGGTTGCTGTTATTCGGCGCCGCTGGAGCTATTGGTTCTTCGCTTCTTGATAAATTCACCGCTGAAGGCTGGCATGTGATTGCCACTGGCCGTCATGCGCCAACTGCACCCGTTTCTGAGGGTGTGACGTGGCTAGAGATTAATCCCTTTTCCGATAAATTCGATGGCAGCGCGCTGGATAAGCACGGGCCATTTTCTGCGGTGTGCTGGGCGCAGGGCGCAAACCTGAATGACAGCGCCTATGATGTGGACGTAGTTCAGCATATGGATTTGTACCGCGCCAACTGTCTGTTCGTAGTCATCACCTTGCAAAAACTGCTTTCCCGCAAATTGCTGACCGAGCCTGCTCGGCTGTGTGTCATCAGCTCCATTTGGCAGAACATCGCACGGCAGAATAAATATTCGTATTGCATTACCAAGGCTGCGTTGCAGGGCTTGGTATTATCCGCTGCTGCTGATTTGGCGGAAGATGGCCATTTGATTAATGCGGTATTACCGGGCGCATTGGATACGCCGATGACGCAGCGCAATCTGAGTATTGAACAAATCAAGCAACTGGCAGGCGCAACAAAATTTAATCGCATGCCGAAACTGGATGATGTATCTAATCTCGTCTTCCATTTATGCTCCCCGAATAACACCGGTATTACCGGCCAGTTCATCGCATCCGATCTTGGGTATAGCCATGTCCGTATTGTCTAAATTCTCCGTATCCTCTTCAACCGGCAGTTATGATGTTGAGATTGCTTCCGGCCTTTATCAGCAATTCATGAGCGAGGGCAAAAAACTCATCGCCATTTGCGATGAACGCTTCGCAGCAGATTTCGAAAAGGCTGGCGTGAAGGCGATTGCATTAAAATCGGAAGAAACAGTCAAAAGCTTGAATGCCATTCCTGATATCATCACCCAGCTACGCAAAGCAGGCACGACACGTGATACGTTATTATTGGCCGTGGGCGGTGGCATCGTGCAGGACGTATCCGCCTTCTGCGCTGCAATTTATATGCGCGGATTAGAATGGATGTATATGCCAACTACATTGCTTGGCATGGCTGATAGTTGCATTGGCGGTAAATCATCCATCAATGTCGGCGAATATAAAAATATCGTTGGCACGTTTAATCCGCCGCGCCGCGTGTTGATTGACCCCGCATTCACCAAAACATTGAATGCCGAACAGCTTGCCGCAGGCATGATTGAAGCGGCAAAGATTTGTTATTGCCGCGGGCTGGATAGCTGGAACGCCTATATGGCGAACAATCCATCGGCAACGATGAGCGAAGCAGGATTTGCTGGTGTTATCGCGACATCCTTGGCTGCCAAGAAATGGTTCATTGAAACGGATGAATTTGACAAGGGCGAACGGTTGCTGCTGAATTTTGGCCATACGTTTGGTCATGCGTTGGAAGGTGCATCGCATTACCGTGTCAGCCATGGCATTGCGGTGGGTGTTGGCATGTTGTGCGCGTTGGCGCTCGAAGAGCGCCTAAATAATAATGGGGGTACCAAGTATGACGCAAAGCCGCACGTCGCTGTGATGCGCAGCCACATCGAAGGATTATTGGCGCTGGTGACTGATTTGCCAGCCGCGTTGGAAGGCGTGACCGCACCTGATTTATTTGACCGCTTTTCATCGGATAAAAAACATAAAGCCGATGGCTACCGCGTAGTGATCGTTGCCGCAGATGGCAGCGTGCAGTTGAAAGCCTTGCCAAAGAATGATGAGAGCAAAACCAACCTGATTGCTGCAATGGAACAGGTGCTAACTACCCTTCGCACTAAAACCAACCGCGCTGCCGCGTAACTCCCCCCCAAAAAGAAGTATAGGGACATACAATGAAATACAGTGATTTATTGGCTGATTGGCTTGTTGAAGCTGGCTATACCACCTGCTTTTTTTTGGCGGGTGGCAACATTATGCATATTTTGGAATCATGCAGCCGCAAGATGAAAATGGTACCAGTAGTGCACGAAGTGGCCGCAGGTATCGCTGTTGAATATTTCAATGAAACGAAGAAGGACGAACGCGCATTCGCATTAGTGACAGCTGGCCCTGGTTTGACCAATATTCTTACCGCACTTGGCGGCGCATTTTTGGAAAGCCGTGAATGTTTGGTGATTGGCGGGCAGGTAAAAACCGCAGATTTGGCGCATGGCAAACTTCGCCAGAACGGTATTCAGGAAATCGACGGCGTTGCATTGGCCAAACCCGTATGCGTTTTATCAACGCTGATGGATGATGTGGTGACCCAAGATAAGTTTACCGCCATGGCAAAAGCCGGAAGCGTAGGGCGCAAAGGCCCCGTATTCATCGAATTACCATTGGATATTCAAGGCCGCAATGTCGATGAAAAAGAATTGAATAAGCCAATCACCAGCAAAACATCAGCATATCCAGCGATTTCAAAAGGCGATTTGGAAAAACTGGCAGCGCGTATCAAGGATGCCAAACGCCCTGTCATTTTATTGGGCGGCGGCATTAGCCGTGAAACAGCCGCCAGTATTGCGTTTGAAAAAATGGGTGTGCCCATCACCACCACATGGAACGGCGCAGACCGCGTTGCGGCAGACATGCCTAATTATTTTGGCCGCCCCAATACATGGGGCATGCGTTATTCGAATTTAGTGATGCAGCAGGCGGATGTTCTGGTCGCGCTGGGCACGCGTCTTGGCATGCAGCAAACAGGATTTAATTGGCAGGAATTCGTGCCAGCGGGAAAAGTCATCCAAGTAGAATGCGATAAAGCTGAGCTTGAAAAAGGTCACCCAGTTGTTGATTGGCCCATTTGCGGTGATGCGAATGAGGTGTTACGTCATTTGGCAAGCGCGAACCTTGGCGAACATAAAGAATGGATTGAGCATTGCCGTTTAATCAAGCAAGAGCTTCCGATGGTGGAAGAGGGTAATGTGACGGGCGAAGGATTTATCTCGCCGTATCATTTTGTACAAAAACTCTCAGCGTTGTGCGAAAAAAATGACGTGATTATTCCATGCAGCAGTGGCAGTGCATTTACCAGCATGATGCAGGTCTTTGAATTGAAGCAAGGCCAGTTGATGGTCACGAATAAGGGCCTTGCTTCCATGGGCTATGGTCTGTCAGGTGCAATTGGCGCAGCAATTGCGGCGAATGGCCAACGCACCATTTTGGTTGAAGGCGATGGCGGCTTTTCACAAAATATTCAGGAAATCGGCACGGCTGCAGCCAATAAACTGAACCTGAAGATTTTCATTTATGATGATAATGGCTATGCATCCATTCGCATGACGCAGAGCAATTATTTTGGCGGACGTTATGTGGGCTGTGATGGCGCAACCGGTTTGGGGCTACCGCATTGGGAAAAATTATTCTCCGCATGGGATGTGCCAACGATGAATTTGAAGCCCGGCTTTGAAAATGATGCTGCGTTTAAAAAAGTGTTTACTGAAAAAGGCACGGCTGCCTTCATCGTTCCCGTCGATCCCAAACAGACCTATTTCCCCAAGATTACCAGCCGTGTGACCGAAAGCGGCAGCATGGCATCGAATCCCCTGCACCGCATGTCCCCCGACTTACCGGATGCCCAATACGCCAAGCTTGCCAAATACCTTGTATAAAAGCGGGTTTAAGGCTGATTTTCAAGGGATTCACGGCATAAGCGCGTTTGCCAGTTAGCATAAATAATGCTATCAAAGTGCGCATAAACGATGTGCAACCGGATAAGCGGGACAGACCATGGAAAGCAAGAACAAGGGAATGAAAGCAGTGATTTTGGCAGGCGGCAAAGGTACGCGCTTGTCCGAAGAAACCGTGTCATTGCCAAAGCCACTCGTTGAAGTGGGTGGCCGCCCTATCCTGTGGCACATTATGAAAATCTACGCGGCACATGGCGTGCGCGATTTCGTCATCTGCCTTGGTTACAAAGGTTTCAAGATCAAAGAATATTTCATGAATTACGGTTTGCACAATGTGGACATCAGCGTGGATACACGCGGTGGCGGTGTGCATCTGCATCAAGAATCGCAGGAAGACTGGCACATCACCCTTGCCGAAACTGGCGAAGAAACCCAAACCGGTGGCCGTGTCCGCCGCGTGCGCCGTTATCTTGATGATAACCAACCCTTCTGCCTGACCTATGGTGATGGCGTTGGCGATGTCGATATTTCAAAGAGTATTGAGTATCATAAACAGCATGGAAAGCTTGCAACGGTTACCGCTGTGCAACCGCTCGCACGTTTTGGTTCGCTGGATATTCAAAACGGACTGGTCAAACAATTTGTTGAAAAACCTGTTACCGAAAGCGGCCTAATCAATGGCGGCTTCTTCGTATTGAACCCCAAAGTAATCGATTATATCTCCGGCGATGACATGCCATGGGAACGCGAGCCGTTAGAAAACATCGCGAAGGATGGCCAGCTGATGGCATTCGAGCATCATGGTTTCTGGCAGCCGATGGATACTTTGCGTGATCGCAATCATCTGGATGCGATGTGGGAAAAGAATAAAGCCCCATGGAAAGTTTGGAATGACGAAGCACCCAAAGAAATTCCAAACGGAAAGCGACGTTTTGCATGAGCATGAAAACTGCTGGCATCAATCCCGATAAGGATTTTTGGCGCGGTAAACGCGTATTCCTGACGGGTCATACTGGCTTTAAGGGCGGCTGGCTTGCGTTGTGGCTGGGGCAAATGGGCGCAGTGGTGCATGGCTATTCATTGCAACCGCCAACAGTCCCCAATTTATTCACGCTGGCGAATGTCGAAGGCGCGGTTGCTCACCAAATCGGTGATATTCGTGATGCAAAGACATTAACCGATGCAGTTCAGGATTTTAAACCGGACATCGTATTGCATTTGGCGGCGCAGCCGATTTTACGTTTATCCTATGACGAACCTGTTGAAACCTATTCCACTAATGTGATGGGTACCGTGAACGTGCTTGAAGCGGTGCGTCATACACCATCCGCGCAAGTGACCTTGGTGATTACAACTGACAAATGTTATGAAAACCGCGAACAAATCTGGCCATACCGCGAAGGTGACCCGATGGGCGGCCATGACCCATATAGTAGCAGTAAAGGTTGCGCGGAACTGGTCGTATCATCCTATGGTCACTCCTATTTCAACAAGGGTGAACGCGTTGTTGCATCTGCCCGTGCCGGTAATGTGATTGGCGGCGGCGATTGGGCACGTGATCGGTTGATGACTGATATTATCGCGGCAGTGGCACGCGGACAAAAACCAGTTATTCGTAATCCGGGCGCCATCCGTCCATGGCAACATGTGCTGGAGCCATTATCGGGCTATCTTCGCGCAGTGGAAGTGTTGTGGGAAAAACGCCCGACACAAATCGAAGCATGGAATTTTGGCCCCGAAAGCGAAAGTGAAGTATGTGTTGGCGATGTTGCCAATACCGTGTGCGATTTATGGGGTTTTAAAGCTGGTCTTGAAATCACCCCTGATGCGCGCCGTCTACATGAAGCAACCTTGTTGCGTCTCGATAGCAGCAAAGCACGTATCGAACTTGGCTGGGTTCCGCGTCTTGCGTTGCGTGATGCCTTGGCCATGACCGTTGAATGGTATAAGGCACAACTGGAAGGTGCCAATATGAACGCCGTGACAGTGGCACAAATTCAAGCCTATCAAGACAAATGTTCCCCCCATGTTGCTGGCCGCCTGCTTGCTGCTGTATCTAAATAATTTTAAATAAATAGGAAAGACGAAATGAGTAATTCTGCTGCCGCTAAAAAATTTCCTTCCCCGCAATTTGCAAATGAAAGCAGCGAAGCTGAAGCGCTACGCACGCAGATTCTGGAGCTGACCGCAAAATATGCGGAACTGGCGCATGCACCAAAACCATTCACGGCAGGCAAGTCACCTGTCCCTGTGTCAGGCCGCGTGTATGGTGCCGCTGAAATGACAACCTTGGTCGACAGCGCATTGGAGTTCTGGCTCACTACGGGTCGCTACAACGATATGTTTGAAGAACGCTTTGGAAAAATTCTTGGCGTGAATGCAGTGTTGACCTGCAATTCCGGTTCTTCCGCGAACCTACTCGCTGCAACTGCGCTGACCAGTCATTTGCTTGGCGCAAAGGCACTCAAGCCTGGCGATGAAGTGATTACATGTTCGACGGGCTTCCCCACCACCATCAATCCGCTTATCCAAAATGGATTGGTGCCAGTATTCATTGACGTGGATATTCCAACCTATAATATCCGCGCTGAATTGATTGAAGCAGCGATTACTCCAAAGACCCGTGCGATTATGGTCGCGCATGCGCTTGGTAACCCGTTTGATCTTGATACGGTGATGGCGGTTGCCAAGAAACATAATTTATATGTGATTGAAGATAGCTGTGATGCGCTTGGCGCAACTTATAACGGCAAGATGGTCGGCACATTCGGCGATATTGGCACGGTCAGCTTCTATCCAGCGCATCACATCACCATGGGTGAAGGCGGCGCTGTCTATACCAATAGCGCGGTGATGAAGCGTATTCTGGAATCGGTTCGCGATTGGGGCCGTGATTGCTGGTGCAAGCCGGGTATGGATAATACCTGCAAGAAGCGCTTTGGATGGAGGCTTGGCGATTTGCCATTTGGTTATGACCATAAATATACCTATTCACATATTGGCTATAATCTGAAAATCACCGATATGCAGGCTGCTGTGGGTTATGCACAACTTGATCGTCTTGATGATTTTGTGGCCAAACGCCGCGCGAATTTCACCTATCTGAAAGCCGGTTTGAAGCAGTTCGAAGATATCCTGATTTTGCCGGAAGCAACGCCGAAATCCGACCCGTCATGGTTCGGTTTCCCGATTTCGATGCAGGACAATGCGCCATTCAAGCGCGATGAATTGTTGGTTTATCTGAATGAAAAGAAAATCGGTACACGTTTATTGTTCGGTGGCAATTTGTTGCGTCAGCCTTACATGAAGGACCGGCCTTACCGTGTGCATGGCGAGACGCCAAATAGCGACAAAGTGATGCGCGATACGTTCTGGATTGGTGTATATCCCGGTCTTGGCAATGCTGAGAACGATTACATCATTGATACCATTGGCACGTTTATCAAAAGCGGCGGTAAGGCGTAATGTCTGTTTCCTCAGAAGGCTCTGGGGAATTCCTTCGTTTCCCTAATGCCATTGCGGAACTCGTGCGCGCCAGCGCATGTGAAATCGTCCTCACCGGCGGTGGCGGGTGGATGGGGCAAGCCATACTCGAGATGCTGGATGGCGCGCTGGGTGATGATTTATTGAAGCGCGTTTCGGTATTCGGTTCATCTGCCCGTGATTTACAATTACGTTCTGGGCGCACTATTCCATGCTTGTTGTTGGAGCATATCCATGGCCTTGAAGCGGGGCCAAAGCTGTTCTTCCACTGCGCCTTCCTGACCAAAGACCGTTTGCTTGGTCAAAGTGTAGACGAATTCATCGCAGGCAATAAAGTGATAAGCGATGCCGTTGCAGCGGCGATTGAAGCCAGCGATGCGCGCGGCTTATTCATGCCATCATCTGGCGCAGTATATAAGAAGGGAACGCACGTATTAGACGATGATATGATTGCCAATCCCTATGGCGTGATGAAGCATCAGGATGAAGAACGGTTTTTAAAAATCGCCAAAGAAAAAAACATGCCGGTGTGCATCCCGCGGCTGTTTAATCTTTCAGGGCCATTCATCAACAAGATTGAACTCTATGCATTGGCATCGATGATCACATCGTGCATGGGCGGTAAAGAAATTATCATTCGCGCACCACACCGCGTGTTTCGTTCATATATCCATGTGGCCGATTTGGGCTCGCTTGGCTTTTCAATGTTGTTGAAATCACTAAAAGATGATGTACCGGTATTCGATACAGCAGGTACTAGCGCGGTTGAACTATCGCAGTTAGCTGAAAAAATCCGCGAGGTGATGGGCAAACCAGAGACCCCAATACAACGTCCCGAAATCGTTACCGATAAGGACGATGTTTATGTAGGCGATGCCAGTCAGTTCCTACGTATGATGGACAGTCACGGATTGACATTACGCGGTATTAATGTGCAAATTCAGGACACTGCCGCCTATCTTGCTAGCCTTATCAAATAATCGTGTAACTGACTGTGCAACTTTCCGACGAACAAAGTATTTATCCTGCGGCTTCAAACCCATATTACATTGTTGCGCCACCATATGTGCGTACATCGGCGGGTATCCGTGTGTTACATTTACTGTGCCACAGCTTAAATCGTCTGGGTCACACGGCGTACGTGTTGTTGTATCCTGCAATGCCTTGGCGCAGCAACCAGATTGGCCCTGATTTATTGACGCCGGTATTGAACGCCGATATTGCTAAAAGCCATTATGAACGCGGGCTCACGCCAATTATGGTTTATGCAGAAACCGTCGCAGGAAACCCCTTTGGAAGCCCATGCGTTGTGCGTTACGTATTGAATTTTCCCGGCTTGCTTGGCGGCGACAAAATATATGCAGATAATGAATTATGCTTCAGCTATGGCGAAGTATTGGCTGCACATACGAGAGACAAGGCCAATATTTTATTCCTACCTGCAATCGATACCCGCACGTATTATCCGCCAGAAGGTAAACAAAAGCGCAGTGGCACATGTTTTTATGCCGATAAATATCAAGTCGCGCATAAAGGCAAATTGTTTGATATCACCAAGGACAGCATTGAAATCACGCGGGATAAGCCGGATTCACAAAGCCCGCAAGAAATTGCCGATATATTCCGCCGCAGCGAGCTATTTTATGTTTACGAGAATACAGCTTTGGCGATTGAAGCGGTTCTATGCGGCTGCCCGGTCGTATTTTTACCCAATGAGCATCTGACGGATATGATTGCGCTGAAAGAAATCGGCAAGGATGGTTATGCGTGGGGCACAGACCCGCAGGAAATCGCACGCGCCAAAGCAACCGTCGCGCAAGGCGCGCAGAATTACTTGAAAAGCTATAAGCAATATTGGGAAGATCTCGGTAAATTCATTGCCAAGACCAAGGCGCATGTTGCGGATAAGCCTTATACTAACATCATCAGCTTGCCTAGCTCGCATGAAACAATCTGGTATTCGATTAATGACCGTGGCGTCAAACGTTTTGTCAAAGCGGTGTTGCGTCGGATTTACAAGCTGCTTATGAACCTTACTAAACTGTGATGGCTTTGATGCGTGACGGAATTGCAGATATCATAAGAACGTTCAAGCTACCGCACCTAGTGTTGTATATGGCATGGAGCGACGTGCGTGCACGTTATAAGCGCAGCGTGCTGGGTCCCCTATGGATTACGCTTGGCACCGCCATCAGTATCTTCGCATTCGGTTTCATCTGGAGCGAATTGCTGCATATGAAGCGCGAGACGTTCGTTCCAATTTTAACCACCGGTCTGATTTTGTGGCAGTTCATGTCGGCCTGTATCACCGAGGCGTCCTCGGTATTCTCGCGGCAAGCGACCATCATCCGCAATCTTGATTTGCCATTGTCGTTGCATCCCGCACAGTTGATTTTGCGCCATTGCATCAACTTGGCG
>CAZMQI010000016.1:0-39719 GCA_964568585.1 uncultured Rhodospirillales bacterium
GTAAAGCTGAACGGGATCATGCCCAGCAAGTTGCAAAATAAAATGAAAATGAAGATCGAGAAGATGAGCGGGAAGTACGGCTTTGAATTTTCACCGGCGGTATCGCTCACGATATTCGCTACACTGTTGTGCAGCATTTCTGCTGCCGATTGAAAGCGCCCCGGAATAAGCGCCTTCTTTTGCATGCCGAATACAAAAAAGAGGGTTGCCGAAAGCACCGCCAAAATCATGAACACGGAAGAATTGGTCAACGAAACGTCATAACCCGCCACGTTCAGCGGCAAAATGGTGTGAATCTCGAATTGATGGAGAGGTGAACTCATTATTGGACGGCGGGGTAAATCGTGAAAAAGATGAATCAAAAACCGCGCTTCTTATCGGAAAGAACGGAGACAATGTCAAATGGAAAAGGGGGCAAAAAAGCTGGCGCAAAAACCGCCTTATTTATTGGGCTATTTTGAGCTTATTAAGGGATGCCGCGGCTTTGATTAGGGTTGGTTTTCGCCGTCATCGTCTTTTCGGCCCAAGGGCATGCTGATATCATGGCTGCCAAGCTCCGATTTGGGGGGGGCTTTATATTTGGCGCCCACTTTCTCCCCATCTACGTTCATTACGCGCCATGCATTATAAATGCCGGTGACAAAACCGATAAAGAACAGGGAAAGGGTAACCCACGGCGTCGTATCCAATTGCATGTCGATGACAAAGCCAATTCCTGCAAAGAACAGCGTCGCAATCAGGAATTCATATCCTGCGCGGCCTGCATTGGCACCGGATGATTTGGGAAACATGGAGGCTTTATCATCCGCGCGTGTTTTTTCAAACGCTTTGATTTTTTTATCCAGCTCGGTTTTCATGTGCAGCTCATCGGTTGGAATCCTACGGTTCGATAGATTAGCAATAATATTAAGCGGTTAATAGATGGTGTAAACGCCAGTAACCCCTGCGTGAAGCTAATTACTTTCGCTAAATGCGGTTAGAATAGGGACATAAAATTACAAATTAACTTTTTAAATCATATGTCCTTAAGCCAATTAAAAGCTGTCCCTGAACAGCGCCCAGTCGAACCAATTGATAAGCTTATTCGGGCGCAATTCAGTGTTGCTGCCGAAGTTGCGGTGCATAAACCTGTCGATTTAGAAGCCATAGGACACAAGGCTTTGCCGGGTATCCCAAATGCGCTTCGCACGGAGTTTCATTTTGATGACAGTCACAGGCCTGATGGCGAGCAGCAATTCACCATGGAATTCATAGAAGGCGATGAATATTTTGGTGCCATTACCGCGCGTATGAATGTCAGCAATGGCAAAATCCGGTTATTTGATATGCAGTATGACGCGCGCAAAATTCGTGGCTTCGCGCCCTATGCTTTGCGTCACCTGATTGCTGTGTTCCGTGATGTAAAAGATTTGGTGGTATCAACCGGCGTGATGGCCGATTTATCAAAGCTGGATAAGGTTGATGCGGAAGACAGATTAAAAGTTATTGTTTGTGAACATGCAAAATTGAAAAATTTTGATGCGATTGGTTTTCCGTTGATTGATGCACGGACGGGAAGACGGATTGAATTGCCAAGTGTTGATAATTTAAAACCATGCCGCGCAGTATTATCATTTGATGATGAAGCGGATATGGACGCTGTTTCCAGAAATTTGGAAGCAAAAACAACCCCACAGCCAAAGCACGATGTCGTAGTGACAGAACCGATACGCCAAGACAATATGCCCAGCAATGGCTATGCAGCCGTCATCCCATTAAACCGATAATACCCCTTGATTAGATGCGGGTTAGCATGCTGGCAACGAGAGGATGACGAACCACGTCGGTTGCTTCCAGTTGCACAACCGCAATGCCCTTAACCCCATCCAGTTTTTTAGCAATATCGGCAAAGCCAGACATGCCCGGCAACAAATCGCTTTGGTCGGGGTCGCCTGTCAGCACCATGGTGGAATGCCAGCCAAGGCGGGTCAGAAGCATCTTGAGCTGCACATAGGTGCAGTTCTGTACTTCATCAATCACCACAAAGGCGTTGTTGAGGGTACGTCCGCGCATGTAACCGATAGGAGCGATTTCAATCGCGCCATCAATCAAATGCTGCTTCAATCGCTTCCCGCCAATCCGGTCATTTAATGCGTCGTAGAGCGGGCGAAGATAGGGGGCCATCTTTTCCTGCAAATCACCCGGCAAGAAGCCGATGGTTTCACCTGCTTCAATTGCGGGGCGTGAGAGGATGATGCGATCAACGGTTCCTGCTTCCAGCGCTTCAACCGCGGCGCTGATGGCAAGATAGGTTTTACCCGTACCCGCAGGACCAACTGCAAGGGTCAGGTTATGCGTTGCAAGAGCTTCCATCAATCGTGCTTGGTTATTGTTCTGCGGCTTTATCTTGCGGATGTAACTTTGATCGCGACGATCTTCGTCTTCCTTTATCGGCGACCACTTCTGATTAAACAGAACTTCTACATTCGAAGATTTTCTGCTTTCTGCACCACGTTTATTACTCTGGAATTTATCCGAGCGTTTACCCATATACAGTACTCCTTGTTGTGAGGTGTGGGGTGGGTGTTTCAGACGCAACATAAGCCGCACTCATGTTGAATGTGAACGGTGTAAAATCGCGAGATGTAATACTGCGATTTGAATTTGTTCTTGGATTTAATGTGATTTCTGAATTTTCAGATTTTGGGACAAAAGATTGGCCTGCGCGTTGCGCTAGTTCTTTTTCAGTGTTGAGATCAAAGCGATTATTTATCGCCGTTCTCCTTCCGGATGTGGGATTTTGAAATCCCGTTACCCTAATGTGGCGTTTGACGTTTCGATGAGTTAACGCTTTTAGCCCCACTTATCCACAGTTTAGGCCTAAAAGGTTAATCTAACGTTTAACCATTATTACCGTACCGCAGCATAATCCGCATTGTTATCGATTCCTTTGATTCCAAGGGGATTCTAGGGTCGAAAACAGCGGATTGTAGCTATTCTAACACTATTAAATTTATCGCGGTTTTGCTTGACTTCTAGCCTGCCAATCCACTAGTTTCCTGCGCTTGTGAAGAATATAAGGATAAGATTATGAAAATCGCTAATTCATTAAAGGGCCTACGTAAGCGCGATGCGAATTGCATCTTGGTGCGTCGTAAGGGTCGCGTATACATCATCAATAAATTAAAGAAGCGCTATAAAGCTCGCCAAGGCTAATTAATCAGCGTTTTAACACGCTTGGATCAATAGCTTTTTAATTGGGTTAATAGCGTTATTACTTTCAAATTTCCGACTTTTTTTGTGATACAGTTTGTTCAGTTAAGACTAAACGTAATCGAAAAATAAACGTGGTGGATAAGGAAGTATGGCTAACTCACTTGAAGACATTCTAAAAAGTCGCTTTGGTCGTTTTGACCGCTTTGATGTTATGCGCTGGTTATTGCGTGGTCACAAAACCATCAATAAATCCGAACAAATGTCGTTGCTCAGTTTGTTGGCATACACTGCAGTTGAAACCGACAGTTCAGTTGAAGAATTGCAAAAGACATTCCTCGATTCGTTCAATCTAACACGCGTTGAAGATCTCAAGAGTGATGATTACAACGAAGCAGTTCATTTCCTGATGGAATGGAAGGCTCGCCAAGACCAATTGGTAGAGCCGCCGCTAGAACAAAAAGCTAGCTAAGCTGAATCACTAACGCACCTCCGAATACAGGTTTATACTTTGTCTCCTCACACTATGCAGGAGGCTT
Source organism: uncultured Rhodospirillales bacterium (assembly GCA_964568585.1). Taxonomy (GTDB): domain Bacteria; phylum Pseudomonadota; class Alphaproteobacteria; order UBA9219; family RGZA01; genus RGZA01. Next base: position 3,732 of record CAZMQI010000016.1, read on the forward strand.
CATGTCGTTCTTATCATCGAAATTCACTCCATATATATTTGGTCTATGCGCGGTTGTTATCGCTGTGCTCGGCGTTTTCCTATATGGAGAAGCGCGTGCTGCACAAACAGGACGTACAACGCCTGGTCCATACATGTTGATGCAACATAGTAACCCTACTGCCGCAGCGGGCGTCTTTCGGGTCAACGTCAATACCGGCTATGTCAGCTATTGCTATATCGACCAAGGTAATAAGCCGAATGTAGCCTGCACTGCAGAAACTCCGTAATTCTTGATTCGTAACAACGCGTTAGGCTGTTTTCTTAAAGCAATTATTGCGTGTCGTTTCATATGTTTGGGCGCAAAAGTCACACTTGCCAAAATCATTAACACGACCTCTTGCAGTTTTAACAAATGCAACGCACACTACAGTCACTAACCGATTCAATACCTATCTAGTCATTTTTACCGGAGTTGCTAACGTGAATTTAGATGTTCGTGCGCTCAATGTGTGGCGTAAAGTCTTAGTAACCGGCGTGCGTAGTAAGGGCCCAGACCTTTCCGCTCGCCAAATGGCCTTGATGCTGACTGTATATTTAGAGGAGGGGCCTCATACGGTCCGTGGCCTCGCCAGCTATCTTAACATTTCAAAGCCTGCTATCAGCCGTGCGCTCGATAGATTAGGCGAACTCGATTTCGTAAAACGCCGCCGTGATGAAAAGGACAAGCGTAACGTTTTAGTGCAACGTACCGTTAAAGGTTCTGCATTCCTTGTTGAATTCGTTCAAAGCATTCAGGAAGCCAACCGTACGGCTGATGAATCATTGAAACCTTCCATCTTCCTTGAGCTTGCTGAAATGGCTAAAGAAGACGAAGCAGCAGCAGACGGCGAAGCTCAAGCCGCATAAAGGTCACCCATGGGTAATCATGGGGCCTCGCTTGATCCACGCATCCATCCATATCGCACTGATATAGCTGCAGACAGCTTGCGTGGTCTTGTGGCTGTTCCAAGATACGTGGCTGGCAAAAAGCTATGGCTCTATAACGGCCTTGCCGCACTTCATAAAGAACCCGATTTTCAATCCGAACAAGTCTCGCAGCTTCGCTATGGCGATGTGTTCACGTCGTTTGAACATAGGGGCGATTGGCTATGGGGGCAATGTGGCCGCGACGGGTATGTTGGCTATGTGATGATGCATGGTTTTTCTGAAGAACCGGCTGCACCAACGCACCGCATTAAAAAACAGCACAGCTTTTTATTTCCCAATCCATCCATTAAAGACCCGCCGATTGACACACTCACGTTTTTTAGTGGTGTGGAAGTAGTCTGGGGCGATGACAAATTCTACCAGCTCAAAAGCGGTGGGTTCATCCACGCGCATCATCTAACACCGCTAAACGACTGGCAGGAACGCGACATCGTGTTCACCGCTGGCCGCATGCTGGGTATGCCGTACTTGTGGGGCGGGAATACATCGCTTGGCCTTGATTGTTCTGGGCTTGTGCAGATTGCCTGCGAAGCGGCGGGGATAGCCTGCCCGCGCGACAGCGATATGCAGGCCGCAGGCCTTGGCGAAGCGGTTGCAGATATCTCCAAGCTGCATCGAGGGGATTTTGTGTTCTTCCCCGGGCATGTCGGCATCATGACCGACCCGGCCGCACTGCTGCATGCTAATGCCTATCATGGCTGTGTGGTGGTTGAACCATTAGCGGATGTAGTAGGGCGCGGAAGCGCGATTACGGGCGTTCGTCGCTTAGCGCGCGTTATTTAACTAAGCGCCGCCGCCAGCAGCTTCTTCGTGTATTCCTGCTGCGGGTTGTTAAACACGTTTTCCGATGTGCCGGTTTCAACCATCTTTCCATGCTGCATCACCAGTACATTGTGCGACATGGCGCGGATAACGCGCAAATCATGGCTAATGAAGATATAGCTGAGCGAATGTTTGGCTTGTAAATCCCGTAGCAGCGCGATGATTTGCGCTTGTACGGAACGATCTAAGGCTGATGTGGGTTCATCCAGCACAATTAATTTAGGTTTTAATATAAGCGCACGCGCAATTGCGATGCGTTGACGTTGTCCGCCGGAGAATTCATGCGGGAAGCGGTGGCGCATCTCGGGCTCCAACCCAACCTCGTTCAATATCGCGGCAATCTGTGCATCACGCTCTTGCTGCGTGCCAATGTTATGGATGCTGAGCCCTTCGCCAATAATCGCACCAATGGTTTGACGTGGGCTTAAGCTGCCATAGGGGTCTTGGAATACCAGTTGCATGCGTTGGCGCAGTGGGCGCAATTCCTTGTGGTTCATTGTGAGGATATTTTGTCCCATGAATACTGCAGTGCCCGTGGCACGTGTTAAACGCAACACGCCCATACCAAGGGTTGTCTTGCCTGAGCCGGACTCACCAACAACGCCCAATGTCTCGCCAGTACGCAGTGTGAAGCTGATATCATCCACTGCTCGCACATAATCGACGATGCGTTTCAGCAAGCCCTTGCGGATGGGATAATGGACCTTCAAATGCTGTGTATTCAAAATTTCTTTCGCATCTGCTGCGACCGGTACGGCTAACCCCTTTGGCTCGCTATCCAGCAAATGCTTGGTGTAGGGATGTTGTGGTTTTGCAAATAATTCTGCTGCATTACCTTGTTCTACCAATAATCCATGCTGCATAACGCAAACGCGCTGCGCCATGTGCCGCACAATTCCCAAATCATGGGTGATGAGTAACACCGCCATGCCAAGTTTTTTCTGCAAATCTTTGAGCAGCGTCAAAATCTGCGCCTGAATGGTGACATCCAATGCGGTGGTGGGTTCATCGGCAATCAATAAATCAGGGTCGTTGGCAAGGGCCGTTGCAATCATTACGCGTTGACGTTGCCCGCCAGATAATTCATGCGGGTAACGTGTCAACCATTGTGCAGGGTTGGGCAGGCCCACCAGTTCCAGCAGTTCCAGAACGCGCGGACGCGCAGCTTCCATGCTGATACCCTTATGCTGCATCACGACTTCAGCGATCTGCTTTTCAACGATGTGCAGCGGGTTCAGCGCGCTCATCGGTTCTTGGAAAATCATCGAAATATCATTGCCGCGCAGCTTTTGAATTTCTTCTTCGGATTTGCCAAGTAATTCCTTGTCATTAAATTTAATACTGCCGCCGATGATATTCGCCGCATTCGGCAATAACTGCATGATAGAAAGAGCGGTTACGGATTTACCCGAACCAGACTCCCCAACCAGCGCAACCACTTCACCCTTATTGATGCTGAATGAAACGCCGCGCACGGCATATACTGCGCTTTTGCCGCTGTTGAAGCGGATGTTCAGGTCTTTGATTTCTAACAAGCTCATGCTCCCACCTTGTTCTTGCGTGGGTCAAACGCATCGCGCACCGCTTCACCAATGAAAATCAGCAGGCTAAGCAGCAGTGATAGCACGATGAACGCCGTAATGCCCAGCCACGGTGCTTGCAGATTATTTTTACCCTGATTGAGTAGCTCACCAAGTGAAGGTGAGCCGGGCGGGAGACCAAAGCCTAAGAAATCGAGCGCGGTAAGAGTTGTAATCGCCCCATTCAAAATGAACGGCAAATAGGTGATAGTTGCAACCAACGCGTTGGGCAGCATATGGCGAACCATAATCGTCAAATTAGTTGCACCCAATGCACGGGCGGCTTTTACATAATCGAAATTGCGCGCACGAAGGAATTCCGCGCGAACGACGCCTACCAGATGCATCCAGCTAAATAATAAAAGCAGCGTGAGCAGCCACCAGAAATTTGGTTGCACGAGGGATGACATGATAATTAGCAGGAACAGCGTCGGCATGCCCGACCAGATCTCAATAAAACGCTGCATAATTAAATCAAGTGTGCCGCCGAAATAGCCTTGTATCGCGCCAGCCGCAATCCCCACAATTGATGAAAAGAAGGTCAGGGTAAGGCCGAACAGAACCGATATACGGAACCCATGGATAAGCCGCGCAAAGACATCACGCCCTTGGTCATCCGTGCCCAGCCAATTATCGATGGATGGCGGCGATGGTGCAGGCACGCTGAGATTATAATTGATGGTATTGTAGGAATAGGGGATGAGTGGCCAAACCGCCCAGCCTTTTTCTTTAATCTTGCCCGCAACGAAGGGGTCGCGGTAATCGGCTTCGGTCTTGAACTCGCCGCCAAAGGTGGTTTCGGGATATTGCTGAACAGTCGGGAAATACAATCCACCTTCGTATGAAACAATTAGCGGCTTATCATTCGCGATAACGTCAGCCAGTAAGCTGAGCGCAAGCAGCACCAGAAAAATCCATAATGAATGAAAGCCACGCTTATTCGCTTTGAAATTTTGCCAACGGCGTTCGCCTAAAGGAGACAGCTTAATCATCACTTAGGTGTCCCGCTTTTCAAAATCAATGCGCGGATCAACGGCGGTATAGGTCATATCTCCAATGATATTGAGGATCAAGCCCAGCAGCGTGAAGAAATAGAGTGTTGCGAACATCACCGGATAATCACGGCTAATCGCAGATTCAAAACCCAGTAAACCAAGCCCATCAAGTGAGAAGATGACTTCAATCAGCAGGGAGCCAGTGAACAAAATCGAAATGAAGGCATGCGGAAAGCCGGCAATTACAATCAGCATCGCATTGCGGAACACATGGCCATACAGCACTTGTTTTTCGGATAGTCCTTTGGCGCGTGCCGCTGTTACATATAACTTGCTGATTTCATCCATGAAGGAGTTTTTGGTCAGCATGGTTAGGCTAGCAAAACCGCTGATGACCATCGCGGTGACCGGCAGGGTGATATGCCACAAATAATCCAGAATGCGTTGTGGCCAGTTCAAATCTTGCCAGTTATCGGAAACGAGCCCACGCAGCGGAAACCAGTCAAAGACGCGCCCGCCCGCGAATACCACCACCAGCAATACCGCGAACAGAAAGCTTGGAATAGCATAGCCGATGATGATGACGGTGCTGGTCCATATATCGAAATTACTGCCATCTTTTACAGCCTTACGAATGCCAAGCGGAATGGAGATGAGATAAATCAATAAAGTTGTCCAAAGCCCTAATGAAATGGACACAGGCATTTTTTCTAAGACCAAATCGATGACCTTTTGGTCACGGAAATAGCTTTTGCCGAAATCGAAGGTGATATAATTTTTTATCATGAGCAAAAAACGCTCGTGCATCGGCTTGTCAAAGCCGAACTGTACTTCCAATTCCTTGATGAATTCTGGATCCAGCCCCTGTGCACCTTTATAACGCGAAGACCCGCCGGACGCCGTATTGGTCATCAGCTTTTCGCCGGGGTTCTGCATGGCCTGCATATTATCGCTGCCACTGCCGCTGATGCGTGCGGTGGATTCTGTGCTGTTGCCTTGCAGCTTGGCAATCACTTGCTCGACAGGCCCGCCTGGGGCTGCCTGCACAATCAGAAAGTTCAGCACCATAATCCCGAACAATGTCGGAATAATCAGGAATAGGCGTCGAAGAAGATAATTCAGCATAAGGTTTTATTTTGCGCGTTTACCAGTGGCATTCATCTTGGCAAGTTTTGTATCATCAATCCACCATGTTTCGGTGACCGGAAGGCCATAGGGCGGGTTGATAGCGGGGCGGCCAAAAATATCCCAATACGCGATGCGATAGCTCTTGGTGTGCCATTGTGGAATAACATTGAAGTTCCACAGCAACACTCGGTCCAATGCCTTGGTGATGGTCACCAACTCTACACGGTCTTTGGCATGGATAAGCTTATCGGTCAATTCATCCACCACCTTGTCCTTGATACCGCAGATATTCTTGCTGCCCGGAATATCGGCTCTGGATGAGCCCCAGAAATCAAGCTGTTCATTGCCAGGGGAGATGGATTGCGGGAACACCTGAATAATCATATCAAATGCAAAATCATTCATGCGGTTTTGATATTGTGCGGTATCGACAATACGCAAATCAACTTTGACGCCAAGTTTTTCAAGATTGCGGATGAAGGGTTGAATCCAGCGTTCAAACATGGGGCTATCAATCAGAATTTCAAATTTGAATGGCTCGCCCTTGGCATTCACCAAATTCGTATCCTTCAATGTCCATCCCGCTTCGTTCAACAATGCCTGTGCTTTACGCATATTGTCACGGTTATTGCCGCTACCATCAGTTTTGGGCGGCGCATAGCTTTCTGTAAACACGCGTTCTGGAATGCGTCCGCGGTAAGGCTCGAGGATTTTCAGTTCCTCCGCGCTTGGCAAGCCATGGCCTGCCAGTTCGGAGTTTTCGTAATAGCTGGATGTCCGATGATATGCGCCAAAGGCGAGCGATTTATTTGACCATTCAAAGTCGAATGCATAAGCCAATGCTTCACGCACTTTTATATCCTGAAAAATAGGGCGACGCAGATTATAGGCAAAAGCCTGCATGCCTTGCGGCAATTGGTTGCGGACTTCCTCCTTTTTAACTAACCCGTTATTTACAACGGGGGCTTTATAGGCGGTTGCCCAGTTCTTGGCAACGTTTTCAAGTTTGAAATCCCATTTTCCTGCAAGGAATGCTTCATGTGCAACCGTCTGGTCGCGGTAATAATCATAGCGCATGCGATCAAAATTATAGCGTCCTACATTGAGTGGTAGATGTGCGCCCCAGTAATTTTTAACTTTAGCATAGGTGATGGTTCGGCCGGGTTCGAAGCTTTCGATTTGATATGGGCCGCTGCCAATCGGTTTTTCCAATGTGGTTTCTTCGAATTTGCGTTTTACCCAATCATGCTCTGGCAAAATCGGTAATTGTCCCATAATCATGGGCAATTCGGTGTTGCCGGGCTTCGTAAAGGTGAATTTGACTTCATGCTCACCGATTTTTTCAACCTTTGCAACTTCGCGGTAATAGCTGCGATAGAAAGGATGGCCCTTGGCTTTAAGCGTATTAAAGCTCCAGATGACATCGTTCACTGTAACAGGGGTGCCATCGTTGAACTTGGCTTCAGGGCGCAGTTTGAAGGAGACGTATGATTTATCATCGGGGTAGCTGATGCTTTGTGCCAGCAAGCCGTAAGCGCTGTTTGGCTCGTCATTAGTGCTTTCCATCAGTGTCTCATAGATGGTGCCTAGGCCAGCGGCTTGCTCTCCCTTTAGAATATATGCGTTTAGCGTATCAAAGCCACCAATGACGGCCATGCGGATTTCGCCGCCCTTTGGCGCATCCACATTCACGTAATCAAGATGCTTGAAATCAGCCGGATATTTCGGGGAACCGTGTAACGCAACACCGTGAGCGTCTTTTACGTCAGCGTGTGCAGGAACACAGAATAGTGCGAAGAGCAAAACGAGAATAACGTGCATGGTAATCCTGTAAGGGAGGAGACCACATCAGACTATTCACTTTTTGTGATAAAGGGGAGGGGTTTGTGAGGCACGAATATGGCTAGAATCACATTACCTGTGTGCCGTTGCATCGGTATTAGGCATATTTTTCAAACTATCAAACATGTTATCTTTTAATTCCTGCAATTCTCGCTTCAAATTACTGTGGTCGATGGCCAGTTTGACGGTCGCGTTTAAGCGCGCGGAGGCAAACGGTTTCATGATAAAATCGAACGCGCCATGTTTCATAGCATCCACAGCCGAACCCAATGAACCATAAGCTGTGACAACAATAACCGGAACGGTTGGGATGGTCATTTGCGTGTATTGCAAAATATCTATCCCGTGCATGTCGGGCAAATTCAAATCGAGGATGATTGCGGAGTAGCCAATTTCGGCCATCATGCTAAGTCCTTTGCGACCAGTATCCGCAATATCCACATTGTAACCATGGGTTAACAGGTATTTGGCATAAAGTTCTGCCATGGTTTTTGTGTCTTCGATGATTAGAATCTGGTTATCGGCCATGCGCCAGTCCTTGAGAATGAAACAGACCTTGAGCATAAGCGGGTATAGTTAATAGCGCCTATATTTGCTGGTTACATCGATATGTAAGAGACAGGATATACACGCGTAAAAAAAACGCCAAGCCGAGGCCTGACGTTTTTGATACTATATATAAGCTTGAAGCTTAATGCCCAGCGCGATGCGCCTTAATATCGTGACGACGTTCCTTCTTCAAGTTATGGCGAGCTTTTTTCAGGTCACGGATTTCTTTTCCAGCTTCTTTTGCGGCTGCTTTATCGCCAGCTTTCAATGCAGCCCTGCGGTCAACTTTCTTGTCATGAATAACTTTTGTGGTGTCGTGAATTTGTTGGGTGTCAGCCTTAACATCGGGCGCCACTGCTGCGGGAGCCGGTGCCATAGCAGGAGCGCCTGCAGGCATCATTGCTGGTGGAGGAGGCGCTGGCGGTGTTACAGGCGCGGCTACATCTTCAGCGAATGCAGGTGCTGCCAATAGCATTGCAGTGAATGCGAGAGCTAGGGTTTTCATTGTCGGGATCTCCAAAAGATAGGTTGGGGGGTGTTCGTTTCTACACTTTAAAGTAAGCCTTTGAATTATGGCAAGGCTATGACCAGATTGCCACGTAATCATGCGGTTTTGGTTTTACTTTGGCCAGTCACTTTGGCCAGTTACTTTGGAGGAACAATCGCCCAGTTGAGCGAGGGGGATGGCGCATTCGTTACAGTTTGCCATGCGGGTTGAGTCGTCTCTATTTTCACATTCTTTTTATCTAAAAATGCTGGTCTGGCCAAATTGCTCGGCCAAATAACAAGCGCGCCTTTTGCAGCAACATCATGTATGTCAATCCATGGGCTGATGGCCTTATTGCCATCAATGAACACATGTGGGCGCTTTGCAAGTTCAGGTGCATAGAGTGCGATATTCCCGCCAATCCATGCATCGCTCACGATATAGGTAAGCGGCGCATCTGTTGCTTCACCCCATTTTTCAAACATCGTTTGCGATAATTGCTTTCCAGGAAAATGCCCACGTATGGGTTTAAGACCGTAGGATGGTGCCATCGCAACGCTGAAATAAAATGCACCAAGCGCGATAACAAAAACAAAGCTCCATGCAATGCCAAAGGTTTTGAGTGATTTAAGTGAATAATTCAGCGGTGCATTCACTACAAGCCATAATGGAATGAAGCTTAGATACGGCATGCCCCACATATCGAGTGCTTTATGCCCGGTGAACAGCGAGATAATGAAATTCAACACCAATGGCGCAAACGCCAGATAGTTCAGCATCTTGCGGTGTAGATGGGCTTGTTGCGGTGCTGGATATTTCAAGTTCTGCAACAGCATCACCAGTGAAATCATCGGCACCATGTCCAATAATTGCGACATGGTGAATTTGAATGGAAAGAAAAACCGTTCCGCCAAATCCTTGGCTTCCACGCTGCGGCTTAATGCATAGGTGAAGGGCAGGAAGTCATGATCCAAAAGCCAAAGCGCATGCGGCGTTACAAGCGCGGCGAATACTAATCCCGCCAGATACGGTTTGGATGTTGCCAAGAAACGCCGTGCTTCTTGATGCGTTATTGTAAAAATGAAAAACCCAAGGCCAAGCAAGGCGATTGAATATTTCGCATAAACGCCAAGCGCAAAGAATACGCCCAATAACAGCCAGTATTTTAATTTGCCGCGTAACACGGCATTCGCAAATGTGTAAGCCGATAAAGACCACGTCATCAACTGCAATACATTGGGGTTGAATTCAGGAGACAGGAAATTGAAATAGACGATGCCTTCGCATAACAGAGTGGCAATTAATGCTTTGGTGCGGGTGGTGAACAAACGACTTGTGCGATATATCGCCCAGAAGGCAATGCCGGTTGTCAGTGCGGATAAGCCAAAATACCCAAATCCGGAATTGCCAAAGATGTGCGTGACGAATTGCAACAGCCATGCTTGTAAGGGTGGGTGCTTGTAATAGCCCCATTGCATTTCATTGCCCCATACAAATCCTTCGACTGTATCAAGGGGTGCATTGGGTTGGAAAAGCGAAGGCAGAATTGTCCAGCACAGTACATGGAGCACGACAAAGCCCCAGAATATCCTGGATGCGTATTTATCGAGCGCGGCGGGAGAGGGTGGGGTCAGAAGCATTAGCCAGTATGTCCTTTTGGGTATCAATGCCTTGTTGTTCGGCAATGAAATAAAGCGGACGCTGTTTCACTTCAACAAAGATACGTGCGATGTATTCGGCCAATACGCCAAGGCCAATCAATTGAATGCCGCCCAGCATCAACACGCTGACCATGATGGTGGCAAAACCCGGCACATCCACCCCGAAGATGGAGGTCTGCACCAGCAACACTATCATGTAAAGAAACGCGAACAGAGAGACGAGACATCCAATCGCAGTCCACATGCGGAGTGGAATGCTGCTGAAAGATAGCAAGCCATCGAATGCGAATTTTATGAGGCCAATCGGCGACCAGCTGGATTGCCCCTTGTGGCGCGGGGCGACATCGAATTCGACGCTGGCGGTTGAAAAGCCAACCCAGCTCATCAGGCCTTTCATGAAACGGCTGCGTTCTGGCAATGCGTTCACAGCGTCCATAACGCGGCGATCTAGCAAACGGAAATCGCCCGCGCCTTCCGGCAATTTGATGTCACCGATTTTATCGAACAGCCAGTAATACAAATGGCTGAATTGACGGCGCAATACGCTGTCGGTATCGCGGTTGCGGCGCAGGGCATAGACCATCTGCGCGCCGTCTTGCCATTTCTTATACAGCTCGGGAATGACTTCGGGTGGATGCTGTAAATCGCTGTCCATGATAATGGCTGCTCTGCCGCGTGCATGGGCAAGGCCGCAGCTTACGGTATTTTCTTTGCCAAAATTGCGGGCAAGGCGAATGGTGATGATACGCGGGTTGCGTTGATGATGTGCCACTAAGCGAGCATAGGTATCATCTGTGCTGCCATCGTCCACAGCAATGAGTTCGTAGGGGATGGCCATTTTTTCAAAAACGGCTTCCAGACGGCTGAATAGCAAGTCGAGGTTATCGGCCTCGTTATGGCAAGGCAGGATAACGCTTAAGACAGGATGATTGGAAATTTGCATGGTCAACTCTGGCATTTCAGACGTTCACCTAGCAATAAAAGATTAAATACTAGAAACCTTCGCGTTCGCGGCGCTTACGTTCTACCTTACGCAGACGACGTACAGCTTCAGAACCTTCGCGTGCCTTCTTTTCAGATGGCTTTTCGTAGTAGCGACGCAGCTTCATTTCGCGAAACACACCTTCACGTTGTAATTTCTTCTTCAACGCGCGAAGCGCTTGGTCCACATTATTATCACGTACGCTAACTTGCAAAGCAGTCTCCTGAGTTTCTAACACACATAAATTCTGGTCGGTTTAAGAGCCGAACCTCTTGAAGCTGGGCAAACTAATGAACCCGTCACCAAATTGCAAGCTGGCAATATATACCGGCGTAAAGTTCTGTTTTTGTTCAGGTTTGGCTTCTTTTGCCGCCCGTGCTAGGGATGGGGAATGCAAGATTTATCAAAAGAAATGCTTATAAACGCTGCGTTGCGGCAGGTCCCCTTTGAAGGCTGGACCAAGCTTGCCCTTGAAAAAGCCGAAGAATCGGAAGGGCTGCCAACCGGCACCTATGCCGCGTATTTCCCCGGCGGTATTCAGGATGTCATCCGCGCGATGCACCAATGGGTAGACGCGGAGATGGTTCGTAAGATCACCGCACAAGCAGACTTTCAAACCGCAAAAATTCGTGACAAGATTTATCGATGCGTGATGGCGCGACTTGAAACGCTTACGCCACACCGTGAAGCGATGCGCCGTTTAGCGGGCCATCAATTATTGCCGTGGAACAAACCATGGGGCCTTCGCGATTTGGGTGGCGCAGCAGATGCGATGTGGAAATTAGCGGGCGACCGTTCGGTGGATTATAATTTTTATACCAAACGCATTTTGCTATCGGGGGTATATGCCGCAACGCTTAATCATTGGTTCGATGATGTTAGTGATGAATTTGAAAGCACCAAAGCGTTCCTGCGCGCACGCATCGAAAATGTGTTGAAATTCGGCAAATTCGTTGGCGGTATCAAAGAGAAGTTCACGAAGAAAGCGGCGTAGCTATACGCGCAGCTATTCCTTGGTTTCCGTCGTTGCATTCTTTTTACGGAATTGATCAAGGCTGATTACCACGCCTTTTTCGCCATCATCCTTAGCTGCGGATGATTTCTTCACTTCTTCATTTGCGCTGTCGTCATCAAACGCATCGTCTTCATCGCCATCTTCCATGGTCTGGAATTGCAATGCGAAGTTAACCGATGGATCGGCAAAGGTGGTGATGGCACCAAATGGAATGGTCAGGCGTTCTTTGATGTTGTTGAAGCTCAGCGTCACGCTGAAACCGGTTTCGGTCACAACCAACCCGTAATACTGGTATTGCAATACGATGGTCATTTCCTTCGGATATTGTTCGTGCAGGTGCGGAGGAATCTGCACGCCGGCGAATTCAGTAAGGAATGAAATATAGAAATGGTGGCTGCCGGGAAGACCGCGTTCCGCAACCATTTTCAGGGTGTCGGAAACAACGCGGCGCAGGGCGCCTTCAACCATTAAATCATAACGTAAATCTTCATCAGACATTTTAAAGACGGGGCTAGAGATTCATATATTCAATTAATCACTCTTAACTTCTTCGCCTGATAAAGCGTTTAAGTCAAGAAAGCTTTGTAACATGAAAGCAAAGCAGGGGTTGAGACACGTTGCGCTACATATATAATCGCTAATTATCAGGGCATTTTTTATGGATATAATATGGCAAGAGCACCGCAGCCTTCCCCGTTTGATGATGATTATAGTGATGACTCCAAGACCATTTGGGCAGAACCGGCAGGCATTATCATTTGGCCCAACTGGAAAATCTTTCAGCAATGCAAAAGGGATTATGAACGTAATCCGGGTGACCCAAGCTGGGATGAATTGTTGCTCCAAACACCAAGGTTGTTTTCCGAGCCATTAACGCACGATAATTTTGCTGAATGGCGAGAAAAACAAATTCAACTATACGTTGAAGCGGGCTGCCAACCCTTAGTGCGGCATATTCTGGATAAGGGATATTTTACGTTTTACAGCAACGCCTATGGGCATGGCACCAAAGGGGTTGGCTTTACCAAAGGCGTGTTTGATTTTAATGACACGAGAAGCGGGTATTTTTATTTCCTCAAAGATTGGGATACCAATCCAAAGATTACTACCGTTGCGAATGTGTCATTTGGTACGTTGCGTTGTGATGAGCCTGATGCAAAACAAAACGAAAAATTGAAGAAGCGCTTGGGCTTTTCAGCTTTGACAGCATCAACGCAACCAGCATCAGTACAACCTGCAGTTACGCCTGAGCGTCCTGCAAAAGCGAAGCGTAAGACAAAACAAAAACGTGATCGTGCCCCTGGTGATGGGGAATAGCAGTCACGGTTGGGCGAAGCCCAGAGTTGTCGCATGAATTTAAGCACTCGCGGTTGTGCCCCATTTCTTAAATTGGGCACAGAGCAGTCGCTGAAACAATAAAGTGGGGGCTTTCTGTTGCCCGGTAGCCCCCGGACCGCTAAGCGTTTCGCTTAACTACCGAACCCCAAAGGGTTAAGCAGCTAGAGCTACATCAGCTTGAGGAGCAACGTTGTCGTTGGCATCCGTAGTTGTTAGCCCGATAACGGCGGAACCATGCCGAGCAAAAACTGTACTTTTACTACATACGTCGATCCTAGTTCGCCCCCAATTATTGGTTCATTTGCGACTGCTCTGCGCCCCCATTTTTAAAAATGGTGTCGCAACCGCGACTGCAAAGGGTACTCGCTTTCTGAGCCAATATGGTGGAGGCGCCGGGTACCGCCCCCGGGTCCGTCCTGCTTATTCTGTACAGCGTTTATCACCATAGCCAGCGAACTGGCGTCCTCCTTATACCACAAAACCTTTACAAATGGATTGTTTATTTTGAACTGCCTGAATTTTAGTCAATGCTTTCAATGAATTGCGCGGTGTTTTTCTTGTATTGATTGACGACATAAGTGTTTGACGAGTGGCGCCATTCTCAAGAAACTAGAGTGATTGATTCTTAACTTATTCTGGATATTTCCCATGCCCGTTTCAGCCGAACAACGCTCCGAAATCGAACAAATTCGTAACGAAACCACGCCTACGCGCCGCGCCACCGTTCCTGCTTTGGAAGAGATTTTGTACGAACCGATGCCGGTGCTGGACCACGGCTTTGTGCGCGTCATCGATTATATGGGCGATGATAATGCCATTGTGCAGGCGGCGCGGGTTTCCTATGGCAAAGGCACCAAGAAGGTCAGCGAAGATGCAGGGCTTATCAAATATCTGATGCGCCATTGGCATTCCACGCCATTCGAAATGTGCGAGATTAAATTCCATGTGAAGCTGCCGATTTTCGTAGCACGCCAATGGATCCGCCACCGCACCGCGAATGTGAATGAATACTCCGCACGCTATTCGATTATGGATAAGGAATTCTATCTGCCGCAACGCGACCAAATGGCAGTGCAATCCACCCAGAACCGTCAGGGACGTGGCCAAACGTTGAACGATGCTGAATCAAACCGCGTTATGGAACTGCTCCGTCAGGACAGCGAACGCGTTTATGCCAATTACAAAGACATGCTGAATGAAGACGAAGCGGGCAATGTAATTGATGTGGGCCGCGAAGGCTTCGCACGTGAATTGGCGCGCATGAATTTAACGCTGAATTACTATACGCAATGGTATTGGAAGGTTGATTTGCATAATCTGATGCACTTCCTGCGCCTTCGCGCTGATGCACACGCGCAATACGAAATCCGCGTATATGCGGATGCGATGATTGATGTGCTGTCACGCTGGTGCCCACATACCTATGCCGCATTCAAGGAATACCGCATGGGCGGCGCGCAGATTTCGACGACTGGCCTAAGCATCGTGCAACGCATGCTTCGCGGCGAAAAAGTGGTGCAAGCTGATAGTGGTCTTTCCAAGCGTGAATGGAATGAATTGATGGATGATTTGGCTCTCGACAACTTAAAGGCGTAAGCATCAATGCCGCTAAGGTTTATCAATAAATTCCTGCACGGCCAATATTCCAGCAGCATTGTTCTGATATTCGCAACTGCGCTCGCCATGTTTTTGGCGAATTCGATTTTCGCGGAAAGCTATCAGTCCATTATGCAGATGCATGTTGGAATTAAAACCGATTTCCTTAACCTTGATTTATCGATTGCCCATTGGGTCAATGATGGCTTGATGGTGCTGTTCTTCCTGCTGGTCGGGTTGGAAATCAAACGTGAATTCATGCATGGGGAGCTTGGCACGCTCAGCAAAGCCGCATTCCCAATCATCTGTGCGATTGGCGGAGTTATTGCGCCTGCGCTTATATTTTTGTTTATCAACAAAGGCTACCCCGAACATTGGCAAGGCTGGGCGATACCCACGGCCACCGATATTGCCTTTGCGCTTGGCCTGCTGGCGCTGGGCGGTAAGAATGTGCCACTGTCGCTGAAGGTGTTTTTGACAGCATTGGCCATCATCGATGATTTGATTGCCATCATCATCATCGCGCTATTTTACGGCGAACCGCTCAACATTGATGCGTTCTTTGTCAGCATTGTGGTGATGTTCGTTCTGTTGGCACTCAATGTGCTGCGTATTAAACAGATATGGCCATATTTGGTGATGGGCTTTTTCCTGTGGATAGCCATTCTCCAATCCGGCTTGCATCCGACCATTGCGGGTGTGTTGCTTGCGCTGATGATACCGGTGGATGAAGATAAAGAAAAATCTCCGCTGCATAAGCTGGAGAATTCGCTGCATCCCTTATCGGCATTTTTCATCATGCCTGTCTTCGCGTTGGTGAATGCTGGGCTATCGTTCACTGGAATTAATGAGTCTGATTTATTGAACAAGCTGCCACTGGGCATCATGATGGGGCTGTTCTTTGGCAAGCAAATTGGTATCGTTTTGGCTGGTAAACTGGCCATTCGCATGGGGTGGGCGCAATTGCCGCATGATGTTACCCCGCGCCAGTTCTATGCTGTTTCAATCTTGGCAGGCATCGGCTTTACCATGAGCTTGTTCATCGGCTCACTGGCGTTCAAATCAGGTGAACTGGATAATCTTGTGCGACTTGGCGTTATGGGTGGCTCGCTCATTTCGGCAATAGTCGGTATCATCATACTGCGAAGTCGGGGGAAGAAGAAAGCTGCTGCGGATTATGTCCCGCAAGAGATTGAAGACTGATACGGAAAATAATTAGGCCGCAGCCTTATTCATCTCGCGTGTTTTGTTGAATGCTAAATCAGGGTTTTCTTCCTTGGTGCGGTCAAGATGCCAGGCATTACGTGCAAGGAATACCAAAGCGCCATCATGATCTTCCGCCAGTGACATGCGGTATTTATCGGTGAACGCTTTGATTTTAAGCGGGTCGCCTTCAACCCAGCGGGCATATTCAACACCTGCTTGTTCAAACTTTGCTGGCAATCCGTATTCGGTCTCTATGCGTGCGCTTAAAACTTCAAATTGCAATGGGCCAACAACTCCCACAATCCAGTCTGAACCGCTGAGTGGCTTGAATACCTGACTTGCGCCTTCTTCAGCGAAGTGTTCCAGTGCTTTTCGCAGATGTTTGATTTTCATCGGGTCATCCAGATGCACGCGCTGCAATACTTCCGGTGCAAAGCTGGGCACGCCCACATAACGTAAAATCTCGGTTTCACTTAACGTATCGCCAATACGCAGCGTGCCGTGGTTGGGAATACCCATAATATCGCCAGCATAAGCATCTTCTGCCAATTCGCGTTCCCGTGCCAAGAATAATACAGCGTTATTAATCGACATCGTCTTTTCGCTGCGGATGTGCTTCAGCTTCATGCCGCGTTTAAAGTGGCCAGAGCATAAGCGCACGAATGCGATGCGATCGCGGTGGTTGGGGTCCATATTGGCTTGCACTTTGAATACAAAACCGGTGACCTTTTCTTCTTCCGGGTTAACAATGCGTTCTGCGGCAGGTTGTGGGCGAGGGGATGGCGCGAAATCTGCAAGCCCTTGCAATAACTCGCGCACACCGAAATTGTTTACCGCGCTGCCAAAAAACACAGGTGTCATATGCCCTTCACGGTAGGCGTCTTTATCAAACGGTTTGCATAAGGCGCGCACCATGTTCACATCATCGCGCAGTTTGGCCAAGGCTTCTTCCGGCAAATGTTCTGCCAACTGCGGGTCATCCAGACCACTGCATTTAATGCCTTCATCAATCTTGGCAGCAAAGCCTTTGCGGTTCATCAGGAATAAACGGTCACGAATAACGTCATAACAGCCAAGAAAATCGCGGCCAGAACCAATCGGCCAACTGGCAGGTGTCACATCCAGTGCGAGGGTTTTTTCAATCTCATCCATTAAATCGAACGGGTCGCGTGCTTCTCTATCCATCTTGTTGATGAATGTGATGATGGGAATATCGCGCATGCGGCACACTTCGAATAATTTGCGCGTTTGAGTTTCAATACCTTTCGCACCGTCAATCACCATCACCGCGCTGTCTACTGCGGTGAGCGTACGATAGGTGTCTTCGGAGAAATCTTCGTGGCCAGGGGTGTCCAACAGGTTGAAGGCTTTTTCATCGAACTCGAAGCTCATGACGGATGCGGAAACCGAGATACCACGTTCGCGTTCAACCTTCATCCAGTCGGAGCGGGCGCGGCGCGCATCACCACGTGCCTTTACCGCGCCAGCAAGCAAAATTGCGCCGCCGAACAGCAACAGCTTTTCGGTGAGCGTGGTTTTACCAGCATCGGGATGGGCGATGATCGCAAAGGTGCGTCTGCGTTCGACTTCTTTGATTTGTTCGGCTTTGGACATATTATTTTAAAGATCCTTGGGCAGTTGGAATAAAGCCCAATCAGCTAAGAAGCAAGAAATTAAACTTCTTTATCGCCGACAACCTTATTGCGGCCTGTTTCCTTGGCCTTGTAAAGGGCAGCATCGGCCTTACGGAACAGGACTTCCGAGGTCTCTTGGCCTTCATCGCTACCAGCAATCCCAACGCTCATGGTCACGTTCAGTTCAAGCTTGGGGTCATTGATGACAAACGGTGAATTGGCAACCGCAGCGCGTAGACGTTCCCCGGCATTCATGGCGGCGGCATAGGGCGTTTCCGGCATGATGACGGCGAATTCTTCGCCGCCAAGGCGTACCACCAAATCGAAGAAGCGCATGCTGGCGTTCAACCGGCGTACCAGTTCCTGCAGCACCTGATCGCCCACATGGTGTCCATAGCTGTCGTTTATTTTTTTAAAGAAGTCGATATCCAGCATCACCACAGAAATTGGTTTGTTGTTCGCTTTGCTGCGGTCGAACAGACGTGGCAAATTCTTTTCCATGTAATGGCGGTTGTGTACACCCGTGAGTGGGTCGGTGACAGCCATAGTCATGTTTTTTTCATACGATAGCCGCAAACGGTCATAGGTACGTTTGTGCTTGATCTGCGTTTTCAGACGCGCTTGCAATTCATGCGGGTCAACCGGTTTGAAGATGTAATCATTCGCGCCTATATCCAATGCCTTGGCGATTTTACCAAGTTCAGATTCATCGGCGTATACAACGATTGGTACATAGCGGGTGGCTTCATTGGCTTTTAAATTCGCACATACACGAAGGCCTTCTTCGCCCACCAGGTTCAGGTTTATCATGATGGCGTGGATGCGTTCGCGTTCCAGCAAGGGCTCGATTTCCGATGATTTGGAAATGCTGTGACAAATCATGCCTGCATGGTGGATATGTTTGCGAATGATATCTTGTTCGTGCGGTTGGTCATCGAGCAAAATGATTTGGCCGGAGCGCAGGCTTTCTTCGTCGATATCGTTCATCATGGCGCTATTGTCTTCGCGCATGCGCCATTCATCCATCAGGCTTTTCAGGCGAAGGCATGACCGCACGCGTGCCATCAGCGCAATATCATTAATTGGTTTAGTCAAAAAATCATCTGCGCCTGCATCCAATCCGCGCACGCGGTCTTGTACGTCGGATAGGGCTGTGACCATCACCACAGGAATGCCTTGGGTCAACGGGTTGGCTTTGATCTGGCGGCATGCTTCAAAGCCATCCATTTCCGGCATCATCACATCAAGCAGTATCAAGTCCGGTTTTTCGGAAATAGCCTTTTCAACGGCTTGCACCCCGTTTTCAGCTGTCACCACGGTGTAGTATTCGCGGGCCAGTTTCGCACTGAGCAGCTTTACGTTTAACGGATTGTCGTCGGTGACGAGAAGGCGGGCTGACATTATTTATCCAGATACTTGTGTACAGTTTCAAAAAATTTGCCAACTGAAATAGGCTTTGAAAGATAATCATCACAGCCACTTTGGCGAATGCGTTCTTCATCACCCTTCATGGCAAAGGCCGTAATCGCGATGATGGGAATAGGGCGAAGGTTCGCGTCTTCCTTCATCATGCGGATAAGGTCATAACCGGATATCTCAGGCAGCTGAATATCCATCAGAATTAAATCAGGTTTTTCGGTGTGCGCGATGCGGATGGCTTCCATGCCTTCGCGTGTTTCAAGAATTCGGTGGCCCCGTGACGACAATAAATCCCGAAACAATTTCGCGTTGAGCTCATTGTCTTCGACAATCAGAATTGTTTTTCCAGTCACGGGCATCGGGGGTCAGAAGTATTGTTGAATCAGTAAGTTGAGCCCTAAGAATGTCAGCAGAAGGTTAAGAAACCCCTGACATTCAAAATGGCCTCTCTTACAACGCTAGATTGCAGTATTACGAATGCGGAACGGAGTTTTCAGCGCTACATTTCGGAGCACTCAATGCCTTAACCTCGACAAGGTCTGCGGTCATTGAATAGTCGCCATAATCGATGGTCATGGTTTTGATTACGCCATTATCGAGTAGCACCATGTCCATTTCATAATCGGGTGAACCTGTTTCGCTGTTCGGTGCAAAGAAAGCCATGCGAATTGGCCATGCTTTTACCGCCAGCAATTTGTTTTCTTTGCCAGCCTCTTTGCCGGTACTTGCCTTTTCAATTACGGCGCCTGTTTCAAGTGGCGCGCTGATGAACGAGCTGATTTCGTTGAAGCCCTTTGCATCCGAGCCATCAAACACATTCACGCTGAAGAATCTATCCCCTTTGCGTGCATGCTCCAGCAATTTCAAGGTGTGGTGGGCAGGAAATAATGCGCCAGCAAGGCTCATGCGTTTTTCATCATCGCCGGAATACACCGCTTCACCAGTGCCAAGCCCATCGGGGCCGACATTCAAATTGGCGTAACCACGGAATATCTCGTTATTGTCTTTTTCTTCGCCCGTGCGGCGGGTGTGGAAATTGAAGCTGGTGCCGTCTTTGGCTTCCCGACTTACCAAATCGCTTACCGTATCGCTCACTTCGCCTTCGCTATAGAAGAAGCGCAACTGCATTTTTTGTTCAACATTCCATGCGTGGCAATCATCTGCCCACGAGAACAGCATGCGACCTGAAATATCGCTCACCCGGCTACCATTGCGTGTGCCAGATAATTTAATGCTATACATGGCGCGGTGCGATTGAATGGTGGGCGCGGCGGGTGCCACCGTTACTTTTGCGATAACAGCTGGCGCCTTGGGATCTGTGCCAGTAGATAGGACTGCGGCGTTCAACACACCAAAAAACATTACCCCAAACAAGCCAGCGAAGAAGGCGCCTATAACCAAGGTGGGGAGAAGCTTTAATGGTCGGTTTAAAATACGCATCAAATAATTTGCTCCTAATACCTACTCATTGTGTCATCAAATAGTTAAGCAAGCTTTACGCCACACGCAGAAATTAACGAAAAAATCCATATTTTTCAGTGCCTAGCGCGACTTTCATTAGGCAATTTTTACCGCAAAACAGAGGTTTAAAGATGGCGCAAGCAACGAAGACTCCACCTTTTTCCAAAATCACTAAATGTTTCAGGGTATTGGCGCTGGCACAGTCTTTGCACTGTTCACACTCAATGTGCGGAAAGCCCACAGCTTTTAATGCACGCTGAGGATGGAGAGAATAGCATGGCTCGTTACCCCCAATCACTGAAGATGACAGGAGCAACCCTGAAAAACAGTGATACCGATTATTCAGTACCACTAAAAGACAGCATCATCGATCATACGCTTAACCGCGCACGCATCGGCGATTTAGATGCTGCACTTGCAGCGATTGGGGAAGCTGAACATCTTATTCAGGCGCAACGTCGCCGCATCGCTTATCTTGAAACACTTTCATTAAGCGATGAAGTGACAGGCCTTATGAACCGCCGCGGTTATATGACAGCGCTGCACCGCGAGCTTGCATCTGCCAAACGTGATCCACAAGCGCATGGCATTGTAATGATGTTCGATCTGGATGATTTCAAGCAAGTGAATGATGGCCACGGCCATGCGGCGGGTGATGCATATTTGTCGTCATTCGCAGCCGTGTTAAGTAACGAAGTGCGCCCATCCGATATCGTGGCACGCATCGGCGGCGATGAATTCGCAGTGATTTTGACCCGTGCAGCCGCAAAACCAGGCATTGCGCGTGCGAATGCCATTGTTAAAACCATCAACAGCAAAATCATGACATGGCGTCAGCATACCTTGCAGCTTAAAGCCAGCTGTGGGTTTGCAACCTATACCGGCCGCGATATTGCCGAAGCGGTCTTGGTTTCCGCCGACCTTAAGCTTTATGCGGATAAGCAAAAGCGTAAGAAAGCATCAACAAAAGTGAACTAAGCCGTTTTCTTCACTGGCACATCAACCTTGATATGCAATTCCTTCAGCTGCATTGGCTGAACGAAGTTTGGTGCCTGCATCATCAAATCTTCTGCGCGTTGGTTAAGCGGGAAGGCGATGACTTCGCGGATATTCGGTTCATCCGCCAATAACATCACAATGCGGTCGATACCGGGAGCTGAGCCACCATGCGGTGGTGCGCCCAGTTTCAGTGCCGATAGCATGCCGCCAAAGCGCGTTTCCAAATCTTCACGGCTGTAGCCAGCAATGCCAAACGCTTTGTACATCACATCCGGTTGATGGTTACGGATAGCGCCGGATGATAATTCAATGCCGTTACACACAATGTCGTATTGGAAAGCTTTGATGTCTAATGGGTTCATCTTTTCGAGTGCTTCCAAGCCGCCTTGCGGCATAGAGAACGGGTTATGGGAGAAATCAATCTTACCTGTAACTTCATCTGCTTCGAACATCGGGAAATCGACAATCCAGCAAAAGCGGAATGCGTTCTTTTCGATGATGTCCAATTCCTGTGCGACCTTGGTGCGTGCTTGGCCTGCCATCTTCGCGGCTACGGCTGGTTTATCACATACAAAGAATACAGCGTCGCCATCCGTAGCGCCGGTAATCTTGCGCAATACTGCTTGTGCTTCGGCGGGGATGAATTTCGCAATCGGTCCTTTGCCTTCACCAGCTTCGAAGAGAACATAGCCAAGTCCTGGTGCGCCGATTTCTTTTGCCCAATCATTCAATTTATCAAAGAAGCTGCGCGGACGGTCGGAAACCTTTGGCGCACGTAATGCACGCACAACACCGCCAGTATCAATATTGCCTTTAAACGCTTTGAATGTGACGTCATCACGTTTGAATACTTCGGTGACATCACAGATTTCTAAGGGGTTACGTAAATCCGGCTTGTCGTTACCGTATTTCATCATGCTGTCGGCATAGGTAATGCGCTTGAACGGGAAGCCATCAATCGCTGGCTTGGTTTCACGGCGGAACGAACCGAACTTATCAAAGGTTGAATGCAATACGGGTTCGATGGCTGCGAACACATCATCTTGCGTTACAAACGACATCTCGAAATCAAGCTGGTAGAATTCGCCGGGGCTGCGGTCTGCTCTGCTATCTTCATCGCGGAAACATGGCGCAATCTGAAAATAACGGTCATATCCCGCAATCATCAGCAATTGTTTGAATTGCTGCGGGGCTTGCGGCAACGCATAGAACTTGCCCGGATGCAAACGGGATGGCACCAAGAAATCCCGCGCGCCTTCAGGGCTGGAGCTGGTGAGAATAGGGGTTTGGAATTCATGGAAGCCTTGGTCAATCATCTTCGCGCGGATGTGTGAAATCACCTCTGAACGCATGATAATGTTTTCCTGCATCTTCTTGCGGCGAAGATCTAGGAAGCGGTAACGCAAGCGTTGATCTTCACCCGCATCTTCATCGGAGTTCACTTGGATAGGAAGTGGGTCAGCTGCGCCAAGCACGCTGATTTCCTTCACGTCCAATTCAATCTCGCCAGTCGGTAATTTGCTGTTGATGGTTTCATCAGGGCGGCGAACCACCGCACCCGTGAAGCACACAACGGATTCGTTTTTCAGTGCTTCAACTTGTTTGAAAATCGGGTTCGATTGGTCAATCACACATTGGGTCATGCCGTAATGGTCGCGCACGTCGATGAACAAAAGGCTACCATGGTCACGTTTACGATGAACCCAGCCGGAAATGCGTGCGGTTTTGCCAATATCTGTGCCGCGCAACGCGCCGCAGGTGTGTGTACGGTAAATATGCATAATTCTACTTTGCTTTAATGGTGGATAGTTTACTAATAAGCTTTTTAAGGGGTTTCCCATTGTCAGGCAATATACTTATCAGCACCAATGATGAATTAAAACAGCTCTGCGATAAACTACGCAGCAGCCGCTTTTTAGCCATTGATACCGAATTCATTCGTGACCGCACCTATTGGCCGCGCCTTTGCCTCATACAGGTGGCAGGCGAAAACGATGTGGGGGCTATTGACCCTCTGGCCGATGGTATCGATTTAGCGCCCTTGCTGGAGCTGCTGTATGACCCCAATATCCTGAAGGTATTTCATGCCGCACGGCAGGATTTGGAAATCTTCTTCCATATGACTGGTAAAGTTCCAGCGCCAATCGCCGATACGCAAGTGATGGGCATGGTCTGCGGTTTTGGCGAGTCCGTCAGCTATGAAAACATCGTGGCGAAACTTGCCAAAGGCACGATTGATAAATCATCGCGCTTTACCGATTGGGCATTGCGTCCCCTTTCAGAAAAACAATTGCATTACGCACTGGATGATGTGCGTTATCTGCGCCCCGTATTTGAAAAGCTGGAAAAGAAATTATTGGAATTAAACCGTGCCGACTGGATTGAAGAAGAAATGAACATTCTTCGTGAGCCAACGACATATCGTCTGGAGCCAGACCAAGCATGGAAGCGGTTGAAGATTAAAATGGATAAACCCAAATTCTTCACGCTGGTGAAGGATTTATGTGCATGGCGCGAACGCGAAGCGCAGAATATCGACATTCCGCGCAATCGTGTTATCCGTGATGAAGCCTTGATGGAAATCGTGCATCATGTGCCACGTGATGCCAATGAACTGGCGCGCGTGCGTGGGCTTTCAGCGGAATTCGCCAAGAACCGTTTAGGCCAAGGCATTATCGATGTCATCAAGAACGCGCAAAGCCGCACGCCCGATGCGTTGCCAGATGAATTGCGTAAGAACCATTTGCCATCCAGCCTTGGCGCGGTTGTCGACATGCTGAAAGTGCTGTTGCGTCTGGTTGCCGAGGATAATGATGTCGCGCCAAAACTGATTTCCAATTCATCGGATTTAGACATTCTGGCCGAGCACGATGATGCCGATGTGCTGGCGATGAAGGGCTGGCGCTATGAATTATTCGGCAAGAAAGCGGTCGCGTTAAAGCATGGAAAGCTTGCCCTGAAGTTAAACAAAAACAAAATCCAGTTCATTGATGTGTAGCAGGACACATAGTGCCCACTGTTCTGTGGCCTTTTTCACACGCAACACAGTTAATGATTGATTAAAAAGCGCCAATTTAGAATTTATTAGGCAAATAAGAACATACTTTCCGCAGACAAAAGGAAAGTAGTTTGATATGGCGTTTGGTTACCGTTTTACAAAAACATCAGAATTCACGGAAAGCGCGAAGCGCTATAATCCAAAGCTGTTTGCATCATTGCAAACACAAAGCGCATCACTCGTGTTGATGCAGACTCCAAAAACAAGCATTGAAGAATTCGCAACCAATTTCGAACACATCCTTGGCGGTGTGGAAGGCGCACGTGAACCGATGCGTATGGACAGCACCGTTGATCATACGGCTGCAATGTCTGAATCATCAGCGGCTTAATTGCCCGTCAATCATTCCACACGGCAACTATATAAAATTTGATGTATTATTCAGTGGTGCTTAACCTGCTTTTGTTACCGTTCGTCTCCCGATTAGAGGTTTTACGGGAAATACCATTTCAGGAGAGAGTTATGGCAGACAAGATTTTCTTAATCGCAAAACGCATCATGAAACAAATGATGAAGCATACGGATATTGCGCCCCCACGCGAACTCGATAACGGTGAAATGGGCGACCGTAACTATGTGCATTCTAGCAATTGCATGACCAAGCACCGCGTGATGACCCATAAGATCATGCTGATGAATATGCGTCAGGACAATGGCTATGCATGGCCAAAACAATGGTCACACCGTGCAGAGATTTTTGCGCCTAAAAAAGTTTTGACAGCTTAAATCTCTTTAAGTTTGATTTCAGGCGGCTTGTTGCCTTCCAGAATTGCAGAACCCCGGCCCGAAAGGCTGGGGTTTTTCATGAAATACTGATGCGCTGAAAACGGCTCATCACCTTGTTCCGGATGTAGGCGGCGATAGCCACCATCCATATCCATTTCCCAGCTTTGCAAATTATCTTTGATGCATGCGACCATAATCTGGTTCAGGATTTGTGCGTGTACCGTTGGATTTTCAACTGGTGCCATCACTTCGATGCGGCGATCCAGATTGCGCTGCATCCAATCCCCCGATGTGATGAATACTTTGGCTTCGGTGTTAGGCAGCATGCCGCCATTTCCAAAACACAGAATGCGGCTGTGTTCTAAAAAGCGTCCTACGATGCTGCGTACGGTGATGCGTTCGGAAAGGCCAGGGATATTGGGTTTTAAGCAGCAAATGCCGCGTATGATAAGTGTTATTTCGACGCCCGCATCGGATGCTTCGTACAGCTTGTCAATCATATCCGGATCAACAAGGGAGTTGAGCTTAGCCCATATGCTGGCGGGTTTGCCGGTCTTGGCATTGGCAATCTCAACATCAATCAATTCATATATTTTCTTACGCAAGGTGAGAGGGGCAAAAGCCAGTTTCTCCATCGCTTTGGGTTCGGCATACCCTGTCATGTAATTGAACAGCGCTGCTGTATCACGCGCAATTGCGGCATCAATCGTGAAATAGGAAAGATCGGTATAAACCTTCGCTGTGTGTGGATGGTAATTCCCAGTGCCGATATGGATATAGGATTTCAGTTCGGTTTTTTCACGGCGTACGACCATAGAAAGCTTAGCATGGGTCTTTAAATCCGTGAAACCATATACGACTTGTGCGCCTGCACTTTCCAATGCGCGGCTGATGCTGATATTTGCTTCTTCGTCAAAACGCGCCTTCAATTCAATCATGACGGTCACGGCTTTTCCGGCAGTCGCTGCTTCGATTAATGCTTGTACAATCGGGCTATTTGCGCTGGTACGGTACAGCGTTTGCTTGATGGCCATTACATCTGGGTCTTTGGCAGCGTGACGTAGAAAATGCACTACCGCATCGAAACTTTCGTAAGGATGGTGGATGAGCAAATCTTTTTTGCTAATTGCTGCAAACATATCGCCATGAAAATCGTTGATACGCTCGCTTTGCCGTGGCACGTACGGCTTGAAACGTAAATCATCTCGTCCGCAATTCACCAATTCGCGTAAATCGGAAAGACCGTTAAATCCCTTCACGATGTGGATGTACTTTTCTTCAACATGGATTTGCTCGCGCAAGAATGCGCGCAGACTTTCCGATGTGTCGGTATGAATACCTAAACGGATGACCTGACCCAAGCGGCGTTTCTTCACCGCATGTTCGTAGGTGCGTAATAAATCTTCCGCCCGGTCATCGAATTCCAATTCGGTATTGCGTACCACGCGGAAGACGCCGGATGATTTAAGCGTGAAACCCGGAATAATTTCTTCAACGAACAGTAAGATGATGCGTTCTAATTGAATAAAACGTAGTTTTTCGTTGTTTTCATCCTTATTGCGTAGAAAGACGAACCGCTCAACGCTAGTAGGAACAGGGATGAGGTGGCGCATGAGTTCGCCCGTCGATTTTTCTTCCATTTCTAAAACCAGCGCGACGCCCTTATTTGGAATAAGCGGGAAGGGATGGGCAGGGTCAACGGCGATGGGGGTAAGCAACGGCAATATCATCGCCTGAAAGAAATCATGAAGCCATGTGGTGTCGCCTTTGGTCAATTCGCTGGAACGGCAGACATGGATTTTGTTTTCTTCCAGTTCTTTGCGAATTTCCTGCCATGCCTTTTGTTGACGTTCCAACATCTTGGCGGTTTTTAAATGGATTTTTTCAAGCTGCTGTTCGGGTGTTAATCCGTCATTGCTCAGGATATCCATCTGGCTGTAAATCTGTGCGCGAAGGCCGCCGATACGTACCATGTAGAATTCATCGAGGTTGGCGGCGGAGATAACCAGAAAATTCAAACGTTCCAGTAGCGGATGCGCTTGATTGAATGCTTCGTCCAAAACACGGTTATTGAAGGCCAGCCACGATAATTCGCGGTTATTGAAACGCGATGAGCTGTTTTTCTCAGAATCTATGGAGGTGTTTGACATGAAAGGTCTTTATTTGGGTCCAGAACTAGGTTTAGCTGTTAGGTATTAAAAAGATGTTTCTATCAGGAACGCCCCCAAAATTACCCAGTGAACGTCATGAAAACCTTGATACTTTTACGCCACGCTGAAGCTGCCGATTTGCAATCCGGCAAAGATGCGGAGCGTCCTTTAACGGCAAGAGGCAGAGGCATGGCGATGTGGGTTGGAAATGAGCTCACCAAAAGAGGTGTCCGCCCTGACTTTATTTTGTCATCTGCGGCCCAGCGTACCAAGGAAACATGCCAGCTCATGCAGGATGCATGGGCGCCGGATTTCTATCCGCAGGCATTCTTTGATCCCGCCATTTACCGTGCCGATGCACATGAATGTCTGGAGATGATAGCTATGCAGGATGAGATGCATCACAGTGTGATGATGATTGGTCATAATCCGTCAATCCATCAACTGGTGCTATTGCTATGTGGTGCAGGGCAAACACAAAAATCGCCTGAAATCGCGCACAGATTTCCACCAACATCCTGCGCTGTACTAACCTTTGAAAGTGATTTATGGGTACATATCCATAAGGGCAGCGGCACCTTGGTAGATTTCTTTCACCCCGCCGAATAACCAGGCCACATAATAAATGAGACAAGAAGTAGTAGATGATCGCCCCTATGCTGGCGCGGAATGGCAGGAAAAGGCATTTGTGGTTGATATGGCCGCATTGGAGGCCTTTGGGTGTATGGCAATCGGCCTTGCTGATGGCACAGTCTCCCTGCGTTTACTCAGCAAACCGGAAACAGAATTAGTACCCCCCATCGCCGCCCATAAGAACGGCCTGACAGGCTTGGTAGTTGCGCCAAGTGGCAAAGCATTCATCTCGATTGGCGAAGATGGGCGCGTGATGCGTATCGCGCCCGATGGTGCGGTTCAAGAATTGATGCACATCGAAAAAGCATGGCTAGAACACATTGCGGTTCATGAAAGCGGCTTGATTGCGGTCAGTACTAAGAAAACCGTTTTTGTTCTGGATGAACAAGGTAAAGCACGCGGGGAATATTCAAATCATCCCAGCACGGTTCAAGGCATTTGTTTTGACCCGAAAGGCAAGCGCGTCGCAGCCAGCCATTACGGCGGCGTGAGTTTATGGTGGGTGAATGGCGAGGCGGGGCAGGTACCGCAGCGTTTGAATTGGAAAGGCTCGCACCTCAATATTCAATGGTGTCCCAATGGCAAGTATCTGCTGACTGCGATGCAGGAAAATACGCTGCATGGTTGGCGTCTTCCTGATTTTGGCGATTTCCAGATGAGCGGCTATGCGATTAAGCCTAAATCATTCAACTGGTCGCATGATAATCGCTGGCTGGCCAGTTCCGGCTCGCCCGGCATCGTCTGTTGGGATTGCGGCGGGAAGGGCCCCATGGGCAAACCTGCAACTGTATTGGCACAAGATTGCGAAGATGTTTCAACGCGTGTTGCCTGTCACCCTGTACTTGATTTGGTTGCGGCAGGAACAGTGGCGGGAGATGTTTATATGGCGCGGTTTCAGGATGACCGCATTGTGCGCTTAAAGACAAATACCAAAAGTGAAATCACATCTTTACGTTGGAGTGATAATGGACAGACGCTATTAGGCGGCTGCGAAGATGGCGCAGCTTACGCTTGGGCGTTTTCTGATTGAAATAATTTTGCCTTTAAATACTCCGGCACGCGCACATCATAGGTTGTACCGTGATGAATGAGCATTCGTTTTTCCATGATGAACGGTTTGATTTTATCCAAGTGGAACAAGCCAAGCCCGTAATCTTTGCCAATGGCCTGTACCCGTGCAATATCAAATCCCTCATGCAGGATGTTGTGATGCTTTTCTGGCGGTAATCCTTCAAATTTGAAAGGTAGATAGCGTTTTTTTACCAGAGCGCGGTAATGCATGCGCGCTGTTAATTCCTGCCCCATATAGCAGCCCTTGGTCCAGCTAATGGCGTTCAATACATCAAAATTGATATCCAACAGTGTGGCGTGGCCAACTTCGATTTCCTGTAATCCTTCAGCAACCCCATTCTTATATCGCCATTCACGATAATCGCTTTCTTCTTTATTAGTGACGATGCTTGCTTCATCAGTCTTACGAACAAGCAATCGCTCGCCCAATTCTGCCAAACGTGGATCAGCAAAAGCTGCGGGATGGCCACTTGGTGCGCCCCATAACCCGAATACCGAATAATGCGCGCGGGTATCTTCAAGACCGACATTCGAACGCATCCTATAAAATGAAAGTCGTTTTACCAATTCGTTGAGCTGCGTTTCGTCGCAATCAATCAGTAAACTCTCGCCATTTGGTACCACAAAAAAATCGAATAGGTATTTTCCCTGCGGTGTCAGGAAGGCCGCGTGCAGCGGTTTGCCATCAATCGCCAACTGGATATCCTGGCTGATTAGCCCCTGAAGGAAGGTATATCGGTCGGGTCCCACAAGGCGTAGGACGGCACGGCTACTTAAAAGGGCGGTTTTCGTTGCTCCATTCATGCCTTTTGACATAGCGCAGTTTTGTCGTCTATCAAAGGGGGATGGTTTATCAGCCTAAAAAATTATTGTTCATAACATCTAACCGCCTTGGCGATGCTGTTATCTCGACAGGTTTGCTTGAACAAGCCATCAAACGCTTTGCCCCAACGGAAGTGACAATCGCCTGCGGCCCAATTCCTGCGCCATTATTCGCCGCAGTTCCAAATCTGAAACGCATCATCATTCTTGATAAAAAAGAAGGTGGTCTGCACTGGCTGAAACTGTGGTGCGAAGTCGTTCCGCAGATTTGGGATGTGGTGATTGATTTACGTAATTCTGCCGTTTCCTATTTAATCTTCAGTAAGAAGACATTGCGTTTCACAAAGGGCACCGAGACCGAACATAAGTCCCATCAGCTCGCAAAAATCATGGGGCTGCTCGATGATGTTCCGTACAACAAAATCTGGTTAAGCCAAGCTGTGCAACAGCAAGCCGCAATTATCCTGCATGATGGCGAACCCATCTTGGCATTATGCCCGACCGCCAATTGGCAACCCAAGACATGGCCAGCCGAAAACTTCATTAACGTCGCTATGCGCTTGCCATTCCAGCGTATTGCGATATTCGGTGCGGAACATGAACGCGAACAGGCGATGCCCATCATTGCCGCGCTACAACAGAAATTCGATGTGATTGATCTGGTTGGAAAAACAAATCCATTGGAAGCGGCCGCATGTCTTGCGCGTTGTAAATTATGCATCGCCAATGATTCAGGCTTGATGCACATCGCGGCGGCGATGGATGTTCCAACGCTTGGGCTATTCGGTCCAAGCAATGATGTGGAATATTCTCCGCATGGCAGACACACCGCCTTTGTACGCGGTGGGCCGTTCTTCGGTTTGGAGCATACGGTTAACCCATTCGCTCTTATGCAGATGATTGATGTCGAAGCGGTAGTGAAGGCCGCAAAAAGGCTTATTTAGCTAAATCCTTTGACAAAAAGCCCTAACAGCTTATCTTCAACCCATTCCAAGAGGTGCCTGATTTACAGGCTGAGAAACACTCTTTGAACCTGATACAGGTAATGCTGGCGAAGGGATGGAATGGCAATGCGCCAAAAATCCCCAGCCAAACATTTCCGCAAAACATATGGGGAAACTTATGCTCGATAACGCTAATGACATGACCGTGACAACCGGTGCTTTTCCATCTTCACGCAAAGTGTATGTGCAAGGTGACAAGCATAAAAATATGCGCGTCGCGATGCGTGAGATTGATTTAGCCCCCGAAAGCAAAGAAGAGCCGATGCGTGTCTATGACACCTCGGGCCCATATTCCGACCCCAGCATTCAAATCGATATTCAAAAAGGTCTTCCTGCACTTCGTCAGGGATGGATTATGCAGCGCGGCGATGTTGAAATCGTCGAAGGTCGCGCACGCAAGCCGGAAGATGATGGCTTGGCACCCGGCGAAGCATTGAAAGTCGCGCAGTTTGACCGCAGCAATGTGCCCGTTCTTCGCGGTAAAGCAGGCAAAGCTGTAACGCAGCTTGCATATGCTCGTGCAGGTATCGTAACGCCAGAAATGGAATATGTTGCTATCCGCGAAAACATTGGCCGTAAAGAAAAACTGAAACAGACCGAAGATAAGGGCGAGCGTTTTGGCGCAAACATTCCTGATTTCGTGACACCGGAATTCGTGCGCGATGAAATCGCGGCTGGCCGTGCCATCATCCCCAATAACATTAACCATCCTGAATCTGAACCGATGATTATTGGCCGTAATTTCTTGGTGAAGATCAACGCGAATATCGGTAACTCCGCCGTTGCATCCAGTGTTGCGGAAGAAGTTGAAAAAATGGTGTGGTCCATCCGTTGGGGTGGCGACACCGTTATGGATTTATCAACCGGCCGTCACATTCACACCACACGTGAATGGATTATCCGCAATTCACCCGTCGCTATCGGCACCGTTCCGATTTATCAGGCTTTAGAAAAAGTGAATGGTAAGGCCGAGGATTTAACATGGGAAATCTTTAGAGATACGTTGATTGAACAATGCGAACAGGGCGTTGATTACTTCACCATCCATGCCGGTGTGCGTCTTGCCTATATCCCGCTTACTGCTAAACGCGTAACGGGCATTGTATCACGCGGCGGCAGTATTATGGCCAAATGGTGCTTGGCGCATCACAAGGAAAACTTCCTCTACACCCATTTTGAAGACATCTGCAAACTACTCAAGCAATATGACGTTGCATTCTCATTGGGGGATGGCTTGCGCCCGGGTTCCACGGCAGATGCGAATGATGAAGCACAATTCGGTGAATTAGAAACGCTGGGTGAACTCACCAAAATCGCATGGAAGCATGATTGCCAGGTGATGATTGAAGGCCCTGGCCATGTGCCGATGCACAAAATCAAAGAGAACATGGACAAGCAATTGGAAGTATGTGGCGAAGCACCGTTCTACACGCTTGGGCCTCTTACAACTGATATTGCGCCGGGCTATGATCATATCACTTCCGCCATTGGCGCGGCGATGATTGGTTGGTTTGGTACCGCCATGCTGTGCTACGTGACGCCAAAGGAACATCTTGGCTTGCCCAACCGCGATGACGTGAAGGTTGGCGTGATTACTTATAAAATCGCGGCGCATGCTGCCGATTTGGCAAAGGGACATCCGGGGGCTCGCCTTCGTGATGATGCACTTTCACGTGCACGTTTCGAATTCCGCTGGAAGGATCAGTTTAATCTTTCCCTTGATCCGGATACCGCATCCTCATTCCATGATGAAACATTACCAGCTGAAGGCGCGAAGCTCGCGCATTTCTGCTCTATGTGTGGTCCTAAATTCTGTTCCATGAAGATTTCTGCCGAAATCCGTGAAATGGCAGATAAGGGTATGGAAGAAAAATCAACGGAGTTCCGTAAGCTAGGCAGCCAAATCTATCACGATGCTGCGGAGTAGTTAGTACCCGTCATGACCTTCATTCTTCTCGATAATACGAAAGATAAGAATGAGGGTCCGCATGGTTTTAGTTGGCTGTTTGAAAATCCATTCGAAATTATCAAGGCCGATACACCAGAAGAGGTATTGCCTGCGCTTGCCAAACTGGAAGCCGCAAACAATAACGGCCATTATACCGCTGGCTTTTGTGCGTTCGAGCTCGCTTATGCGTTGGAGCCTTGCCTAATCCCGTTGATGCCACAGGAACGGCATGTGCCGCTATTATGGTTTGGTGTTTTTGATGCGCGGCGCAAGTTGTCCGCGGATGAAGCAACCTCTTATTTAAAATCCAAAGCGAAGGGTGATGTATCCGTTTCATCGCTGCGCCCAGAATGGGATTTAGGGGAATATTCCAAACGATTTGAGCGCACACGTGCAGCCATCATCGCTGGCGAAGTGTACCAACTGAACCTTACCTTCAAAACATCGTTTGAATGCAAAGGCGACCCCGTCGCGCTTTACCTGCAGTTACGTGAACAGCAGCCCGTTGCCTTTGGTGCGTATATTGATGTGCCGGAGTTCAAAGTGTTGTCGCTGTCGCCTGAGTTGTTCATTCGCCAGAACGGCATGCAGATTGAAACCCGCCCGATGAAGGGCACGGCCCCGCGTGCATCCTTGCCGCAGGATGATAAGAACACCGCACAAACCCTTGCCACAGATACCAAATCACAGGCCGAAAACCTGATGATTGTCGATTTGATGCGTAATGATATTGGCCGAATTGCAGAACTGGGCAGCGTGAAAGCCCACAAGCTGTTCGAGGTCGAAACCTATAAAACCTTGCACCAGATGATTTCGACCGTGCAGGCCAAATTAAAACCGGAAACAGGCTTGGTTGAACTGATGAAGGCGTTGTTCGCGCCGGGCTCGGTTGTAGGCGCACCAAAAATCCAAGCTATGAAAATCATTCGCGAATTGGAAAGTTCTGCGCGCGGCGTGTATTGCGGTGCAATCGGCATGATGGGAAGAGACGAAAAGGTGTTTAACGTCGCCATTCGTAGCGCGGTGTTATACCCGACGGCCAGTGGCTATATGGGCGAGATGGGTGTGGGCAGTGGCGTTGTCTATGACTCAGTCGCGCAAAATGAATACGACGAATGTTTGCTGAAAGCCAAATTTTTCACCAACCCACAACAGCCTTTCGGGCTTATCGAAACCATGCTCCATGACAAGGGCAGGGGGTATGTTTTATTGGAACGTCATATGGTGCGGTTATCGGAATCGGCGAGTTATTTTGCCATTCCATTCAATCCAGATACAGCAATACAGGCGTTAAATACGCATGTTAAGGACAGTGATGACCAATATCTTCGGGTGCGTTTGGAATTATCCGCCAAAGGAGAAATAAGTATTCAAAGCACGGTATTATCGCCGGATGCGCTGACGCAATCCATGCGTTTCGTCATCGCAGATAAGCCAATCCATAGTTCTAACGTGCATCTGTATCATAAAACGACGCAACGCGCGTTCCTCGATAATCCACTTAAAGAAGCTAAAGAAAAGTTTAGCTGTGACGAGATTGTTTTTTTAAATGAGCGCGGAGAATTGACGCAGAGCAGTTATATGAATCTGTTTTTGGAACAGGCTGATGGTACATACTTAACACCGCCTGTTAGTGCAGGATTATTACCTGGCACGTTCCGCGCCGAATTCATGAAAACCCACGATGTTATTGAGCAAACGCTGTATCCGCAGGATTTGCAAACGGCAAAAACGATATACCTTGGCAATTCCGTACGCGGTTTATTAAAAGCGATATTGTTTCGTAAGTCTTCAAAAATGCCAGTAAATGACAGTATATTTTAATGCACACAACTCATACAAACTCACTTGACAATAGAGTGTCTATTTCATATATTCCTTTCACTAAATTCACGTTATGTGGATCGCGGGATTTGAGGGCTTGCTTGCAACCGCGTCATCAATTGCTAAAGCGCTATGGCTGAGGGGTAAGTGCACCCCGAATGGTAACCCCCGTTACCGCTGCTGTAGTCCCTACAGATTGTCAGGTCTCATTCGCCGACCAATCTGCATTTTGGACAAACAGCAGGAACACAGAATGTCATTATTTGGCAAAACAAAGCCGTACGCACCATTTTCCGAACGCAGAGCAGCATGGGCTATCCGCAGAGGCGAGAGGCACGTTCCGCGCCCTGCAGGTTATTACGCAGCGTTAATCGCCAAAGAAAAACAGCAGCAAGAAGCGGCGACACGGAATTCGAATCAAAAGCCTGAATCAGGTTTACGACTGCTTTTTCTAAGTCTATAAGGTCGCGCATCAATGGCCCTTCATTCTTCAGCCCTTACAACGAAGTCTGCACCGCATGAAGCGGAAGGGGATGCTTTTCCCCAGCCTGTGCGCCTTGTGGTACTTGATTTCGACCCGCGCTGGACCGTTTCAACCATCGATGCTTACGGCGAAATCGGTCCCGGATGGATTATGGGCCCTGAATGCGATTATCCCGTCATTTTCCAAGAATATGCTGGCAAGTACCGCATTGAGCGTTTCCGCGAAGAAATAGTGGAACTTGGCGGCTCATTTGCCTTAAAGCCTGATCTGGATGGAACTCAAAACGAAAATCTGCTGCTTTGGCGCGAAGCGGGACTTGTGGTGCCGGTTGCCAAAAACAATGAAGAAGCAGACATCATTGCTGCGGTGCTGCAAAGTATAAGCCTTGCAGCGGAGCAATCAGAGTTGTTCACACAAGGCAGTATTGCCAGTATCCGTAACCCTAAAAACGCAATTGAAACTGTTACACGAGATAACTCAAAACCTCTATGGCGTCAAAAATGGCGCGGCAGCTGGCGCGGCGGTGAGTTGTTACCGTCGAATAAGTACGGTTAATTTTAAAGTCTGTGCGAAGGATTAAATCTAG
>CAZMQI010000017.1:0-37313 GCA_964568585.1 uncultured Rhodospirillales bacterium
CTTAGGTGGGTTTAGGTATGGTTATGCAACTTTGTTTTTCGTGGCACATTCTTTGTGCCAGTTTTTAACTTGCTGCTCGGCTTCTTCTTTGGCGACGCCGTAGTTCTTCTGGATGGTGCCGGCAAGCTTTTCGCTATCGCCGGCAATCTGGGTTAGATCGTCATCGGTGAGCTTGCCCCACTGACGCTTGGCTTCGCCTTTTAGTTCGTGCCAGTTACCAATAATTTGATCCTTGTTCATGGGATACTCCTTTGTTGTTAGCTTCCTGTTCGGAAGATGGGGGGAGCATGCCCCGCATCCTGTTCAAGATGCGATAGGTTTGAGCCTTAGGTGATATCAAAGGAACGTAAATGAAAAATAGCCTCACCAATCTTCATGGGTGAGGCTATTAAAAGGCAGACTTGATTTGAGATTAGTTGCTGCTGCAGGTGTTGCTGATTGTTTCAATCGATACTTGCTTGGTGCATGTGTCATATACCTTCGCAGTGGTCAACATACCGCCTGGACATACCGTGCTGGTTTTCAAAATGGTGGTCTTGATGCAACCTGCTGGCACACAGTTGTTTTGGAAAACTGTTTCGGTGGTTGTGCCTGCGCCATTATTACGGCCATCGCATACGCGTATACGGCGAAGCGTGATGATACCGCCACCATTTGGTTCTGGGCATGGCGTGGTGGTCAAC
Source organism: uncultured Rhodospirillales bacterium (assembly GCA_964568585.1). GTDB lineage: Bacteria > Pseudomonadota > Alphaproteobacteria > UBA9219 > RGZA01 > RGZA01. Next base: position 684 of record CAZMQI010000017.1, read on the forward strand.
ACATTCGTTGGTGTGCAGGTGAAGGTTCCGCCTGCTGGTTGGCATGTGCTGTTGGTTTGGGTGTTGGTGCTACCTGCGCCGTTATTGCTGCCATCACAAATATGACGTGTCACAGTGGTTATGGCGCCTGTTTGTCCTGATGGGCATGCCGCTGTGCTGGTACTGCTTCCGGGGATGCAACCTGTGGTACCTCCCACGGGGCAGTTCTGACGGGTTGTATCTACGCTGTCGCGGCCTGCGCCGTTATTGCTGCCATCACAAATATGACGTGTCACAACGGTGATGGTGCCTGCTGGGTTCGTTGGGCAGGTAGATGTTTGTGTGTTGCTGGTAGCAGTGCAACCTGTCGTGCCACCCACAGGGCAATTCTGACGGGTTTGAGTGATGCTATCGCGGCCTGCGCCGTTATTGCTGCCATCACAAATGTGGGCCGTGATGGTGGAGATGGTGCCCGAAGGATTGGTTGGGCAGGTTTGTGTGCTGGTGTTGCTGGACGCAATACATCCAGTGGTGCCACCCGTTGAACAATTACGGCGGGTTACCATGATTTGGTCACGGCCTGCACCGTTATTGCTACCATCACAGATATGTGATGTCACAGTGGTGATGGTGCCTGCTGGATTGGTTGGGCAGGTTTGCGTATTGGTGTTGCTTGATGGTGTGCAAGTGCCACCAGTCGTACCTCCCACGGGGCAGTTCTGACGGGTGGTCGTTACGTTATCACGGCCAGCACCATTATTAGTACCATCGCAGATATGTGATGTCACAATGGTGATGCTGCCCGATGGATTAGTCGGGCAGGTTGTTGTTCGGGTGCTGCTGGTAGCCGTGCAGCCAGTGGTGCCGCCGGAAATAGTGCCGCAGGTTTGATTGACGATCTGTGTTTCAATTTGCTTGGTGCATGAATTGAAAACGTCGCGGTATGTAATCGAACCCGACGCGCCGTTCGGGCACCCTTTCGTATAGCTGCGAATACTGCTGCGAGGGCAGGAATCGGCTGTTGTTGTAACATCAGCGGTCTTTCTGTTGCTGGTGGTTGTTTCGGTAGTTGTGGTTGCAACTACTTCCTCGTCAGCTACGGCAGGTGTTGTGGTTTCTTCATCGCCGCTTGCACTTGTGGTTGACCATTTTGTGCCGCCGCATTGCATATGGAAATTCAAGAACGCGTCATCCTGACCAGCACAGGTATATTGTGCGGTATAGGTCTTTGCAGGGTTTGAATTATCCGGAAGTACTGCAGCAATATCATCGCGTTGGATGGGCAGTTTCAATACAGGGTAGGATGTGTCTTCGCCTTGGTTATCTGCAAGCACAAAGCCAGCATCGCCGGATTTTGAAACAGGTATAGCTATTACATTGGTGTGGTCGCTTGAATCAACGATACCTTTAAATGTCCATCCGCCAGTGCAGGTATTTTGTGGAACAGGAACATCGCTGACGCGCATCGGACGTGGCAAACAGCATCCGGCAAAGTGTAGGCCAGCTGGCGGGCGAGCAAGGAACGCAGCCCATTCTTCGGATGTCTTTAATGGAATGAATAATGGGGTGCCGCTGTTATTATCAACATACTGGCAAACGCCATGGGCATAAATTGGTGTAATGCTGAGGGTCGTCGAGGCATCAAGACGCACACCGTTAAATCCGCCTTTGATGATGGCATCGTTGGTGTCATCGATTGGGCATTGCGAATAATTTTGTGTATCGGTGCTCAGTGAATGGTCAAGCGCGCATTGGCCAGCATCTTCGGCTTTCAACGGAAGGGCAAATACGCATGATAAAATGAATAGCGCAAATGCAGCCGTCGTTGTTTTCAAAAACTGGGTCATGGCGTTCTCTCTAAAAATATAAATATGTGAAGTGCAGGCTAATTCCTGAAAAAGCACGATAGAAATCGCAGCATCATTTTTCGATGTGGAAGTAGCCTTAAAAAAATCAGAAGCCATAAAAAACATATAAAAAAGCCGGGCGCAAGCCCGGCTTTTTGTTAATAAAAACACCCAGCAATTACGCTACGTTAGATGCTTTTGTTGGGGCATTTTCTTTTGGCTGTTGGCTGTCATCCGGGTTGTTTGCAGGTCCGTCGCCAGCTTTAGGTTTTTGTTGTGGAAAACCCTGAACATTACCATCTTGCGGCTTATTGCCAGTTTGTGATGGCTGTTGGTTGCCCTGTTGAGCAGGTTTTTGACCAGATTGATTGCTGGCTTGATTGCCCTGTGATTGGGATTGTCCGCCCTGTGGCTGATTGCCTTGCTTTGGCATTTTTTCAGCATCGGGTTTAGATGGATTTTCATTATATGACATGGATGGTCTCCTAGGTTGGTGACGGACGAAAGGAACAAGTCCTTTCGTCCAGATACTCACCCTAGGCGGCTTATGGATTAGGATGCCATGCATGAAGTATGGCGCACCTATTTTTTTACCATAAGTTTGTTTTGCCTTATTGCTTATTCGCCAATCGGAAAGCGAAGCGTGTATTGCTTCAAGCCTTTACCGACTTGAATGGTTTGACGAATGGTGCGGCCTTCAACTTCGGCATTTACCGTGTAACGGCCTGGTGCCAAGTCAGCCAACAGGATTGGACCGTCGGTGGTCATGTTTACTTGACGATTACCGAATTTGTCATCGATGGTCACGTTGATGGCATCCAGATAGATGCCGCCAATGCCTACGAAGGTGATCTTCAATGAATAGTGGTTCTGGATGCTGTCGATTTGCGCTTCGCCTTCATCACTAACACCGCCGGATACGACTTCGGGTGCAGCATGGGCCTCGCTCACCATGAACAGGCAGGCAAGGGTAAGAAAGAATGTACGAATAGTCATAAGAAACTCCTTTAAAGGTGTTGGCACTGCATGAATCAGCGTGCTTGCCACATTCCTATCACCGAAAACTTCAACGTGCTGTTCGAACCATGTAATGAAAGCATAAAAACCTCATAAATGCTCACACGCAGACAAATCATTTATTTTAAAAGTAATTTCGCATCTTTGTGTATTTTTGATGTTTTCTGCCCATGACTATGACTGCGAATTAACACTGTCATTCGTTACGCTGCTTAAGTCGAAACAAGGAGCAATAGTAATGCAGAAATCATACAACAAAACAGTCATCCACAATTTAATGCCAAATGAAATGGATGGGGATTATCTGTTGCCTGAACTGCAAGCGCTCGACGAACTCGATATTTTCGATAGCGTGCTCCCTGACGAGGTTATGGGCCACATTCAAGAAACCGATGATCGTGAAGAATGGCCATCGAATGAACGTGGTAACTGGACCAAGCATTAACATGGTCAGTATCAATAAGGAGATGTCATGGATTTTCTTAATTCACGAGCTGCGCTCGTATTCCTGCTTGCCATCATCGCCGTTGCAGCGTTTGTTTACTACTCGAAACCCGAGCACCAATCCACCGGAATGGGCCAAGCCTTGCAAAGGTTCAATTACTCGATTCAAAACCCTGGACAGAACCTTGATGGGCAGCGCCCGATTAAAACGGAAGATCTGGGCGATAAACTAAAAGACATGTTACACGAGTAGTTTATTTATACTCATTACCAGTCAATGGAGTATGCCTCTATGAAGAACTATAAAGCACCCACGTTATCCAAGCTTTGTCTTTATTACGTACGCCGCGCAATGCTGGGCGGTTGCAAATGCCTTGCGCCCAGCGAACAACACCCCATTCCAAATCGTCAATTATAAGGCTGGTTTTTAAACGGAATGCCACCGCATAAAAAAAGCGCATAAAAAAATGGCATGCTCGTGTGAACATCCCATTTTCTTTATATGATGTATGTCGCTATAGCGGTGGTACTGCTGGGCGACGGCCTGTAATCATGCTGTAGATGAGTGTTGCCACAAACAGCACAACGAACAGTATGGCAAGGAATTTGGCGATTTCAGCAAAAGTTCCGGCAAGACCGGTAAAGCCGAATACAACTGCCAAGATTGCCATGATGAAGAAAGTGATTGACCAATTAAGCATGGCAATTCTCCTTAATGATAAAACGTTTACTTCCAGATAGGCTTGCCCAAGTTGATATCTTTCTTGCTGGTTAGACCACCGGCAGCTGCGCCTACTGCGCCGCCAATGACTGCGCCAGTACCTGGACCCATGCCAGTTACTGCGCCAAGTACAGCGCCTGAACCGGCACCGATACCTGCGCCTGACAATGCGCGTTCGCCCGGACGATCGCCGCAAGCGACAAGCAATGTCGCTGCAAGTGCAACGGAACCGATATTAATAAAAACTTTTTTCATGATTGAAGCCCTTCTCTAGTGGTGAAGGGTGTAGATTAGGAATTCAGGCGTAAGGTGTCGATGCGGTCATGCCCCATTCGCATCAATAGGCCATAAATATCTGGGGTTTTTATGCTGCCGCAGTGATTTTATCAGCCGCCACGGTGGTTGGCGCATTTTCAAGGCGATAGCCGATGCCTGGTTCTGTCACAATCACGCAGCAATTCTCTGCGCTTGAATCTTCAATCTTCTCTCGTATCTGGCTCACGTAAACACGAAGGTATTGCATATCTTCGGCATGTGCTGGCCCCCAAACATCCTTGAGGATTTGTTTGTGCATCAGCATCTTGCCGCGGTTGACCATGAAATAGCGTAGCAGTTCATATTCTTTTGGTGTGAACATAGTCTTTTGACCGTTTACAAATACTTCGTGGCGCACCAAATCGATACGCACATTGCCATTGGTCAATTCAGGTTCGCCTGCTTCTTGCGTTACAGCTTTACGCAGACATGCTTGCGCGCGCGCCAATAGAATATCGGGGTTGAACGGCTTGGTTACGTAATCATTCGCCCCTAAATCAAATGCTCTGATGATTTCATCATCATCGCTGCGAACGGAACATACGATAATAGGCATTTGTGACCATTCGCGGATTTTCTGAATAATTTCTTTGCCATCCATATCGGGAAGGCCCAAATCGACAATCACTAAATCCGGTTTAACAGATGCCGCAAGGCGCAGACCTTCTTTACCGTTATCGCTATCAACAACCTTATATCCGCGGCTATCAAGCACAATGGTGAGGAGTTTGCGAAGAGGTGGTTCGTCTTCAATAATAAGAACGGTATTTTTCTTCAAATTCATGAGAACCTCCGGTTCAGGGATAATGCCCATTCTTATAGCAGCAAGGCATCCCGGAGTCTGGGAATATTTTATTTAGCTGTAGCCAGTGCTAGATCCACATCGCCATAGGCTGCCTTAATTGCCGTTAGAAACGTGGTCTTTTGTGTTAAGGACTGCGCGCTGGCCAGTTCCGCTTGAAAGCTTAATGCGCTCAATTGTTCAGCTCCAAGATTTGATGCAACGCCCTTTAACGCATGCGCGGCATTGCGCCATTGCACGGGGTTGTTGCTGTGCATGCTGGCTTCCAAATCAGCGATGCAGGTGTAATAGCACGCATGGAAATTTCGCACCAATTCGGCTTCAAGAACCTTATCATTGTCAATGATATCGCGCAAATTATGCATATTCAAAACGGCATTCATAGCATTACCATCTTGATTGGAGTGCGATGTAGTTGTTTATGACGTCTTGAATATTCTTTTTGCTGTACGGCTTAGTAATAAAGCCTTTCACATTATTTTTTTTGGCTGCTTCCACATCTTTGATAAACTTATTTGCAGTTACATGAACAATATAACTTCGTGGGTCGGCCTGTCTTAAAACCGTTGCAAGCTCATGTCCGGAAAAATCGGGCAGTTGTATATCCAGCAGCACAATATCCGGAGCATGCGCTGAATACAGCTCGATGGCTTCAAGAGCATTCTTGGCAGCGTGGCAGCTATAATTTTCCTGCCGCGCTAATAAATCCTGTAATATTTTACGTGAAAAATCCTGATCTTCGACAATCAAAATGGTGATGCCGAAGGATTCCAGACCTTTTTTTGATGCACGCTCCCGAATACCGGATGCGAGTTTGCATTTCTGCTCCTCAGTAAAACCGAGTGGTTCAGCATCATTTAATTGTTCGAAGGATTGGTTAGAAGGTGTCATGCATTGGATTATGGCGCAGGAAAAAGAATCTTTGCTTAAATCGCTGCATACACAGCGATGTTGGAAAGTATCAAAATATCCATGAACTTTTTTTAACGTAGCAAGGCAAGTTTAATAGGATGGTATCGTGCCCTACAGATCAACATACATAGGCCCTAAAAAAGCTGACCAGAATTATGAAGAACAGCTCCTGACCTATACGCGGGAGCTCGAAGAACAACATCAAGCGCTTACTGCTGCAAAGGAACAGGCAGAAAAAGCTAACAAGGCAAAATCGGAATTTCTTGCGAATATGAGCCATGAAATACGTACACCGTTAAACGGCATCATCGGTATCACCAGTCTGTTAAGCGAGACACAGCTTACGCCCGAACAACAAGGCTGGGTGGACATCATCCGTAAATCGGGCGATGTGTTGCTCAGCGTGGTGAACGATATTCTTGATGTGTCCAAAATTGAAGCGGGGCAGTTGGTTCTGGAATTTACGCCATTCAATCTGGTGTCGACGATAATGGATGCAACGGGTTCATTGGCGCATCTGGCCAAGGAAAAAGGCCTTGCGGTATATGTAGAGCAGGGGGAATTAAGCTCGGTGTATCAGGGGGACGCCACGCGCATTCGCCAAATCCTTATGAATTTGCTCGGCAACGCCATTAAATTTACACATCAGGGATATATCTCGCTACGCATCCGCGAAGAAAAATTTACCCGAACCATGTCACGCATCTGCTTCGAGTTGGAAGACACCGGCATCGGCATTCCAGCTAATAAATTGGGACGTGTCTTTGACAAATTCACACAGGCCGAAGAATCTATCACGCGCCAATATGGCGGTACAGGCCTTGGCCTTTCCATTTGTCGCAGCCTGATTGAATTGATGGGCGGCACGATACAGGTAGAAAGCACCGTTGGCGTCGGCTCATGCTTCACATTTGATATTCATTTGCGTTGTGCGGAACAGGAATCTACGCAAATGACCATTGCATCCAAACCGGTCGTACAGTTTGAAAACAAACGTGCATTGATTGTTGATGACATCGAAGTCAATCTCATCCTTATCAAAACTGTATTGCAGAAAAACGGTTTTGAAATAAGCCTTGCCCATAATGGCGCAGAGGCATTGGAGATAACCAGAACTCAGTCCTTCGACATCATTTTTATGGATTGCCACATGCCGAAGATGGATGGTTATGTCGCCACATCGCAGATTCGTAAACGCGAGATTGAATCGCATAGCGCCCACACACCTATCATTGCGCTAACTGCGGATGCCATGAAGGATAATAAGGATCGCTGCCATAATGCGGGCATGGATGACTTTATAACAAAGCCAATAACAAAAGAGCAGTTGCTTGGCTCGTTAGGGAAATGGCTAGGCACATCCTATGGCGGGTGATGGTTAAGCACAGTAAGTGGGTATGGATTTTTGCCATAGATTTTTATGGGGTTTTGGGGTTAGATGATTCTTCACTTCCCGCTAACCCACTGTGGCCGGTTGACCCCCGCGCTGAATACTCCAATACCCCCTTACCAAAAAAAGGTGCTTCTAATGAAACGTGAATTATTTTTCCGCATGACTGCCGTAACAGGTCTATTGACCTTGGCGCTCGCTGCGATGCCGGCCGCTGCCGTAGGCTATTCTTCGAAAGATGTCGTCGGCAGTAAATATGACACCAAAGTTCAAACCAAGGACGGAAGTTGCGTACGCACCAAGTGGCAGAGCGGCGACGATGTCTGCGGTGCCAAACGCGAAGCGCCTCCTGCGCCACCGCCAGTCTATCAAGCGCCACCCCCACCACCGCGCCCTGTTGTGCAAGCACCAGCTCCGCGTCCAGCGCCCGTTGCTAGAACCGTCATCAAAGAAGAAGCCCGCACCATTTATTTTGACTCAGGAAAGTCTGTCATCACCAAGGGTGGCGAAAAGAAGCTGGATACGCTTGCCGCCACGCTTAAGAATGCAAAAGACATTCAACGCGTTGAAATCGTCGGTTATGCCGATCCAATGGGCTCAACCGCTGCTAATCAGGCGTTATCCGAACGCCGCGCTGCTGCCGTTGAAAAGTACCTTAACGAGCATGATTATATGAATACGTCTGTTGCAAAGGTGAAGGCCGTTGGCGAAAGCCAAGCCTCGGCTAATTGCGATGCGAAGATGAAGCGCGCCAAGAAGATTGGTTGCTTGGTCACTGACCGTAAGGTTCAGGTTGAAGTGGTTTATGCTACCCAGCAATTTTAATTGCTGAAGCACAGTTAAAACAAAACCCGTGAAGCTTCACAGCTTCACGGGTTTTTTAATGCGAATAGCAGATAGAATTTAGTCTACTACGTTATAGCCACGACCGGACATGCAACGCTTCACAATGTTGCCGCGAGCGTTTTGGGTATCAATTGCGCTCTTGCCAAGGCCGCCAGCTGCGCCAACGCCTGCACCAATCCCTGCGCCAGCCCAATCACCTGTCACGCCGCCAATCAATGCGCCAAGGCCGGCACCCACTGCGGTGTTGGTTGCGGTTTCACCACTGGCATAATCTTTTTGTTTGGCAAGCGCTTGGCATGCAGCCAGGTCTTTCTCATAATTCGGGCCTGGGCGGTCAACAATCGGGCGGGTATCCGCGCCGGAATTGGCACATGCTGCCATAAGAAGAAGTAGGGGGATTGCAAAGAGGGTAAGTTTCATGAAGTTGCTCCGAAAAGTTTGTTAACTCCTATGACACTATCCAAAGTCGCCATAATTGCAAGGCGCAGAAACCGGAAGCAGCCGGCCAAAAAGCGAATGGGAATAGAGAGTGGTGGAGCAATGATGCTAGATTGCGGGCATAAAAAAAGGGCGGGGAAAACCCCGCCCTTTAAATTTATTTGGCTAACGCTTACTTAGCGCCCTTACGGAACTTCTTAGCCTTGATGTAGTTCACTTCAACTTCAACCTTACGGTCTGGGCTTAAGCAAGCTACGAGTTCGTTGTGATCCATCTTGCCATTGCATTGAGCGCTTGGCTTGGTCTTGCCAACCCAACGGGTCTTGGTCACGCTAGCATTGCTGTAACCGTTTGCTGCAAGGTAATCCTTAACAGACAAAGCGCGCTTCTTTGAAAGTGCTTGGTTGTAGCTTTGTGAACCAACGCGGTCAGCATAGCCAACGATTGAAACGCTTTGGATTTCTTTGTCAGACTTCAAGATGGTCAAAAGGCTGTCGAGCTTAGCACGAGCAGCTTCGGTCAGGCTTGAATCGTTGAAGTTGAAGTATACGGTACGATCTTCAAGAGCGATTTCGCGACGAACACCTTCGCAAACACCGTCATTGCCTTGCCAACGGGTAACAACGCAGTTGCCGTTAGTGCTACGCACAGCTTGGCCACGAGCGTCCCGTACAACGAGAACATTCTGGGTCACATGCGCATCAGCAGCAACGCTTGTAAGTGAAATAACAGAAGCGATAACAAGACCGCCGATAAAAGCATAACGGGAAAGCATTTTTTTCTCCTTTGTTTCCAAGTGCCTAGCCATCCATATGGCTTATCACTAAATATCTTGGGCTTTTAGTATATGAACTGAGATAATAAGTAAAGTCTGCAAGCGTGTTAAGAAATGGGGGATTCCGAGGGGCATTCTATGCTTTCAACCTTAAAAAACAATGACCGGAACATCTTCCAATCCATTGGTTTTTTTAGGTTATTTTCTGTTTACTGTTTTTTGTGTACCACCTTGCAGCATCAATAAACAATGAAAGGCCAGAGCATCTGTGGTGTTAAAACCCATCACCTGTATCACTTTTGCATCACTATATCTTCTGGACTTAAAAACACCTAAGAATGCTGGCAAAGCCCAACAATAACCCCAAATAATGTGCCCAGTAACGTATGAATTTGTCCGATTTCGATTTTCAGCTTCCCGAAAGCGCTATTGCCCAGCATCCCGCCAATCCGAGGGACTCCGCACACCTCCTATATATAGGTAAGGATGGTAGCTTGGAAGATAAGCGGATTACCGATTTGGTGGGGCTATGCCGTCCGGGCGATGTCTGGGTTTTAAACAACAGCAAAGTCATTCCGGCGAGGTTGTATGGCAAACGCCCAAGTGAAAGAGGAGAAATGAACGTTGAAATTCTCCTGCACAAACGCATCACAGAAAATGATTGGGAAGTCTTTGCCAGACCATTGAAGCGTCTGCGCGTCGGCGATGAAATAATTTTTGCGGATGGTTTCAAAGCTGTCGTCAAAACCAAATATGAAAATGGGTTGGCCAAGTTGTGTTTTGACGGAACCGCACAACACATTATGGCATCCATCATGAAGCACGGGTTAATGCCGTTGCCGCCTTACATTAAAAGAAATGAAAAAAAGGCAGAGGACAAAATCTGCTATCAAACAGTATTCGCTGAACCCGAAGGCTCTGTTGCTGCGCCAACTGCTGGGCTGCATTTCACGCAAGCATTATTGAGTAAGCTGAAAGAAAAAGGTGCCACAATCGTTACTGTTACATTGCATGTGGGCGCGGGTACTTTTCAACCAGTGAAGGTTGAAGATATATCGCAGCATGTCATGCATGCCGAATGGGTTGAACTAACGGCCGATGTCGCAGCGACAATTAATGCGACAAAAGAAAAAGGCGGGCGCGTGGTTGCTGTGGGCACAACATCCACCCGCGTATTGGAAAGCATCGCGGATGAGCATGGCCGTGTAAAGCCATGGCAAGGGGATACTTCCATCTTCATTACCCCGGGCTATCGTTTTAAGATTGTTGATGCATTGATGACCAATTTCCATTTACCAAAATCAACTTTATTTATGTTGGTTTCGGCCTTTGCGGGAATTGCGCGCATGCATGCGGCATACAGCCACGCCATTGCGAATGGCTATCGTTTTTATTCCTATGGCGATGCATCGTTTATAGAGAAAAGCAGCTAGGGCGTAGGCTGCCGGAAAGTGCCTATTTTTCTTCTAAGATAATTTTTAGTTCTGATCTTTGCTTTGATCTTAAACTTTCTGAGTGGCGCATACATTTTACGGTAGCCACGAACGTGTTTAAAATTATGATGTAAGCAGTGCCACAAATAAATTCTGCCCGGCCAGCGTAACACGTGAATAACCGAATGTGCTGGTGCCCACATCATGCCGTATTGATAATACATGTATGCGTGGAACGGCTTGGTGCCAAATTCATAAACACCATACAGTGCCGTACCTTGCGCTGGTGAAAGGCTTTTAAGCCAATGGTCAATTTTGTGAGTACGGCGGTTAGGGTTATGAATATAGGCTTTGGTTTTCTCCGTAATATGCAGTTTTGCGGACGCGTAGAGATGCCGAGGCGAAGAAATCCTGCGAATAAATGATTTTAGAAAGTATTTATTTGGCATATCAAAGTTTGTAAAAAGCCGTTAAATAGGGGCAGATATACCACCCGATCTATGAAACTAAAATGGCAGAACCAGCAATACGCAAAGACAGCACAGCGTCTAAAACCAGCCCCAAAGTCGGCATCGTAAGCCTTGGCTGTCCCAAGGCATTGGTCGATAGCGAACGCATTTTGACCCAGCTACGCAGCGAAGGTTATGAGATTTCAGGCTCTTACGCTGGCGCCGATGTGGTGCTGGTTAACACTTGTGGGTTTATCGACAGCGCACGCGATGAATCCTTAAGCGCGATCGGCGAAGCCTTGAACGAAAACGGCAAGGTGATTGTCACCGGTTGTCTTGGCGCAGAACCGGACGTCATCTTAAAGAAATTCCCCAAAGTCATGCATGTGACTGGCCCCGCGCAATACGAAGCGGTGGTGAACGCCGTGCATGAAGTGGTTCCGCCCAGCCATGACCCGTATATTGATTTATTGCCGCCGCAGGGCATCAAGCTCACGCCGCGCCATTACGCGTATTTGAAGATTTCCGAAGGCTGCAATAACCGCTGCAGCTTTTGCATCATTCCCGCGCTGCGCGGTGATTTAGTCAGCCGCAACATCAAAGACGTAATGCATGAAGCGGAACGTCTCGCCAAAGCAGGCGTCAAAGAATTATTGGTGATTTCACAAGATACCAGCGCTTACGGCGTTGACGTAAAATATGCCGAAGGCACATGGCGCGATAAAGTCTGGCGCACGCAGTTTGTGGATTTGGCAAAGGCCTTGGGCGAACTCGGCATCTGGGTACGTATGCATTATGTTTATCCATACCCTCATGTCAGTGATGTGATGCCGTTAATGGCGGAGCGCAAAATCCTTCCGTATCTTGATATCCCGTTCCAGCACGCAAGCCCGAAGGTATTAAAGGCGATGCGCCGTCCTGCAAATCAGGAAAAAACCCTAGATAGAATTAAAGAATGGCGCGCGGCGTGCCCTGATCTGGTTATTCGTTCAACCTTCATCGTGGGTTTCCCCGGTGAAACTGATGAAGATTTTGAATATTTATTAAGCTGGTTAAAGGAAGCACAGCTTGACCGCGTGGGCTGCTTTAAATACGAGCCCGTAAAGGGTGCCGTTGCCAATGAATTGGAAGGCGCGGTTCCTGAAGATGTGAAAGAAGCACGTTGGCACACATTCATGCAAACGCAGCAAGCGATTAGCGCGGAACGTTTGAAACGCTTTATCGGCCAAACGATTGATGTGATAATCGATGATGTTCAGGGCAAGAAGGCGATTGGCCGTTCCTACGCCGATGCGCCGGATATTGATGGCCGCGTGTATGTATCAAATATCGGCGATACCAAAGCGGGCGATATGATTAAGGTCGCCATTAGCAAGACCGATGAATACGATTTGCACGGCAAGCGCGTAGCGGCATAACGCTATTTATTGTCCGGATTTAAATCTTCCTGAAGAATATCTTCCAGCTCTTTGCGTTTTTGTCGCGCAAAGACAATCAGCTTTTCTTCATCATCAAAGAACGCGAATGATTTTTTCAGCGTAGCAAAATCATGCTTCTTGAACAGCGTTGCCTTGGCTTTCATCTCATCTGAATCATTGCCAAGATACACCATAATATCGCTGGCCATGTTCAGCGCTGAATCGAACAACTCGCGTTTGAAATAATCAACGCCAAGTTTGTTCAGGTTGTACGCATGGCGGCGGTTGCGTGCCCGTGCGAAGACCATCACATTCGGGAAGTCACGCTTTGCAATGGTTGCGATTTCCATGCAGCTTGCTTCGTCGTCCACGGCGATGATTAAAATCTTCGCGTCCTGCAACCCTGCGCTGCGTAGAATATCGATGCGCGCTGCATCACCGTAATAACCTTTGAACCCGAATTTACGTAGCTGTTCAATCTGGTCGGCATCTTTTTCCAATACGGTGACTTTTACGCCCTGCGCCAACAAAAAGCGCGAGATGACCTGACCAAAACGTCCAAACCCTGCGATGATAATCTGGGATTTTTTATCAATTGTATCATACGTTGCTTCGGGTAATACGCTCAGGTAACGCGGCACAATATATTTACTGTATATAATCATCAGGAATGGCGTCGCCACCATTGACAGTGTGACGACCAGGTTCAGGAAATGGGCCTGCTGCACTGTGATAAGCGATAGCCCGCCGATGAACTGGAACAGCACGAATGCGAATTCGCCGCCCTGCGATAATGCAAATACAAATCCGGAATTATGTTCGGATGACAGGCCGAATAATCTGCCCAGTACGTAAAGCACCAATCCCTTGACGACGATGAGTAATAACGCGCACCCGATGATGATTGCCGGCTTGGTTGCAAGCATGCTGAAATCAATCCCCATACCGATAGAGATGAAGAACAACCCAAGCAATAATCCCTTGAATGGTTGAATATCCGTTTCAATCGTGTGGCGGTATTCCGAATTGGCAAGTACCACGCCGGCAATGAACGCGCCAAGGGCGGGGGACACGCCCAGCATTTTCATCAGTAATGTCACGCCAATCACCAGCGCAAGGGAAGTGGCCGTGAAGAGTTCGCGCAAATTGGTTTTGGCTATCACACGGAATAGCGGGCGCGAGAAAATGCGCCCCGCCATCACCATCAAGCCAATGATGGCCACGATGATAAGCGCGCGCGACCATGCCGGATAACCTTCCAGCCATTCGGGTGATGCCGTCATCGCCGCTGGCGCATGTGCAACCAGAAATGGCAACGCAACCAAAATAGGAATGACAGCGATATCTTGAAACAGTAAGACAGCAAATGAACGTTCACCCATTACGGTCTGCATCAATTTCTTTTCCTGCAAAATCTGCAATACGATTGCAGTCGAAGACAGCGATAAAGCCATACTGACGGCAAGGCTGATTTTCCAATCATATCCCATCGCTATGCCAATCATCGTGAATGCAGCGGTGGTGACACCTACTTGTAACCCGCCAAGTCCGATGATGGATTTGCGTAACCGCCAAAGAATGGAAGGTTCCAATTCAAGTCCGATAAGGAATAACATCATAACCACGCCGAATTCAGCGAAGTGGGAGATGTTTTCTGTATCGGTGATAAGGCTGAGCCCGAAAGGGCCAATCAGAATGCCGGCAATGATATAGCCAAGGACGGAGCCCAGTTTAAAACGGCTGGATAATGGAACTGCGATGCATGCCGCAGCAAGAAAGACAAACGTATTTGCTAAAGCTATATATTCCATTCACGAATTTTCGCATGCCTCGATTAAAACGTCTATGAATATTTATAGATGGTTGTGTGATGTGGATATCAAATGTTCATCAAATGATTGACGATGTGCCAGCCATATGCTTCATAAGAAACTTAAACAATAAATATGGAGATAAGAATGCAGGTATTTAAGGAATTCAAAGAATTTGCAATGCGCGGCAACGTGATTGAATTGGCAGTCGGTGTTATCATCGGCGCAGCTTTCACATCCATCGTTGATTCAGTCGTGAAGGATCTCATCAACCCAATTATTGGTCTTTTGATTGGCGGAATTGATTTCTCGAACATGTTTGTCACTATCAAGCCAGCAGCAGAAGGTGCGACCTATGCAACTTTGAAAGCAGCAACAGATGCAGGCGCAGTTACGGTTAACTATGGCCTGTTTGTCAACGCATCCATCAAGTTCCTTATCGTGGCATTCGTTGTGTTTATGTTGGTTAAATCACTCAACAAATTGCTTAAACCAACACCGGGTGTACCTGCTGCACCAAGCCGTCAGGAAGTTCTTCTGGAACAAATCCGTGACGCGGTTCAAAAGAAATAAGCTAAAATTTTATCTATCGTTAAACTTGTCTTAAGGCCCCTTATCGTAAGCTATGCGCTCACATAAGGGGCTTTTTCTTGGTTGATGCTATTCGTACATCTCTTGCTGGATTAAACGCAGCTTCCACACGTTTGGCGACCTCTGCCGATCGTATCGCCAAAGCTGGAATTCAAACCAATACTGTCCAGCCGCAAACCAAACCACCTGCTGACATCAATCTGGATGAGGAAATCGTGAACAGCAAATTGGCTGATATTTCCTATACAGCCAATGCCAAGGTTATTCAGGTGCAGTTGAAAACTGAAAAAGAACTCCTCAATATACTCGCGTAATTTTTTCTAATTCAAAATCAAATGACTACGCCTCTTCACGCACCCAGCATCCATGGAACTAGCGTCGTGTTTTGCGGTCGCGGGCTTTTGCTGCGTGGTGCGTCAGGTTCTGGCAAATCCGATTTGGCGTTACGCATCATGGATGCGGGTGGCTCGCTCATCTCCGATGATTACACGCAGCTGGTCGTTAAAGATAAGCAGCTCATTGCATCGCCGCCCGAAACCATCAAAGGGATGATGGAAGTCCGCGGGATAGGTTTGCTCAAGGTCGCATATATCCCATCCGCACGCATTGATGTCCTCATAAGCTGTGAATCGAAAGAAGTGATCGAGCGCTTGCCGTCAGTGATTCACACCGAAATAGAAGGGATACGCTTGCCAACGCTTAAGGTTTATCCGTTTGAAAGCTCGGCGGTTGCGAAACTGCGGGCATTCCTGCAAAATAAGCCGGTACCTTAAATAATAAATTCATGAATGATGCAACCGTAACCGAATTAAAACCGCGTAATACCAAGCGCCGCGTCGTGCTTATTTCCGGCATGTCAGGTGCAGGGCTGTCATCGGTTTTGAAATCACTGGAAGATCTGGGTTATGAAGCGGTGGATAATCTCCGCCTGTCGATGGTGCCGACCTTAATCAAAGGCAGCACCAAGAATAACAAACCCTTGGCGATAAGCGTTGATAGCCGCAACGCCGAATTTAATGCCGAAATGTTTTTGCGTTATGTCGGCGAGTTTAAGCTCGACCAACATCTTGATACGCGCCTACTGTTCCTTGATTGCGATGATGAAGCATTGCTGCGCCGGTTTAATGAAACGCGCCGCCGCCATCCATTGGCAGGCGACCGTCCGGTTAAAGAAGGTATCGCACTTGAGCGCAAAATGCTGGCACCTGTGCAGGAAGCGGCAGACCATACCATCGATACATCCTTATTATCCGCGCATGATTTGCGCCGATTGCTGGTTGGCCATTACCGCACCGATAACAGCGGATTAACAATATCCGTCTCCTCTTTCTCCTATAAATATGGCGTTCCACGCGAAGCCGACTTGATTTTTGATGTCCGCTTCCTGAAAAATCCGCATTGGGATATGGCCTTGCGTCAGCTCACGGGGCGCGATCAGCAAGTCGCCGATTATATTAAGTCCGATCCTGACTTTGATGCGTTCTTCATGAGCATGTTGAATTTTCTGTTCCCGCTTCTGCCGCGTTATAAGGAAGAGGGGAAGAATTATCTGACGATTGCATTCGGGTGCACGGGTGGCCGTCATCGCTCGGTATTCGTTGCCGAACAATTGGGAACGATGCTGGCCGCGCAAGGATACATCGTCGCACTCACACATCGCGACATCGATAAAAAAGATACCAAATAGAAGGAGACGAACATGATTGGAATGGTTCTGGTTACCCACGGCGATTTAGGCAAAGAATTATTGCTCGCAACCGAACATGTATGCGGCGAACAAAAATTTGCCAAGGCAATTTCCATCGGTCCTGAAGATGATATGGAGCAGCGCCGCGCAGAAATTCTGCAAAGCGTCACCGCGAATGACCGTGGCAAGGGCGTTGTGGTCATTACCGATATGTTTGGTGGTACACCCAGCAATCTTGCGCTTTCCATCATTGAAAAGGCGCATGTGGAAGTATTGGCCGGCGCCAATTTGCCGATGATGATTAAACTGGTCAGTGTCCGTGCAACACATGCCTTGGATGAAGCAGTTGCCGAAGCGCAGGAAGCGGGCAGAAAATATATCACCGTTGCATCCCAGCTCCTGAACGCTAAAGCATCATAAATACGTAATGTCCGAACCCACACAATCACACCATCTGGAAATCTGCGAGCAGGTGACCATCGTCAATCAAAAAGGATTGCACGCACGTGCCGCATCGAAATTCGTAAAATGTGTTTCGAATTTTGAAGCGGTGATGGAAGTCAGCAGAGGTGAGATGAAAGTTGCCGCAACCAGTATCATGGGGCTGATGATGCTTGCCGCATCAAAGGGAACAAATCTACGCATCTGCGCCTATGGCAAAGACGCGCAAGAAGCATTGGAAGCCGTCATCAAACTCATTTCCGACAGGTTCGAAGAAGATGAGTGAAGAACTGGTATTAAAAGGCTTGGCGGTTTCAGCGGGTATTGCAATTGGCCCAGCGTTTATTCTGGATTCTGCACGGCTGCATGTTCCCGAATACACGATTAAGGCGGACGATGTTGCGGATGAAACGTTGCGCTTTCAGGATTCCGTCACTAAATCCCTGCGCCAGATTAAACGCATCAAATCAAAGGCCGAAAGCCTGCCAGCGGATGCCGCCGAAGAAATGAACATCTTGCTTGATGCACATATCGCGATGTTATCGGGCTCACGGCTTATACGCGGTGTTGAAAAACGTATTGGCGCCGACAAGATAAATGCCGATGCTGCGTTGCAGCGTGAAATCGACCATCTCGCCGAAAGCTTTGCAACCATGGATGATGCCTATCTTGCATCACGCATGAACGATATCCGCGAAGTGGGCCAGCGGCTGCTTCGCAACCTGCAAACCGATCACGGTGATTTCACGCTTAACATCCCCGAAGGCAGCGTATTGGTTGCCGAAGACATCACGCCTGCCGATACCGCGCAAATCAATCCCGAAGCTGTGGAAGGTTTTGTTGCCGAACTGGGCGGTGTGGATGGTCACACGGCGATTATGGCGCGCGCGCTTGATTTGCCATCCGTACTTGGTGCAGCAGGATTAAAGCTGCATTGCAAAGATGGCACGATGATTGCGGTCGATGGGCTTGAAGGCGAAATTATCATCAACCCATCCGCCAATACCTTGGCGCGGCTTCGCAAAGCGCAGCAAAAATTCAAGAAAGACCGCGAACAACTTAAAACACTCAAACGCCTTCCTGCGATTACCAGCGATGGCGCAGAAGTGATGTTAATGGCCAATCTGGAATTACCGCGCGAGCTTTCCAAAGCATTGGATGCCGGCGCGCAAGGCGTCGGACTATTCCGTACCGAATTCATGTTCATGAACCGTAAGACCTTGCCGGATGAAGAAGAGCAATTCATCGCATTGCGTGGCATGGTGGAAGGATTAAAGGGTAAGCCCATCACCATCCGCACGCTTGATTTGGGCGGCGAAAAATTATCATCCGCGCTGGGTGATGCCCTTGGTGAAAGCACCAATCCAGCATTAGGCCTGCGCGCCATTCGTTTATGTTTGAAGCAACCCAAATTATTCGAAACACAAATCGCCGCCATTCTGCGCGCCGCAGCATACGGTCCCGTACGCATTCTCTTGCCAATGATTTCCAGTGTTGATCAGGTGAAACAAGTGCGCGAAAAAGTGCAACTGGTTGCCAAACGGTTGCAACGTCGCGGTGAAACATTGCCAGACCCGTTGCCGCCTATCGGCGTGATGATTGAAATTCCCGGCGCAGCCCTTGCCGCTGATGCGCTGGCGCAGGTTTCTGATTTCTTTTCCATCGGCAGTAATGATTTAACGCAGTACACGCTTGCGATTGATCGCAGCGATGAACAGGTTGCCGATTTGTATAATCCGCTGCATCCGGCGGTATTGCGCCTTATTCAATTCAGTACCGAGGCAGCTTTGCGTGCACGTATTCCCATCAGTTTGTGTGGTGAAATGGCGGGTAACCCGCAGCTAGCATCCTTTCTGGTCGGGCTTGGTATCCGCGAGCTGTCGATGTCACCGCCGCGCCTTCCTGAGGTAAAGCGTACGATCCGCGCTCTAAGCCTGCTCGAATCCACCCGCCATGCTGCCAAAATTATGAGCAGTAGTGACGAAGCGTTGATTAAACAGGAAATGGCCAATAAATAAGCCGCAAATCAGTCATGTAAAAAAATGGGGCGAATACATATTGTCATCACGAATCCCCTGTGGCAAAACGGGGCAACCAAATCACTTATATATAAGAGAGCATCATGCAAGCAGCAGCCGTTAATGCCGTTAAAAACGATTACAAAGTAAAAGACATCACGCTTGCTGATTGGGGCCGTAAGGAAATTGCCATCGCCGAAAGCGAAATGCCGGGCTTGATGGCGCTGCGTAGCGAATTCAAAGCCAAGCAACCGTTAAAAGGCGCACGCATTGTCGGCTGCCTGCACATGACCATTCAAACAGCGGTGCTCATTGAAACACTTATCGAACTTGGCGCAAGCGTGCGCTGGTCATCCTGCAATATCTTTTCAACGCAAGATCAAGCTGCAGCGGCCATTGCCGCAAAAGGCATCCCAGTCTTTGCATGGAAGGGCATGACCGAAGAAGAATTCTGGTACTGCATTGAACAAACCTTGAAGGGTCCAAACGGTTGGACACCAAATATGATTTTGGATGATGGCGGCGACGTAACCCAAATCATGCACGAAAAATATCCAGACATGCTCAAAGACGTGAAGGGGTTGTCCGAAGAAACCACCACTGGCGTGCATCGTCTATACGAAATGATGAAGGTTGGAAAATTGAAAGTTCCAGCTATCAATGTGAATGACAGCGTCACCAAATCGAAATTCGATAATCTATATGGTTGCCGTGAAAGTCTGGTAGATGGCATTAAACGCGCAACCGACGTGATGGTGGCTGGTAAAGTCGCGGTTGTGTGTGGTTACGGCGATGTAGGCAAAGGTTCTGCTGCATCATTGCGTAGCCAGGGCGCACGCGTGATGGTTACTGAAATCGATCCGATTAACGCGTTGCAAGCTGCGATGGAAGGTTATCAAGTTACCACCATGGAAGATGCAGCTCCACTTGGCGATATTTTTGTAACCGCAACGGGTAACGTTGACGTGATTACGATCGAGCATATGCGTGCGATGAAGGATCGTTCTATTGTGTGCAACATCGGCCACTTTGACAGCGAAATCCAGATTGACAGCCTTCGTAACCTGAAATGGGAAGAAGTGAAGCCGCAGGTGGATGAAGTTATTTTCCCTGATGGCAAGCGTTTGATTGTGTTGGCGCAAGGCCGCCTTGTGAATCTGGGTTGTGCAACGGGGCACCCCAGCTTTGTGATGAGCGCATCGTTCAGCAATCAGGTATTGGCGCAGATGGAATTGTGGAACAACCACAAGAATTACGAGAACAAGGTTTATGTTCTACCCAAGCACCTTGATGAAAAGGTAGCGCGTCTGCATCTTGAAAAACTGGGCGTCAAGCTGACCAAGCTAAGCGCTAAACAGGCGGCTTATCTGGCGATTGATGAAGCTGGCCCTTATAAGCCTGATCATTACCGCTACTAATTCCTGTGTAATTCGGCGCGAATCTGACTAAATCAGGTCTTAATCTTTATAAGATTTGATAACATCGTTAGCCTATTAAAATAGGCTAACGAAGTCAGACCCAAATTACATGAAGTTTCCATGAAAGAACTGTACAAACGATATACGCCGTTATTGGGGGTGCTGCTGCTTATCGTAGTGGCGTTTCTTATCGTGCTGTTTCGTGGGGGCAATTCGGGCCAAGTTGCGGTGGGTCTCAGCCATCTGTTCTTGCTGGCGGTGGTGCTGCTTGTTGGAACTGCGACCGTTGTCTTTTTTGAGCAAGCGCGTGGTTCACGCAAAGTCGCCGCCAAACTTCAAGAAGAATCCCAGCTCAAAGACATTCTGCTTTCCGTATCGCCTGACGCATTCGTGATTTTGGGTTCGCAAGGTCAAGCACTGCGTCTACATGGCACGGAAAAATTATTGGGCGTTGAACGCATCACCATTTTGCAAGATGTGCTATCGGCGCTGCAGCCGACCTCTTCTGAAAAACTGCAATTCCTAATTAAAGAATTATTACAAAAGGGCGAGGAGTTCCGGCTGCAAGTCACCAGCATCGCTGGCGCAAAAGCGATTATGGTGCACGGTACGCGCCGCCAAGTACCATCGCAACCGCAACCGGTCGCCTTATTATGGCTGCGTGATACATCGCGTTTTGTTGAAGAAATCCGCCGTCAAAGCGATAGTTTACAGCAAGCCAATAGCCAATTGGGCGAAATGCGTGCAGTGCTGAACCAAGTCCCATACCCGTTATGGCTTCGTTCAAAAGATTTTAAACTGCAATGGGTCAACGAAGCCTATGCACGTTCGGTTGGTGCGACGGTTGAAAACATCATCGCCGAACAAATCGAACTGGTACCCGCCAGCCAGCGTGGTAAAGCCAAAACCCTTGCCCACATGGCATTCGAAAAGAATGGTGCAGAGCAGGAACAGCGCTTCGTGGTGATTGAAGGCGAGCGCCGTTTGCTGCACATCATGGAAAGCTATAATGGTCCTGACCGTTCGATGATCGGCTTTGCAACCGACATCACCCGTGAGTCAGAGCTGGACGCGGAATTAAAACGCCATATCAAGGCACATGAAGAAGTGCTCGATCAATTGGGAACGCCAATCGCTATTTATGGTTCTGATACCCGCATTAAATTCTTCAATCGTTCCTATCTGAAGTTATGGTCCAGCGATGAGGAATTCCTCAAGAGCGAACCGACCTTCAGCGAAATCCTTGAAGATTTGCGTTCCCGCCGCCGTGCGCCGGAACAGGCCGATTTCCAGAAATATAAGAAAGAACGCACCTCGCTATTCACCTCGCTCATCGAACAGCGCGAGGATTTGATGCATCTGCCAGATGGCACAACCTTGCGTATTATGGCTGTGCCGCACCCCTTTGGCGGCATCATGTTTGTGCATGAAGACGTGACTGACAAGCTTGCGCTGGAATCTTCCTATAACACGCTCATCGCGGTGCAACGCGAAACGCTGGATAACCTTGCCGAAGGTATCGCGGTATATGGCGGCGATGGCAAGCTTAAGCTTTATAATCCTGCCTTCGCCCGTATCTGGAAAATCTCCGATGATATGCTGGTGCCGCACCCGCATATCAGCGAAGTGGTGGAGCTGATGAAGCCGTTGCTGAATTATTCCGGCGACTGGATGGAATTCAAGCGCGATACGGTTTCCGAAACACTTGATCGCACCACGCGCGCTGGCCGTTACGAATGCCAGCATGAATTGGTGATTGAATATTCATGTGTGCCGCTGCCCGATGGCGCAGTGCTCATTTCATATCTTGATGTAAGTGACAGTGTGCGCGCCGAAAAAGCCCTGCGCGAAACCAATATTGCACTGGCGGCTGCCGATAAACTCAAATCCGAATTCGTGGCTAATGTGTCATACCAATTGCGTACACCACTTAACACCATCATGGGATTTGCCGAAATTCTGGCGAACCAGTATTTCGGTGCGCTCAACGAACGCCAACTCGAATATGCGCGCACCATGATGGAGGCGAGCAAGAAGCTGCTGCACCTCATCAACGATGTGCTTGATCTGGCAACGATTGAAGCAGGCCGCATGGCGCTGAATCGTAAATCTGTACCGGTCCGCAGCTTGCTCGAAGGTACGGTGGATATGACCCGTGAATGGACGCGCCAACAATCCTTAAGTATGGATATTCAATGCAGCGATTTGATTGGCAGCTTTGAAGTGGATGAGCACCGCATGAAGCAGGTGATGTTCAACCTCATCAGCAATGCCATTCAATACACGCCGCCTGGTGGCCATATTGTGCTTTCTGCTGAACGCCAAGGCGATTGGGTATCACTATTCGTCACCGATGATGGCATGGGTATTCCCGAAGAAGACCAATTGCGCGTGTTCGAAAAGTTCGAGCGCACCAACCCGCATGCCAAGCAAGGCGGTGCAGGTTTAGGTTTATCGCTGGTGAAAAGTTTTGTTGAGCTGCATGGTGGCCGCATCCTCATCGACAGCACCAAGGGCAAGGGCACACGTATCACCTGCATCTTGCCGGTGAAGGCACCACACGAAAATCCACTTAAAGCCATCAACGCTTAGTAAAATCCACATCAACACGCATGCAGATTACGTCGAACGAGTATACCGAACAGGAAATGCTGCAAGCTGCACAGCTTTTGGCAGCGCAATTGAAAGCGGGGGATTGCCTGACCTTTCACGGCGATCTGGGTGCTGGTAAAACCACCTTTATCCGCGCCATCATTCAAACGCTATGCGGCGCTGAAAGCGTCCCCAGCCCGACCTTTACGCTTGTCCAGCAATACGATTCTCCCATCGCCAATCTCTGGCATTTTGACCTCTACCGCCTGAAGCAGCCTGATGAGCTCTATGAGCTTGGGTATGAAGAAGCACTCATCAACAGTATTCTTTTTATTGAATGGCCGGAGCGTGCAAAAGGTCTTTTAC
Organism: uncultured Rhodospirillales bacterium; assembly: GCA_964568585.1. Classification (GTDB taxonomy): domain Bacteria; phylum Pseudomonadota; class Alphaproteobacteria; order UBA9219; family RGZA01; genus RGZA01. Next base: position 24,394 of record CAZMQI010000017.1, read on the forward strand.
CACCCAATCAACTACAGCTACACTTGGAACCCGCGCAGGATAACACCAAGCGCAAGGTTGTAATCACAGGTGATGATGTATGGGCAAAGAGACTATCGCCCCTCAAGAAATAAACGAGCAGGAACTATTCCTTGCAGCACATGGCTGGGAAAAAACCGTGCGCGTCGCATTGCCCGGCGATTTTTCTGCGCGTCATTATGTGCGCCTCTCCGATGCCAGCCGTAAGGCGTTATTGATGGTGATGCCAAAACCTGAAGAGCTAGTACCGTTTCTATTGATGCGCGATGCATTGCATGCGGGCGGCATGCGTGTGCCCGCGATTTACGCGGTGGATAAGCAGAATGGCTACGCGATTATTGAAGATTTGGGCGAAAATGATTTTGGCGCTATCATCCGCAAAAGTTCCCAGCCGGAACATTTATATTCAGTAGCCGTTGACGCCTTGCTGCATTTGCACGCATCACCCGCGCCCGCTGCTGTGTACTTGACACATTTTACTCCGCAGGTGTTTCTAGAACAGGTGCGTTTGTTCCTTGATGCCTATGGCGCTTATGTCTTGAAGCATTCCTTCTCTCCCCAAGCCAGCGCAGCGTTTGAAAGCGCATGGCGCGGTGCATTGGAACAGGCCTGCACCATTCCGAGTGCAATCATGCTGCGTGATTATCATGCCGCCAATATTATGTATCTCGAATATGAAACGGAGCATAAAAAAGCGGCAGCAATCGATTTTCAGGATGGCGGCATCGGCCCCATCTCCTATGACATTGCATCCTTGCTTGAAGATGCGCGTCTGGATGTATCTCCCATTTTGCGTGCACATATGCTGAAGACCTATCTCAACACTTCTACATTTGCTGATAAAGCCGCCTTCATATCCTCCTATCATATTCTTGCCTGTCAGCGTCACATGCGTATCCTTGGCATTCTTGCCAAACGCTGGGTGGCACAGGATATTCCGGCAACGGGCGATTATTTCAAGCGCACATGGGGCTTGCTGATGCTCCATCATTCCGAACCCGCGCTTGCGCCCGTCTATCAATGGCTGGATGAATATGTGCCGCAGAGCTTTCGTGAGCATTGGAAACCGTAATGGCCAAGAATTTGGGAAATATGCCGCACACAGCATTTGTTTTGGCAGCAGGGTTGGGCATGCGTATGCGTCCGCTCACGCTTGAAACGCCAAAGCCATTGTTGAAAGTGGGCGGGGAGACGATGCTCGACCAAGTCTTGGACAGATTAGTGGAGGCAGGCGTTAAACGCGCCGTGGTCAACGCACATTACAAAGCCGAGCAGATTGAAGCGCATGTAAAAAACTACAAACATCTGCCCATCACCTTATCCAAGGAAGATGTGTTGCTAGATACTGGCGGCGGCATCAAAAAAGCACTACCGCATCTTGGTGCCGACCCCATCTTTGCCATCAATTCCGATTTACCATGGCGCGATGGTGAAACTTCCGCGCTTGAACGTCTTGCTGCCGCATTCAACCCAGACACGATGGATTGCTTGCTGCTGTTGATGCCGCTTGAAAAAGCATTGGGGTTCAAAGGTGCGAAGGGTGATTTCTTTATGGCACCAAATGGACAAATAACCCGCAAAGATACGCAGCCGCCGCGCCCCTATGTGTTCATCTCCGCCCAAATCATCAAACCCACACTGTTTAACGGTATCACTGAAACCATCTTCTCCAACAACATCATCTGGGATGAAGCCGAAGCCAAAGGCCGCTTATATGGGCTGGTGCATGATGGAACATGTTTCCATGTGGGCACGCCCGAAGATTTAGCCGAAGCTAACAGACGTCTTGCTGACAACATAGGGTGGTGATATGCCGCCAAATAGTAAGAGCATTTTTAATATCTCTGCTGGCGAACCATTTTTAGAAAATCTGGTTGCCGGATTGAAGGTCTTGCCACCCAAAGAATTCCAATCTGCAGTTGTTTTACTACCAACACGCCGTGCCTGCACAGCGCTGCGTGATTTGTTCTTGGCACAACAGCATCAAACGAATGGCGCGATGGTGTTGCCTGCCATTCGCCAATTATCGGCGATTGATGAAGATGAATTGATATTATCGGCGGACGCAGAACTGGCGCAGGCGGTACTGGATATTCCTGCCAGCATTTCGCCGATGCGCCGCCGTTTGCTACTCACGCAGCTTATCATGTCGCGCAAGGATCCGGATGTATCGCACACACAGGCATTTTTGCTTGCAGGCGATCTTGGCCGGTTGATGGACCAAGTACTGATTGAAAACTGCGATTTTAAAAACCTTGCCAGCATCGTGGAGGGTGATTTGGCCGCGCATTGGCAGAAAATCGTCCAATTCCTATCCATCATCACCGATGTCTGGCCTAAAATCCTTGAAGAACAGAATGTGATAGAGGCAGTGGATCGGCGCAAACGTTTGATTGAACTACAGATCAATCATTGGCAGAAAAAAATGCCGCAGCATCATGTGATTGCTGCTGGTTCTACCGGTTCACATCCATCAACGGCATTGCTGTTAAAGGCTATCGCCGCAATGCCAAAGGGTGCGGTGATTTTACCGGGCCTTGATACCACGCTGGATGAACCAAGCTGGGATGCGATTGGTCCAACCCATCCGCAATATCTACTTAAAAAACTGCTCGCCAAACTGGATGTAGAGCGCGGTGATGTGCAGGATTGGTACACGCCCACCAAACAATCCGAACAACGCCAGCATTTCCTGTCGGAAATCATGCGTCCCGCCGAACATAGTGATGATTGGGAAGATTTAAGTAAAACCTTTGCTGGTACAAAACCTTGGCAAGGTATGCAAAGCCTGACCGCAGAACATGAACAGCATGAAGCGATGCTGGCCGCGTTGGTATTACGCAAAACGCTAGAAAATCCAGATGATACTGCTGCGCTCATCACACCCGACCGTTCGCTGGCTATTCGTGTCGCAACATTGTTGCGCCGCTGGGATGTGGTGGTAGATGACAGCGCGGGAACACCACTTTCGGAAACGTCACTTGCCGGTTATTTCACATTGCTGGGGCAATTATTGCGCCATGATTTAAAACCATCTGATCTGATGGCCTTTTTAAAACATCCGCAGACTTCGCTTGGCCTTACCCGCGAAGCATGTCTTCGTTTAGCGCGCGAGATGGAAACCGATTTTTTTCGCAAGCAAATTTGCGGTGTGGGCATTGCGACATGGCTTAGCATCATGCCGAAGGATAAACCCTATGCGGTGTTGTTACAGACCATCCATAAGGAAGTCTCCAAAATCGCCAGCATCAAACATGTCAAACCATTCTCCGAATTGCTGGACATGCATTTGGAATTGGCGAATGCGTGGAGCAAGGACAACATCTGGCAAGGTGAAGAAGGCGCCGTACTGGCCGAATATATGGATGGCCTTCGCGCGCATAGTACGCATTATCTTTGCTGTTTTGAAGACTATATGGGTATTTTTACCGCTGGGCTGCGTCAAGAAACCGTGCGTCTTCGCTATGGCCAGCATCCGCGCATTCATATCCTGGGGCTAATCGAAGCCCGCATGCTCTCCTTCAATCATATCATTCTTGCAGGGCTGAACGAAGGCACGTGGCCGGAAACACCAACGCTTGACCCGTGGATGTCGCCCTTCATGCGCGTCACCTTCGGCTTGCCAAGCCCCGATCAGCATATTGGCCAGACGGCGCATGATTTTATCCAGCTTGCCGCACAAACGAATATCACTTTGCTGCGTAGCGAGCGCAGCGGCGTCACGCCGACCAATCCTTCCCGTTGGTTGCTGCGTCTTCAGGCTGTTTTAAAAATGCTCGGTGCAGAAGATGCGCTACTCCCAACACTGCCATGGTATGAATGGGCCAAGATGATGGATGATGTGGCTGAAGTCGCGCCATGCGACGCGCCAGCGGTTACCGTATCGCCCACATCGCTGCCGCCGCGATTAAGTGCGACAGATATTGAATTGTGGGTGCGTGACCCCTATGCATTTTATGCAAAACGTGTGTTAGGCATCACGGCGCTTGGCGAGTTGGATGCCGAATTAAGCGCGATGGACAGAGGGAACATCTTTCATCATGTGCTGGACACGCTGGCGAAGGATTTTCCAACGTCGTGGCCACCCGCCGCAAAGCTTTCATTTATACATTTGATTGGCGAAGGGTTTTTAAAACATGGCGTCAGTGCGGATGAGTTGCATTTGATGCAGCCACGCCTTGCCGTATTGGCCGAAGAAGTGTGGGAATATGAGCGTGAACGTCGCGCGCAGGTGACAGCGTTTTATGCGGAGAAGAAGGGCCAGACGCAGCTTGGCACCAGCCCTTATAATCCGGTTCTGCATGCCAAGGCTGACCGTATTGATGTGCTGCGTGATGATACACTGCACATTTCCGATTATAAAACCGGCCAAACGCCCAGCAAACTAATGGTGGAAAGCGCGTTAAAACCGCAATTATGGGTGGAAGCAATCATCGCCGCCCAAAAAGGCTATGCCGATATAGCGCAAAGCAATGTCAGCAAAATCGGTTATGTGCAAATTACCGAAGGCGCAAAATTACTCGATGATCAAAAACCATTCGACGTGAATGCAGATATCATTGCTGCCCACCGCGATGGGTTAGCAGCTTTCATTGAAGCATTTCTACAAAAGCATGCGCGGTTCCATTCTGCGCCGCGCCAGAATATTCTTGAGCCATCCGTAGATTATGCCCGGCTTGCCCGTGTTGCCGAATGGTCGAAGGGTGAGATTGAACAGGAGGATGCCGGATGAGCGCATCTGTCCAAAAAAATATTCTGCCGCAACAATCAGATTTGGCCGCGCAACAGGAAGCGCAACGTCTTCATGCGCTGAACCCAGTGCAATCCGTGTGGGTATCGGCATCCGCTGGCAGCGGGAAGACCACGTTGCTTACCGAACGTGTGCTGCGGTTATTGCTGCAAAACCGCATCGAAAAACGCCATAAACTGCCCAATATCCTATGTCTTACCTATACCAAGGCGGCAGCAGCGGAAATGCAAAACCGCATCCACAAGCAATTGGCAGAATGGGCAACATTGCCAGAAGATACGTTACAGGCAAAATTGGAAGCAACCTTTGCGTTTAAAACCAGCGCCGCCATTTTGAAAGAGGCTCGTAAATTATTCGCCGCCACGCTGGAACGTCCAGATTGCATCCGCATCATGACCATGCATGCGTTCTGTCAGATGATTTTAAATCGTTTTCCACTTGAAGCGGGTCTTGCGCCGCACTTCACACTGCTGGAAGGTGAAGCAGAAAAACTTTTTCAGGAAAACGTACTGGCCGAATTTTATGCGAAAATTAAAAAGAGCCAGCGTTTAACGGATGCACTCAACGTGTTGGGTTACAGTCAGGCAACATCGCGCACGATGGAAATGGTAGCGCAGGTATTTCGTAATTCCGGCAAATGGGCAAAGCAATTTACCGCGCACACTTCACCTGCCAGCTTCGCAAAAGCCTTGCAAACAAAGCTCAATCTTAGTTTTACGGGCAGTGAGCGTGAATGGCTGGAACAACAAATCATTCCTGAACAGGAATTGTTACAAGCAGCCGATTGGTTGCAGGCGGGAAGCGAGCCAGACAAAAAACGTGGCAACGCCATTTCTTATTGGGTGAAGGACAAAGACAATCGTATCACGAATTTTGATGAGTATGTGTCCATCTATATCACCGATAAGGACACGGTGCGTGCAAGCTTGTTCACCAAGGCTGTTCTTAAATCATATCCGGATATTGAAACGCTTATGACGCGTGAAGCGCACCGCGTGCAATCGGTTGCCCAAACCCGTGATGCCTTGCGTTTTTATCATCAGCAAAACGCGTTTTATACGCTCGCGCAGCATTTATGGGGTCTGGTGCAGGAAGTAAAACGCCGAAACGCGCAACTTACCTATGATGATCTGATTTTGAAGACACGGGATGTGTTCGCACAGCCCGAGTTAGCCCCGTGGATATTGTATAAACTTGATGGTGGGATCGATCATATCTTGATTGATGAAGCCCAAGATACCAGCCCCGAACAATGGGAAATTGTGTTCGCATTGCTGGATGAAATCCTGGCAGGATCCGGCGCGCGGGCGGATGATAACCGCACCTTGTTCGTCGTGGGCGATGAAAAGCAATCGATTTACAGTTTCCAAGGCGCGAACCACCGCCATTATCTGGATGTGAAGGCGCGGCTATTCGAGCGGTTTGAACATTTATCCAAACCGATGGTTGATCTGGAGCGTATCCAGTCCTTCCGTTCCACGTCATCCGTTTTAAAATTTGTTGATACGGTGTTTGATGCCGATGCGACGCGCCAGGGCGTGAGCAATGTGCCCATGCGCCATTTTGCACACCGTAATGTGCAAGGCTATGTGGAGTTATGGTCGCCCATCAAGACCGAAAAGAAGGAATTGCCGCATGCGTGGCAACCGCCCTTGGAACGCGATGATTCAAAACATGCGTATGTGCTGTTGGCCATGCGACTTGCCGATACCATCAGTACGTGGCTGCAGGAAGGCTGGCAATTAAAGGGACGCGGTGGCGCCCCGCGACCCGTAAGGCCAGATGACATTATTATTCTGTTACAGGCGCGTAGCCATTTGCTGTCACCCATCATCCGTGCGCTCAAAGAACGTAATATTCCTGTCGCCGGTATCGACCGCATGGTGTTGCACAAGCAGGCGGTCGTGCAAGACGTGCTCAGCCTGTGCCGTTTTTTATTATTGCCTCAGGATAATCTGGCGCTTGCCGAAGTATTACGTGGGCCGCTCATCCGCATCAGCGATGAACAGCTTTATCACATTGCCTATAAACGCAGTGGCACGATGTGGGATGCCTTGCAAGCCAACGCATCATTCAAAGCGATATGTGATTACCTGAAGACCCTGCTGAACATGGCGGATAATGTTTCATCCTTTGCGTTGCTATCGCATACCTATACCGCACCGTGCCCCGGCAATGCGGAGAGCGGTAAGCACGCGCTCATCCACCGTATGGGCATTGATGCCATCGACCCCTTGGAACAATTATTATCAGCCGCACGCCAATATGACGCGCAGCACCCGTTATCCTTACAGTTATTCGTGCGTGCGATTGCCCAGGATGACAGCGAATTAAAACGCGAACAAAGCGAAGCGAATGGTGAAGTGCGTATCATGACAACCCATGGCGCAAAAGGGTTGGAAGCACCCATCATCATCATGCCCGATTTGATGCGCGACCCGCATATTCAAGGCCGAAAAGCGCCACTGTATTGGGATGAAGATGGATTTGCATTTGCTGCCGTCCCTATCGCTAAAAAAGTTCCCCTGTTCCAGCACACCAAAGAGATTCTGGAAGAGGCGCAGGGCGAAGAGCACCGCCGGTTGTTATATGTCGCGCTCACGCGTGCGGCCGATGTACTTATTCTGTGCAGCGCAATCAAGAACAAGGACCCCGCAACTCCGCCGTGGCAAACGCATATTGTTGGTGCCATGCAGCGCTTGGATGCTGAAACATCAGAAACCAATGGCGAGCTTACATGGCATTATGGCGACCGACAAACGCTTATTCGTCCTAAAACTACTGCAACGCATGTGGCGCAGACGGAACACACAGCCCCCGCATGGCTCACACAGCCCATTGCGCCAATCAGTAGTAAACAGCCATTATATAATCCATCCACGCTTATCCAGAATAATGAAAAGCAATTAAGTCCAGCCGCATCGGGTGTTGCATCATCATTTATGCGCGGAAAATTACTGCACCGCTTACTGCAATTGCTTCCTATCATTCCTGACGTCCAACGTGAAGCTGCGGCGGCGCGCTTTCTAATCCGCAATGGCGGCGTGGAAAGTGATGTCGTGCTACAGGATGTGCGCGAAGTGATGGCGGTATTACGTAATCCCGTTTTTGCTCATGTGTTTTCAAATGCCGCGCAAGCCGAAGTTCCCATCATCGGCGCGATTAACGGCAAACAATTTTCGGGTCAGATTGACCGCATGCTGGTGACGGATAGTGAAGTGTTGGTGATTGATTTTAAAACCAACCGTCCGCCGCCAAAAAATCTGGCGGATGTGGATGATGCCTATGCAGCGCAAATGGCGTGCTATGCAACGCTGCTGGCGCAGATATATCCAAGCCACACTATCCGCGCAGGCTTGCTGTGGACACACACCCTCCAGCTTATGGAGCTGGACAGTGCGGCATTGCAACGTGGCTTAAATCTTTTGAATAAACTGGATTCTGGACAATTTGAGCAATCCATAGGCACTTGACCCATCTAAAAGCAGCACCATATAATTAGAACATAACGTCTTGTTTACAGACATTTTGGAGAACCATATGGGTAACAACACCATTGCCGTTAGTGATGCTAGTTTTGAAGCTGATGTACTGAAATCGGAAAAACCGGTTTTGGTTGATTTCTGGGCGGAATGGTGTGGGCCATGCAAAACCATTGGGCCTTTCTTGGAAGACATCGCAGCGGAAATGGGCGCAGAGCTCAGCGTGGCCAAGGTGAACATCGATGAAAATCCGATGACCCCAAGCAAGTATGGTGTTCGTGGTATCCCGACTTTGATGTTATTCAAAGGCGGCCAATTGGTTGAAACCAAGGTTGGCGCAATGCCTAAGTCGCAGCTTGCCCAATGGGTAAAATCAAAGCTCGCGTAATTAGAATTCTAATGGTGGCGGTGGATCAATCGGCACGTTGAGATCTTCCAATAGAAGATCTTCATCGGTTAATTCCATCAGGCCATCGGGCGCAACACGGATATTCGTTTTAAACAGCGCGTTTTTGAACACCACAGATGCCGTCAATAAATAACGGTTATCGCGGCCAATGCCCTTATAGGTCACTGGCATCAAACGGTCATTGACCTTTTGCATTTCTTCTTCGGTCGCATTATCCAGCCATGCAACATCATCGGGTTTCTCAACGATGATGAAACGGCCAAGCTGGCCACGCACATAATGGAAGAAGAATTTTGCGTAAGGGATGACATTCTTGCGGTCAAGGCGGATTGGTGCCTTGTCGTTTACGCGGTAAAGAATTTCATTGGTCCAGTTCAGTAATTCGGCATCGCCCGGCTTATAGAGCATGTAGCGGGTTTGTTCGTGGTCTTGCAAAACGTAGAATTTGTATTCGTCATACCATGGAAGGTTTGCAACGCGGATATCCAGCGCGTTCAAATCCATATTCTTTTCTTCGAGCATGCCCTTTATCTCCGCGATAATCGGCGCGGCGGCATCGGCGTCTAATGGCTCTGGTTTCAGTTCTTTCATTTAAGGTCTTTCTGGTGAACTGGTATAAGGATTGGGTAAAAGATAGAATAGGGCTGGTTAACACTCAATAAATATCGATTTATTACTTATTTTGCTTAAGAATATGCCCCGCCAGATACAATGAGCCTGTAATCAGAATGCGTGCGGGTTGCGGTGAAAGGCTGGTTAGCCATCTAACCGCGGCCTTGGAATCCGTGTGGCTTTGTGCGGTTTTGATACCTATGGCATGTGCGATGAGGGCAAGTGCTTTATTGTCCATTGTCTTTGGCTCATGCGGAATGGGAATAGCCGCCAGCGCTGTAATATGTGATGCGAGCGATGCCAAAAACTCTTCAGGGTGTTTAGTGGCCAACATGCCCAGTATCACCATCAATGGTTTTTTATCCTGTGCGTGCCAGTGCGCTGCTTGCTGTGCCAGCATATCGCCTGCGCTGTCATTATGTCCGCCATCCAGCCATAGTTCCCAACCTTGTGGCAACATGTTCACTAACACGCCGCTGGTGATGTGCTGCAAGCGGGCGGGCCATTCTGCGGTTTGTAATCCTGTGATAATTGCTTCATCACTAATCTGAAACTGCGTTTGTTTTTTTAAAACCGCAATGGCGGTGGCCGCATTGGCATATTGATGCGTGCCGATTAAATTCGGCTTCGGGAATTGCATGCGGGTGCTGCCAGATATGAATTCAAACCCGTCCGCATTGATGCTGTATGCCCAATCAGTGTCGAACGCATGTAATGGCGTAAGGGATTCTTTTGCCTTCTCGGTGAAGGTATGGCTTGCTTCCGGTGCGAATTGCGGTGCGATGATGGCGGGGACATCTTTCTTAAAAATACCGGCTTTTTCGCCTGCTATTTCTTCCAGCGTGTCGCCCAAAAAATCGCGGTGATCATAGGAAATACGTGTGATGACGCTGGCCAAAGGGTGGGTGATGATATTGGTGGCATCCAGCCTTCCGCCAAGACCGACTTCTAATAATAGCACGTCCGCAGGCACGCGGGAAAACGCAAGGAATGCCGCAGCGGTGGTAATCTCGAATTGCGTGACCGGTGCGCCGTTATTGCTCTGTTCCACTTCCAATAATACATCGCACAAATCTTCTTCGCTAATCAGGTTTCCGGCCAAACGGATGCGTTCATGAAATGAAACCAGATGCGGCGAGGTATAGACGTGAACCTTAAGCCCTGCTGCTTCCAGCATGGCACGTAAAAAGGCGATGGTGGAGCCCTTGCCGTTCGTTCCCGCCACATGGATGATGGGCGGCATCTTCACTTGCGGGTTGCCTAGCGCGCCAAGCAGATAGGTATAACTGTCGCGCAGCGTTAAATCGATATTCACTGCGTGAAACGCATTCAATCGCGCAAGTATCTCTTGCGAACGATGATGCATTGTTATCTTCCGGAAATGGCGGGTAGATTGCGTTTCTTTTTCTTTTCTTTTTCTGGCAACAGCAAGCTGAAGATGCGGATCAGCGTGTCGCGCAAATCCTTGCGGTGCGTCACAATATCCACCATGCCATGATCGCGTAAGTATTCCGCGCGTTGGAAATCCTGCGGCAATGTTTCACGAATGGTGCTTTCAATCACGCGTGCACCGGCAAAAGCGATTTGTGCGCCTTTTTCGGCGATATGAATGTCGCCCAGCATCGCAAAGGATGCCGTTACGCCGCCCGTTGTCGGGTCAGTCAGCACCACGATATAGGGGAGGCCAGCTTGCTTCACCATATTCACTGCAATGGTCGTGCGTGGCATTTGCATCAATGACAAAATACCTTCCTGCATGCGTGCGCCGCCAGAAGCCGGAATGATGACGAGGGGTGTTTTATTCGCAACCGCTTGCTTGGCGGCAGTCACAATGCCTTCGCCAACCGCTGTGCCCATGGAACCGCCCATGAACCCGAAATCGAATGCCGCGATGACCACAGGGCGCTGCGCCATCTTACCTTCGGCAACAAAAATCGCATCGCGCTGGCCGGTGCGTTTGCGCGCATCGCGCATACGGTCGGAGTACTTCTTTATATCTTTAAAGTTCAGCGGGTCGCTGACGGTCTTGGGCAATGTCAGCATGCGGTAATCACCATCGTCGAACAGCATTTCAAGACGGCGTAATGGTTCGAGGCGTAAATGGTATCCGCATGCTCTGCACACATTGAAATGGTCTTCCAGTTCGCGCTTGAACAGCATGGCGCTGCAGCCCGGGCATTTTTCCCACAGATTATCCGGCACATCCTTCTTGGTGACCAAGGCGCGAATTTTAGGGCGAACAAAATTACTAATCCAATTCATGGTTCTCTTCCTGTGTTGATTATGCCGCGGCTTTGTTGCGGGCTTTGTGTACTGCCGCGCTTAAACTTTCAACATAAGCGCAGACATTTTTGACGAGTTCATTTTTGGTTGCGATATTTTCTTCAACTTTCTTCACAATCGCGCTGCCTACGACCACGGCATCGGCGTGGCGGGCAACGGTTTGCGCGGCTGCGGCATCTTTAATACCAAAGCCAACGGCAACTGGCAGGTTCGAATGGTGTTTTAAGCGCAATACCGCCGCTTGCACCTGTTGTTCGGTTGCAGTGGCTGCGCCGGTGATACCGGTAATAGATACATAATATAAGAACCCTCCAGAATTGCTGAGCACGGTTGGCAACCGTTTGTCATTAGTGGTGGGCGTTGTCAGGCGAATGACATGCATGCCGGCTTTTTGCGCTGGCAGACGGAATTCTTCATCTTCTTCTGGCGGTAAATCCACGATGATCAGCCCATCTACACCTGCAGCAGCGGCATCTTTTGCGAATTTTTCTGCGCCATAGGAATAGATAGGGTTGTAATACCCCATGAGTACAATCGGTGTCGTTGAATTGGTTTTGCGGAATGCCTGAACCATGCCAAGTGTTTTGATTAATGTCATGCCGCCAGCCAGTGCGCGTAAATCGGCGGCTTGAATGGCAGCACCATCCGCCATCGGATCGGTAAACGGCATGCCTAGTTCAATCACATCAACGCCGGCTGCCGGCAATGCTTCAAGCAATTTTAATGATGTTTCCAAATCAGGATCGCCAGCGACAGTAAAGCTGATGAAGCCTGCCTGATTTTGTTTGCGTAATTCCGCAAAGCGCGTATCGAGACGATTACTCATAACGTAACCCCTAATTTTTCGGCCACATTAAAAATATCCTTATCGCCGCGTCCACATAAATTCATGACCAAGAGATGATCCTTTGGCAACGTGGGTGCCAGTTTGGTGACATATGCCAAGGCATGTGAAGGTTCAAGTGCAGGAATGATGCCTTCCATTTTGCAACATAGCTGGAATGCATCCAATGCTTCCTTATCGGTTGCATAGACATAACTCACGCGCTTTGCATCAAACAGATAGGAATGTTCTGGGCCAATCCCGGGGTAATCCAGACCAGCGGAGATGCTATCGCCTTCCAAAATCTGGCCGTCGGCGTCTTGTAATAAGTAGGTGCGGTTACCGTGCAGCACGCCCGGGCGTCCGCCATTCAATGATGCTGCGTGCTTTCCGGTTTCAATACCGTGTCCGCCTGCTTCAACGCCATACATTTTGATGCTGGCTTCATCCAGAAATTCATAGAATAACCCCATCGCATTTGAACCGCCGCCAATGCATGCAACCAGGCTATCTGGTAAACGGCCTTCGGCCTTCATCATTTGC
>CAZMQI010000018.1:0-36380 GCA_964568585.1 uncultured Rhodospirillales bacterium
ATGCCATCCAGCGTGCCATAGATGCTAACGAAGTTCTGGGTCAAATCATTACTGTCGATGTTCGACAGATGGTCATTTTGTAGTGTCGTCAGCTTTAACTTCAAATGCCCCATATAGGCGTCAAATTTTTCTTTCTTCTCCTCTGGCAACAAGCGTTCATTATCCAGCACAATATCCAGCTTGGTCAGCACTTCCTGAATGTCGGTTAATTCACGCGGCAGGTTTTCGCGGTTGATGGTTTCAATCAATCCAATGCGCTTGCTGTTTTGGGTGAACGAGAAGATATTCAGGGCCATAAAGCCTGCAAGAAAGCACACCGCGAAGACGATGCTCGTGCGTGGCAAGCTGTTATGCCGCGAGAAAACGATTTTGGTGACATCTTGAAGTAACATGGCGGAAATTATGCCCGCGCGAAGCTTTCCGAGCGGTTAATTTTTGCCATTAAAATAAAGCTCAGACAAAGCTTTGTGGATCGATATCGATGTGCACACGTATGCTATTTGAAACTTTGTACTTGGCCAGCCAATCCCTAATGAATGCCTGCATTTTCGATGTTTTCGGGCTTTGAATTAAAAACCGCTGCCTGTGTCGGCCGCGTAACAATGCCATTGGTGCTGGTGCGGGGCCCAACACTTTAAATCCATCTTGTGCGGGGATGAGTTTGGCGAGTGCATTCGCGGCATCCGTCACTGCTGCGTGATTGGTTCCTGATAATGTCAACGTCGCTAATCGTGCAAAGGGTGGCATGTGGAATTTCTCACGCTCTTTGCTTAGCACATCTATCAACCCATCACGGTTATGCTTCATCAGATTTTGCATTACGGCATGCTGTGGCTGTGTGGTTTGCAAATAAACATGACCATTATCATCACTGCGACCTGATCGTCCTGCTACCTGATATAACAATTGGAATGTGCGTTCTGCTGCGCGTAAATCGCCGCCTTGCAGGCCTAAATCTGCATCCACGACACCGACGACGGTTAGCTTGGGAAAGTGATAACCTTTAGCAACAATTTGCGTACCAATCAGAATATCGATTTCTGAATTGGCCATCGCATCCACAATGCGTTGCACTTCGGCCAGATTATTTTGCGTATCGCTGGCCAATATCGCATGGCGTGCATTCGGAAATAATTTCTTGGCTTCTTCGGCCAAGCGTTCAATGCCGGGACCGCATGCCGCCAGTTTGTCTTCCGCTTTGCATGAAGGGCATGTCTTGGGGTAATTGCACGCATAATCGCAGTGATGGCATATCAAACGGTGCTTGCCGTCTTGGCGATGTTCCACCAGCCAAGATGAACATGACGGGCATTGAAAGCGATACCCGCATGCACGGCAAAGGGTAAGGGGAGCATAGCCGCGACGGTTCAGGAATAATAACGCCTGTTCACCGCGACCAATCGCGGCATTCATCGCAGTTTGCAAGGTTGGGCTAATCCAGTTTTTGGAGGTGAGCTTTTCCTGCCGCAAATCGATCAGATGGATAGTGGGCGGTTTGGCTTCACCGTGACGTTGGGGAAGCGTGACGTGTTGATAGCGGCCAGCCTTCATATTGACGACGGTTTCAAGTGATGGTGTCGCCGAACTTAAAATGACGGGGATGTTTTCCATTTTTCCGCGCATCACCGCCATATCGCGTGCATGGTAAATTACACCTTCTTCCTGCTTATATGATCCATCATGTTCTTCATCCACCACAATCACGCCTAGATTTTGGAATGGAAGGAATAGGGCAGAGCGGGCGCCGATGACCAATGGCGCTTTGCCATGTGCAATCGCTTGCCATGCTTTGCGGCGTTGTGCGGGTGTTAAGCCAGAATGCCACAAGACAGGCGCAAAGCCAAACCGCGCTGATAAACGGCTATATATCTGTGTGGTTAGCGATATTTCGGGCAGCATAAGCAGACTTTGTTTACCTAGCGCCATTGCTGCTGAAATTGCTTCGCAGAATGTTTCAGTTTTCCCCGAACCCGTCACGCCATCCAGCAATGTGACAGAGAATGAACCCAGATTTTTAATCAGTGTATTCGCGGCCGTGTTTTGTTCGGAGCTTAACGTTGGCTTTTGAAGCGGTGCGTGTTCCGGCTCTTTCTTTAAGGCACGTTCTTTTTTTGGATTCTTTTGTGCACTTTCACCGCCCAACACCATCGCCACGATATTACCAGCAGGTGCCATGCAATAATCGGCAACCCACAATATGAAATCCAGCATCGCACCTGAAAGTGGCGGGGCGTCCACGACGCGGCTAATGGATTTGATTTTATTGGCAGGAATGGTTTCGGTGGATGGGCCCAGTACAACGCCATAACTTTTTTTGGTGCCAAGCGGCACGCTGACCAATTGTCCACGTGCCACCTGCATTTCATCAGGAACGGCATAGGTAAAGGGTTTGGGCGCCGCCTGCGCGGTCAAAACCTCAATTAAATTGCTGCCTGTACGCTGCGTATATGTGCTGGAATCAGAATTCATGTTCGATTACAGTATAGAACCATTCCGCTGATTAAAAAAACCCATCACTTAAAAATAAGAGAAGCCATAATGAAGTTTTTTGTAGATACCGCCGAACTTAAGGATATTAAAGATCTCGCCGATAGCGGTTTGTTGGATGGCGTGACGACCAACCCGTCATTGATTGCAAAATCAGGTAAGAATTTTATCGAGTTGATTAAAAAGATTTGCGCGATTGTGCCCGGCCCCGTAAGTGCCGAAGTCGCTTCAACCGATTATGAAACGATGCTGGCCGAAGGTGAATATCTCGCCAAGCTCGCCAAGAACGTAACCGTGAAAGTCCCATTGACGCCTGCAGGTTTAAAAGTATGCAAAGTGCTTTCCGGTAAAGGCACGATGGTCAATGTCACGTTATGTTTCTCGCCAGCCCAAGCATTGCTCGCTGCAAAAGCAGGTGCGACGTTTGTTTCACCATTCGTTGGCCGTCTCGACGATATTGGCCAAGACGGTATGGGGCTTATTAAAGAGATTTGCGAGATGTATCAGGCGCAGCCGCATCTGAAGACACAGGTATTAGTTGCCTCCGTGCGCCACCCACGCCATGTCATTGATGCTGCAAAAATGGGCGCACATGTCGCGACTTGCCCACCTGCCATCATCCATCAATTATTCAATCACCCGTTGACCGATAAGGGCTTGGCGCAATTCGTTGCCGATTGGGCAAAGACTGGCCAGAAAATCTTGAAATAAGAGCGCAACCGTGCCGGAAGAACCTGAAGAAAAAGTTGTAGCGTTTGATTCAAGTCTGGTTCGTAAACTCCAAAACGATTTAACGCATATCCGCCAAGACCGCAGCGAAATCATCGAAGGTAGCCGTTTGTATTGGCAGCGTGTGCAGGTGGTTCATGAAGCGGTCATCATGCTGCATGATGCCACCACACTTTCCGATGCGGTGCAGATTTTGCAAGAGGATGTCGCGCGCTTGCTTGGCTTTGATGCCATCAATCTGATTTATGAACGGTTGGCGGATGATAAAATCGGCGCATTTTCATCGTTTTTTCGTCCGATACCGTCGTTCATGGTCAATGCGGCCTTTGCAGCAACCGAATACCACATCATCGAAGATCGCGCACAACTGGAAAGCCTGTTCCCCGAACAATCCGCACAGATGGCATTCGCCATTTGCCTACCGATTAAAACAAGTAGTAACACACTTAAAGAACGGCGCGGCGCATTGGTGATGGCCAACCGTGATGCACAATATCTCTCACTTGGGCAAGCGCTCGAACCATACGTATTTCTTGCAAGGTGCGTTGAACGATTAGGTCGGCAATGGCTCAGCAACCCAATTCAAAAATAAACCACGATAAAAAACTGACCGCCAGTTCGGCAGCCGAAGAAGCGATTGCTGCGTGGGTGTCATACCTTACCGAAATCCGCAATCAATCCATCTATACCGTCACCAATTACGCGCATGATGTGCACGTGTTTACAGGATTTCTAAGCACCTATCGCGGGCAAGCCATCAGCGTTGCCGATTATAATGCATTGGATATTACCGAAGCACGTGCATGGATGGGGCATTTGGCTAGTAATGACCTTGGCGCGGCAAGCCGTGCGCGTGCTATTTCCGCGCTGCGCGGATTTTACAAATGGCTGACCAAACAAAAGTTGGTGCAGAACGCTGTGCTTCAAACCATGCGCCTTCCCAAAAAACCTCAGCGCGCGCCGCATCCACTCACCGCCCATCAGGTCGATGATTTCATGGATAACGCGGAAGTCGTGCGCCCCGATTGGGTCGGCGCACGTGACCGCGCATTGCTGATGTTGCTCTATGGCTGCGGCCTGCGTATCAGCGAAGCCTTGTCGCTCAATGGCGATGATTGGCATGCTATTCAATCGGGCCAACTGACGATAACCGGTAAAGGTCGCAAACAGCGCGTGGTGCCGTTGCTGGACGAAGTCAAAAAAGAGCTCGAGACCTATATTAAAGCCTGCCCGTTTGCGATGCAGGAAGACGAAGCGATTTTCCGCGGTGAAAAAGGCGGGCGACTTAATTCCGGCGTGGCAGAACGTGCGATGCGATGCATTCGCCAGCAATACATGCTCCCTGATTATGCAACGCCGCATGCCTTGCGCCATTCCTTTGCTTCGCATCTATTGAACAGCGGCGCTGATTTACGCAGTATTCAGGAATTACTTGGCCACGCATCGTTATCCACGACGCAGCAATATACCAAAGTAGATGAAGAAAGCTTATTAGCGGTGTTTGAAAAATCGCACCCGCGTGCGAAGACGAAATAGTTATTTACACAGACGGTCGATCTGCTTGTGTGTTTCCAGCATCTTGCTGCAGAACGTAACCTTGATATTGCGAATAGGATCTGGACTGTTTTGGTTGCGACGAATACACAAGGCAAGCATGGTCTTGTCCCAGTTTTCCTGCCTGCTTTGCCCTTTTTCGCCACGATTAAAGATGAACTTCTTGACCCGTGATGATTGAACGCATGCCGCAGGATTGTGATTTTGAAAATCCATCACGCGGAATACCGTGCGCGATGCAACCGCGCAAACAAGCTGTGATTTTGGTGGTACAAATTCGCATAACCCATATGGTTTTCTATCCCATGTGGTCATCGCTTGAAACTGGTCATGAAATTGTGCGTGATAGACAATAGGTATGCTGAGGGTGGCCAATGCCAACGTACCATAGGTGACAGCAAGGCCGCTTACATTCAATGCAAGCCGTGTTACCGCTTTTGCTCCGTCAATTGCTAATGCGCCCGCTCTATTCATGGCATTATCAAACCAAGCGGACGGCGTTAATGCATAGCCGATATTACTTTCAAATGAACATGCATGTAATACAGATTGCGATGAACAGCAGTTCAAGCAAAACATGCGTAAATCCAATGGGCGCATGGCAATAACGGCATTTCTTACCGTTGATATAATAGGAAAGAATGGGGATTAAATCGCGCGGGGCCAGTGGCTTTTTGCACGTATTGCAATAGGAGCTAGGCGCGATGATGGACTGTTTGCGAGGCAAGCGATACAGCACCACGCCAGCAAAACTCCCTAAGGTTCCACCGACCAGAATGCCGACAATCACTTTGAAGATGATGATAAACGTCGTTTCTGACATCGCAGACCTTTATGTTAATTGGTGGTATTAAAAAAACTATCCAGCAAGCGTTTTGTATTCTGCGCACTCATATGCAATGCGCCATGTCCTTGCCGTTCATCTTCAATTCGGTCGACAATTTGCCCACCCAAACCTTCTACCCACTTTGCGCTGCGGCGCATAGCGGGACAGCCATCTCGTTCGGGGTTGGGGTCATGCATACCGCACACCGTTACCCAGTTTGATCCATAAAAAGGTGTCGCCCCGAATTTCCCATTGCTAATCGCTTCGTTCGGCGGAAAGTGTGCTGCGCTGCCGCCAGCATTGGCGACGGTCAGTGTGAAATAATGGTTATGGGCATTGTCCAACGCCTGTACTGCGTAAATGTTTGCAGAGCCACGACTAAACCCTTCCAGCATGATGCGCTTTGGTTTGATGGGCAGCTTGCGTAAGGCGATATCAATTTCGCGGTACAGTTCGTGTGGCGCATAATAGCTGTTGTCATCGGTGCCCATCCACCATTGCAGGCTGATGAGGCCAATATGCTTACCCTTCAAGTGTTGGGCCCACGCAACCAGATCGTTGGTTGCAAAGCTATCATGGCCGTGCAGCGAGACAATCCAATCGCTTGGCAAATGTTGGGTATCGCCATCCGAAATCCACGTTATATAAAAACTGCGCCCATCGGATGTTGGTGAAATGGTGGGCGATAGTTGTAATGCCTGCTCGTATCCCTTGTCTTGTTGTGCGCGTGCCAAGACGCGTTGTGCATCTTCGGGTAATTCGATACTGAAAGCAGGGAAAGCAAATATATAAAATATCGAGGCTAACAGATATTTCAGCATTAAACGCCATTCCATGGATAGTTATGATTTATGAAGTCGCATTAATCCCATTTTCAAGAACCACGCAATGGTTCGCATGAAACGCGGCGTATCGGCAATACCAACACCTTGCTGGATTTCGAACAGCGATGGGTGCTTTTTCTGCTGTGTTGTGTGGTACAATACGCCCATGATTTGGCTCATGGTTTGTTCTGGCAATAACATGTCCATGCCAAACATGTTCATGCGGTGTTTGGCGATAATTTCAATATCATGGGTCTTGGCCAGAATTTCCAGACGGTCATTTGGCGATAAATGATTGCTGGGGAAACCCGCGAACATCGTCGATGGATCGGGGTATCCTGTATGCGCCGCCGGCCAATTATTGGGGACAGGGGTGCCGAGATGCGCGTTCTTGCGCTTGCGTGACTGTTCTTCCCATAAATCTTCATAGGCAGGGATGATGGTTTTCCAATCGTAATTCTCGGTTGCGCGTTTGCGTCCTGCCGCGCCCATCGCCAGACGTTTTTCCTTATCATTGATAAGCGTCACATAGGCTTCAGCCGCAGCATCTATATCCACCACCACCGTCTGGTTGTTGCGGATAAGATAATCGCCATAATTCCGCATGTTGAAATAATGCGTTGCCACGTCAAGATTATTGCCAGGCGCCACGCAAATGGTCGGCACCAATATGCCATCGATGCCATCACGCACACCGTCGCGGTATCCATCCCAATCACTGACCACAGCGGGAAGGCCACATGTCATCGCTTCAATCGGGGTAAATCCGAAACTTTCCTGAATGTTATCGATGAGGGAGGAGAAAATATCACCGCATGCCCATAATCCATCAGGAAAACGTGCATCATTGTTCAACACAAAATCAACCTGCACGGTTTTGCATATATCTGCTGCTAATGCATGGAACTCCGGTTCCATCAATTCTGGTTTGAAGAAACCATACATCACCAAACGCACTTTTTTAGGTGCAACCTTTTGCGCGGCTAATTCTGCTGCTTTTAATAATGCAATCGGGTGTGCTTTGGTTGCATAGCTCAATCGGCCAACATATAGAATGACGGTTTCGTCATCTGCGATGCGTAGTGCCGCGCGTTGTGCTGCTCTATGCTGCGGGGTTGCAATGTTCAAGAACTTGGATGTATGGATCCCCAGCGGGATAACCGGCAAATCAACAGGGCAGGTGAAATGCCCACGAAAACGATGTTGCAGATAGTCATTCTGGATATCCCACAGCGCCTTGATGGAATCGCGAATAGCCTTGGATGGACAGATAATCGCATCGCCCAATTGGGTTGGTGCGGTTAAGTACTGCATCGTTACATCGGCAATGCGTTCACCCGACATCGTATGCACGATGGTGGAGACGGCATATCCTTTGCTATCGGTAAGTTGAATTCGTCGCCAGATATGGTCGCCGATATTCGGGTCAGGGCGGAATACCAAATCCACATCCTGCATGGCATAGGCTGGGTTGCCAGCGGGGATGAGCGCACATCTACTGAAATCAATGCGTTCGCTGCGGGCGATGTTCTTTAATTCCTCGGCACTTTCATCGCTGCCGGGAAAAAAGAAGAATTCCGCAGCGCGCGAATAACGAAACAACGCCTTCAAAAAACTGGTGATGGCAACATCAATGCCAAAGATTTCTGAAGGCCCTGTGCCCGATTGCGCTTTGAGATAATTGATGACGGTTTTCATGACCAGGAGATTATTTAAACCGATGATTTAAGTTTCTTGATGGTATTGGTGGTACTTTGGCCTTCAACCAGATTGGCAAGGACGACTTTTCCGCCCCAGCTTTTCACTTCGGCTGCGCCAACTACTGTGGCTTCGGTATAATCTGCACCCTTTACCAGAACATTGGGGCGCAGGGCCTTGATGAGTTCCAGCGGCGTGTCTTCTGTGAAAATTACTACCAGATCGACGGGGTTCAGTGTTGCCAGAACCGTCGCGCGCGCTTTCTCGTTTTGCACGGGGCGTTCCATGCCCTTCAATCGTTTAACCGAGGCATCGCTGTTCAGGCCAACGACCAAGCGATCACAGGCTTTACGGGATTGCTGTAAAATCGAGATATGTCCCGGGTGGACCAAATCGAAACAACCATTGGTGAATCCTACATTCAAGCCTTGTCTGCGCCAGCGTTCCACCAGTTCAATCGCTTTATTCTGGCTCAACACTTTTTCATTGATGTCGCGGTCTTCAACCTGGCGTAGATTGTTGATGAGTTCATCAACGGTCACTGTCGCTGTGCCGACTTTGCTTACGACGATGGAGCCTGCTTCATTCGCGATGTGCGCGGCATGTTCCATACTCATGCCTGCGGCAACCGCTGTTACAAATCCGGCAATCACGGTATCGCCTGCGCCCGACACATCATATACTTCACGTGCAGTTGCCTTGATATGCAATGGTTCTTTGCCGGCAACCACCAAACACACACCATCACCGCCAAGTTTGGCAAGGACTGCGCCGAATTTGTATTTTTCAATCAGGCCACGGGATGCCTTTACTGCATCTTCTATTGTTTTAATTTCTGCGCCACTGGCTTCAGCTAATTCTTTGCGGTTTGGGGTTACAACGCTTGCGCCGCTATAACGCGTGTAATCACGGCCCTTGGGGTCAATAATTACAGGTTTGTTATTGGCTTTACCCAACGCAATGCATTCGGCGATGATTTTTGGAGTGAGCACGCCTTTGGCATAATCCGATAACACAACAGCGCTGACCTGCGGGATAGCAAGTTTCAATCGCATCAATACTTGGTCTTCAATGGTTGCACTTAGATTTTCTGCGCGTTCCACATCGCAACGCAACACTTGCTGAATGCCAGCGACAAAGCGTGTTTTGATAGTGGTGGGGCGTTCCTTATCGGTCAGCAGATGCGGCGTGATAACTTCGTCTTGTGATAATTGTTTGGCGATTTCAAACCCGGCGGGGTCCGCGCCAATCACCGCGATGAGATCGCAGCGTTGTTTGAGACTGACAAGATTACGCACAACGTTGCCCGCGCCGCCCAGCATGGAGATTTCACGCACATACCGCATGACCGGAATAGGGGCTTCCGGGGAGATGCGGTCAACCTGCCCATACATGAAGCGATCAAGCATCACGTCGCCGATAACAAGGATCGGGTTGCTAGGCAGATTTTCGAGTTCTTGAATAATATCAAATTGCATGGGTCAATTTTAACAATATGGGTCAGGAGTTGCGAGATATTCTTTCACATATGCGCCCACGCCATCTTCCAGTTTGGTGAAGGGTTTGGTGTAGCCAGCGGTTTTCAGTTTCAGCATACGTGCCTCAGTGAAATATTGGTAATGTTGTCGCAGTTCTTCCGGCATATCACGGTAGATGATGTTGGGTTCCTTGCCGCATGCAATATAAACCGCCCGCGCCAAATCCACAAAGCTGCGCGATTCGCCCGTACCCACATTAAACAGGCCATTCACGCGTGGGTGGTGGTACAGCCACAGCATCACATCCACGCAATCCTGCACCCAGATAAAGTCGCGGAGTTGCCCGCCATCCACATATTGCGGGTTGTGCGATTTGAAGAGTGAAAATGCCTCACCCTTTTGTGCGATTGGAAAAATCTGGTGTGCGACGGAACGTTGACCTTCCTTGTGGTATTCATTTGGGCCATAGACGTTGAAGAATTTTAAACCGACGGATTGTGCAGGAAAACGTTCGCCTTCTTCACGGGTCTGGGTAATGAACTGGTCGAATGCATGCTTGCTCCAGCCATATGGATTTAAAGGCTGCAGCTTTTTGAGGCTTGCCAAATCATCCTTGTCGTCGAACCCTTGCTGGCCATTGCCATAGGTTGCGGCGGAGGAGGCATAGATGAACCGTTTGCGCTTTTCGCAGCACCACGTGAACAAATCCTTGGAAAGGCGGAAATTATTGGCAACGATTTTATCGACATCCATTTCCGTGGTGCTAGAAATTGCGCCCATGTGATAAATCACATCGATGCTTTTCTGGTTTGCTTCCAGAAATGGGAACAACTGCTCCGGCGTGATGATGTCGTGCAGTGTGCGCTTGGCAATATTGCGCCATTTCTGGCCGCCAGTTTGCGCGTGCCCTAACCAATCGCAAATCACGATGGGGCCTAATCCCGATTTTTCAAGGGCGGCAGCCAAACATGAACCGATGAATCCGGCACCGCCGGTGATGATAATCATGGGAGTTCCTTAATAAGCAGGTGCGGTTGGGCGAAGCCCAGAGCAATCGCGCCAACAACATTTATGTACGCTAATTAGACAGGCTTGACAGGGCGGATGCAAGTCACTTGATTAGCATGGTTTTTACACAAGGATTCACAAGAAAATGAAACGGGCTTTATTATTTCCAGGGCAGGGCAGTCAGGCCATCGGCATGGGCAAGGAACTATGCGGCGCATTCCAAACCGCAAAGGATGTTTTTGCGGAAGTCGACGAAGCGCTTAAGCAAAACCTTAGTAAGCTGATGTTCGAAGGTTCAGATGCCGATTTGAAGCTTACCGAAAATACCCAGCCAGCCTTGATGGCGGTCAGCATGGCGGTCATCCGCGTGTTGGAAAAAGACGGCAAAAAGAAAGTTTCCGATTTAGCAAGCTATGTCGCTGGTCATTCGCTTGGCGAATACGCCGCACTTTGCGCGGCTGGTACGTTCACCATTGCCGATACCGCGCGTCTGCTTCGTAAGCGTGGCAGCGCGATGCAGGCAGCAGTTCCCGTTGGCGTTGGTTCCATGGCCGCATTGCTGGGTGTTGATATGCAGCAAGCCGCCGAAATCGCAAAGGAAGCTGAACAAGGCCAAGTGTGTGCCACCGCGAATGATAATTCGGTTGGTCAGGTTGTTATTTCAGGTCATAAGGAAGCGATTGAACGCGCTGTGGCGATTGCCGCGACCAAAGGCTTTAAACGTTCGGTTATTCTGCCAGTCAGCGCGCCATTCCATTGTTCATTGATGCAACCAGCGGCAGATGCAATGCAAGAAGCCTTGGCGCAGGTGAAGATGAATGCGCCGATTGTGCCTGTGATTGCCAACGTCACAGCATCCGAGCAAACCGATGTGAACGAAATCCGTAAATTATTGGTAGCACAGGTGACGGGTGCGGTGCGTTGGCGCGAAAGCATGCTGGCATTAAAAGAAAAAGGCGTTGAAGCTGCGATTGAAGCAGGTTCCGGCACCGTTCTGGCCGGATTGATGAAGCGCATTGATAAAGAAATTCAGGTTACAAGCTTGCATACGCCGCAAGACATCGAAGCATTTTTGAAAACAGCTTAGGAGCAAGACACATGTTCAATCTAAACGGAAAACGCGCATTAGTAACCGGCGCTTCAGGCGGTTTGGGTAAAGCGATTGCAACCGCCCTTATCCAACAAGGCGCAAGCGTTGCACTGTCCGGCACCAAAGTTGATGCGCTGGAAGCATTGCAAAAAGAACTGGGCGAAAAATCATTCGTATGCCCTGCCAATTTAGCCGATGCAGCTGCGCCAGCGGAACTTATCAAGAAAGCCGAAGAAGCCATGGGCGGCGGTATCGATATTCTGGTCAATAATGCAGGCCTAACGCGCGATGGTTTGTCGATGCGTATGAAGGACGAAGATTGGCAGCAAGTGTTGGATGTCAATTTATCATCCGCATTTCGCCTTATCCGCGCAGTAACCAAAGGCATGATGGGCCGCAGAACGGGCCGCATCATCAACATCACATCCATCGTTGGCGTAACGGGTAATGCTGGCCAAGCAAACTATGCCGCATCCAAAGCTGGCCTGATTGGTATGAGCAAATCATTGGCGCAAGAACTTGCAGGCCGCAACATCACCGTGAACTGCATTGCGCCGGGCTTCATCGTCTCGAATATGACCGATGGCTTGCCGGATAATGTGAAGGAAAAAATCCTCGCATCCATTCCACAAGGCCGCATGGGCGAAGGCAAGGATATCGCTGCTGGCGTTGTATATCTTGCCAGCGACGAGGGGGCTTACATTACTGGCCAAACGCTCCATATCAATGGCGGCATGGCCATGATTTAATGGCCATAAAATACAATGCGGCAATGATATAGGAAGTTATGGCAGACAAGAACTCGCTCACTGGTCGTATGAAGCGTCACGCAAATGTGGCGGGTGCCATGTCCGGCGTTGCGGTGCAGGCGGCAGGAAAGCGGTTTCTTGGCATTGAAATTAATCACGCAAAACATGCCGTTGAATTGCGTCATGCCTTGGGCGGCCTAAAAGGCCCGCTCATGAAAATCGCGCAGATTATCTCCACCATTCCGGATGCTGTTCCGCCTGAATACACGAAAGAATTAGCACAACTGCAATCCGATGCTCCATCGATGGGGTGGTCATTCGTTAAACGCCGCATGATGGGCGAGCTGGGCGCGGATTGGCAGACG
Organism: uncultured Rhodospirillales bacterium; assembly: GCA_964568585.1. Lineage (GTDB taxonomy): Bacteria > Pseudomonadota > Alphaproteobacteria > UBA9219 > RGZA01 > RGZA01. The sequence continues at coordinate 12,809 of CAZMQI010000018.1, forward strand.
AAATTCAAACGTTTTGATCAAACTGCATCTGCCGCAGCGTCGCTTGGCCAAGTGCATAAAGCCATCACGCAAAAAAATGTCGATGTCGCCTGCAAGCTTCAATATCCGGATATGAATTCAGCAGTTGAAGCTGACCTCAAGCAACTTTCCATCATCTTCAGCATGTTCGAAATGGTAGATAGGGCGGTTTCGACCAAAGATATTCAAAAAGAAATTGCTGATCGTCTGCGCGAAGAGCTTGATTACGTGCGTGAAGCCAAGCACATCGCGCTATACGCTGAAATGCTGAAATCCATCAAAACCGTACATATCCCGGAAGTGCTGCACGACCTTTCCACCAGCCGTTTATTGACCATGACGTGGCTGGAAGGCGAACGCATGGCCAATGTCGCAGAAACCCGCGATTTGGAAGCACGCAATGAAATAGCCATGAACATGTTTCACGCATGGTATGTGCCATTTTATAATTATGGCATCATCCATGGCGACCCCCATTTGGGCAATTATTCGGTGCGTAAGGATAATTCCATCAATCTTTTGGATTTTGGCTGCATCCGTATTTTCCGTCCCGCCATGGTCGGCGGCGTGATTGAGCTTTATCACGCATTGGTTGCCAATGATCATGACCGCGCCGTTGAAGCCTATAAGGAATGGGGCTTTGCCAACCCATCCAAAGAATTGATTGAAACATTGAATATCTGGGCGCGGTTCATTTACGCGCCGCTGCTTGAAAACCGCAAACGCCTGATTGAAGAAACCAATACGGGGCTGTATGGCCGCGAAGTTGCTGCCAAGGTGCATGACGAGCTTCGCAAAATTGGCGGCGTTTCTGTGCCGCGTGAATTCGTGTTCATGGACAGAGCCGCGATTGGCCTTGGTTCGGTATTTTTGCGTTTGAAAGCCGAAATCAATTGGTATGAAATGTTCCACAACCTGACCAAAGATTTTGATGTGGCAAATGTTACAAAAGCGCAAGAAAAGCTGTTGAAGAAGCATAAACTAAGCGCATAAAGCTGTTCATAAGGCTTGACTTGGGCGGTTGTTTTCTTTGTTATCACCTTCCAACCTTTTAATTACTTGTCCTTATGAAAATTGCGATCCTTAAAGAACATCAGGCTTTTGAAAAGCGCGTTGCTGCCACACCCGAAACGGTGCGGAAGTTAAAGGCGATGAACATCGATGTGGTTGTTGAAAAAGATGCAGGCTTTGAAGCCAGCTATACCGATGCCGCCTATATCGAAGCTGGCGCGGTAATTGCCAATGATAGTAAGGCCGCGACATCGGATGCCGACATCATTCTAAAGGTCGTGCGTCCAACGGATGAAATCGCAAATATGAAGCGCGGTGCAAAACTTATTGGTATGCTGGCGCCATATAATAATAAGGACGCAATTAAAACCTATGCCGATAAAGGCGTGGATGCATTTTCCCTTGAACTTGTGCCGCGTATTACGCGCGCGCAAAGCATGGATGTGCTATCCAGCCAATCGAATTTGGCCGGTTACCGTGCGGTAATCGACGCTGCTGCTGAATTTGGCCGTGCATTCCCGATGATGATGACGGCAGCTGGCACCGTTGCCCCTGCGCGTGTTTTGGTGATGGGTGCAGGCGTTGCAGGGTTGCAAGCGATTGCAACCGCTAAACGTCTTGGCGCAGTCGTAAGTGCAACCGATGTCCGCATGGCCGCAAAAGAACAAGTGCAAAGCCTTGGCGGTACCTTTGTAATGGTCGAAGACGAAGAAACCAAACAAGCCGAAACCAGCGGCGGCTATGCTAAAGAAATGAGCGATGCGTATAAAGCAAAGCAGGCTGCCTTGATTGCCGACACGATTAAAAAACAGGATATCGTCATCTGCACCGCATTAATTCCCGGACGCCAAGCCCCGCGTTTGGTATCGGATGTAATGTTAAAGACCATGAAGCAAGGCTCCGTGGTAATCGATTTAGCTGCAGAACAAGGCGGTAACTGCGAAGGTTCCGTGCATGGCAAGACCGTGCAAGCGCATGGTGTAAAAATCGTAAGTCCTGCTAATATCGCATCCAGTGTTGCGGTTGATGCATCAGCCCTTTATGCCAAGAATGTATTACAGTTCCTGAGTTTGATTGTAGATGCCAAAACAGGCCAACTTGCAATCAATTGGGAAGACGAGATTATCAAAGCAACCGCATTAACCAAAGACGGCGCGGTCATCCATCCAAACTTTAAAGCTTAACCACAAGAGGAGACATCTATTATGTCCGAACAAAATGAAATTAAGAACTCCATTCAGCCTTGGATTGTAAGTCTTGGAATTTCGGTGTTCTGCTGTGCATTGTTCTTTGCGTTCATGTCCAGCTATGTGGGTTCCATCAATAAATCCCTTTCACAAATCGATGAACGTCTTGCTGGTATGGAAGCTCGTGCACTTGCTGCTGCGTCCGCACCAACTCCCGCGCCAACTGTGGCTGTGCCCGTTGTAGTTCCCGCTGTCCAAGCACCACCGATTGACAGCCCAGCCAGCGTTGTAGGTAGCGGCGCTCCAACTCCTACGCCAACGCCAACGCCAGTGCCAGAAGGCTCGCCAACGCCGCTAACGCCACCAGCAGAAGCGGTTGCACCTGTGTTACCCTCTGTTTCGCCAGCTGCTGCGCCAGTTCCAGCGGGTGAACCTGAACAACAATAATCTCATGAATTGAAATATCCCCGATGCATGTCGGGGATATTTTTTATGGAACATTAAATGCAAGAAACCACTCTTCAAGATATCGCAACTACCGCTCAGGCCACCCATCAGGCCGCAGGCGGTGATTTTTTTATAACAGGGCTAACCGTTTTCGTGCTTGCATGCTTTGTCGGCTATTATGTGGTGTGGCGGGTAACGCCTGCGCTGCATTCACCGCTGATGGCAGTAACGAATGCGGTATCATCCGTCATCATTGTGGGCGCGCTAATTGCTGCGGGGCCTGCTGCATTGAACGTATCCACTATTCTTGGGTTCCTGGCCGTTGTCTTGGCCAGCATCAATATTTTTGGCGGCTTCATCGTTACACGCCGAATGCTTCAGATGTATAAAAAGAAAGAGAAAAAGGCATGAACGCCATCCTTTCCCTATCATATCTGGTTTCCGGCATTTGCTTTATCATGGCATTGCGTGGGCTTTCATCACCTGAAACAGCCAAGTCCGGCAATATGTACGGCATGTTCGGCATGGCGCTGGCCATTGTCACTACGCTGTTCCTGCTGCCCAACATTATTCCGCAGATTTCGTATCATCTGATCATCGCGGGCGTGGTTATTGGCGGTGCCATCGGCACCTTCATCGCCTACCGCATTCAAATGACGGCATTGCCCCAATTGGTGGCTGCATTCCATTCCCTTGTCGGTTTGGCGGCTGTGTTTGTTGCCATCGCAGCGTTCCTGTCACCCGAAGCTTATGGCATCGGTGTTGCCGGAAACATCCACGGCGGCAGCTTGGTGGAAATGGGGCTTGGCCTTGCAATTGGTGCCATCACCTTTACAGGTTCCATCATCGCGTTCGGTAAATTACAGGGGCTGATTTCCGGTAAGCCCGTGACATTCCCGTTGCAACATGCCTTCAATGCATTGCTTGGCATTTCTATCGTTGTGTTGATTGTTCTGTTGGTGCTTCAACAAAGCGTGCCGATTATCATCGCACTTGCCGTGGTTTCGTTATTGCTTGGCATCTTGCTGATTATTCCGATTGGCGGCGCTGATATGCCGGTTGTGATTTCGATGCTCAATTCCTATTCGGGTTGGGCAGCATGTGGTATCGGCTTTACCCTGCAAAATCCTTTGCTGATTATTACGGGTGCTTTGGTGGGGGCCAGCGGTGCCATCCTTTCCTACATCATGTGCAAAGGCATGAACCGTTCCATTTTCAACGTCATTCTTGGTGGTTTTGGCGCGGAAAGTGGCGGGGCTAGTGCGGGAGGCAGTGCAGCAGACAGACCTGTGAAATCCGGTTCAGCGGAAGATGCAGCCTTCATCCTCAAAAACGCATCCAGTGTTATCATTGTTCCCGGTTATGGTATGGCAGTCGCGCAGGCACAACACGCGCTTCGTGAAATGTGCGATTTATTGAAGAAGGAAGGCGTTACGGTGCGTTATGCCATCCATCCTGTGGCTGGCCGTATGCCCGGCCATATGAACGTGCTCTTGGCAGAAGCGAATGTTCCATACGATGAAGTATTTGAGCTTGATGAAATCAACCGTGATTTCGGCATGAGCGATGTGGCATTCGTGATTGGCGCAAACGACGTGACCAATCCGGCCGCAAAGACTGACCCTAAATCACCGATTTTTGGCATGCCCATTCTGGATGTTGAAAAGGCGAAAACAGTTCTATTCGTCAAACGCTCCATGGCGTCAGGCTATGCAGGCGTTGAAAACGAATTATTCTATCGCCCCAACACCATGATGTTGTTCGGTGATGCGAAGAAAATGTGCGAATTGATCGTTAAATCAATTGGCGGCGGCCACTAAGTGGCGTCGCTTAAATCGTTGTTCTGCATTCGGTGCTAATGGCGCGATGGGCATGCTTTTCAATATGCGGTATAGTTCGGCTAAACGAATAACACTGCCAATATCCTTGTACATGTTTTTATGAATTTCTGCCCGTGCTGCATCATCATAATGGCAAGTGCCATCGCTGTATCCCCTGATCAGTTCTGATGCGAACCCAACGTTTAATCCGGCTTTCTTTGCGCCTTCACCTGTTTCCAGAATACACGCTTCGGCATAAATTCCGCCGAGGATGACGGTATCAATCCCTTGATCTTCAAGTCTTTCCTTAAGGTTCGACAATTCAAATGCATCATTTAATCGTTTGAAAAGGACTGCATCGCCATGTGGCAGTTCGTATGAGAAGACGGAGAAAATTTCCTGTGGTGTATCATTGAGGATCACGTGGCGCTGCGAAAACGCACGCATGCCATAAGATTGCTTTGTTGTGGGGTCGCCGCGACCAACATGAACAGCAGCAATTTTGCCCGTGGATTGTTCAAGCAGCGCATCGACGCTATTCAGCAATCGCGATTGCGCCACTAAACGGTTCAGATAATAAAGCTGCATATCAACAAGTAATAATGCGGCTCGTCCGTTCTCAATCTTCTGTGCTAGTTGGTCAACGCCAAGCATCTGCAGTCCTGAAATGGGGTCTTTTTCAGGTATATCGCGTTTTTATGAAATTATAAGCAGGAATTAGATTAACAATGCTTTGGTCGCAGCGGCTACATCGTTTGACTTTAATAAATTCTCCCCGATGAGGAAGCACGAAACCCCTGTTTTCTTAAGATAATCGATATCCCCATGATTACGGATGCCGCTTTCGCTCACAAATAAATGGGGTGATTTTGCAGCTGTGGCGCGGGTAATCAAACGACCCGTGGTCGCCAGATCAATCTGTAGGGTTTTGAGATTACGGTTGTTGATACCAATCATTGTGTTGGTGATGCCGTGTGCCAAAGGCAAGGCTCTGTCCAGTTCTTCTTCGTCGTGCACTTCAATCAGGATGCTTAAATCATACGCGCTGGCGGTAGCGATGAGTTCTTTGGCCTGTGCATCTGATAAGCACGCCATAATCAGCAGCACACAATCAGCGCCAAGCGCACGGCTTTCCACGATTTGATACGGCTCAATCATAAAGTCTTTACGCAACACGGGCAGGGCGCATGCCGCACGCGCGGTCTTTAAATGGCTATCTTCGCCTTGGAAAAATGGCGTATCAGTCAGGATGGAGAGACATGTCGCACCTGCTTGTTCATAGGTTTTTGCGATTTTAGCAGGATCGAAATTTTTTACAATTAAGCCGGCGCTGGGCGATGCTTTTTTTACTTCGGTGATCAGTGCAGTTTTGCCACCTGCATGCTTGGCGGCAAGGCTGCGATAAAATGGGCGAAGGGCAGGGGCGGCTTCTGCATCCGCTTCCACGGAGGAAAGGGATTTTTTCGCTTTGCAGGCGGCAACATGTTTTTTCTTATCAGCAATGATTTTGGTCAATACATTATCGGTCATAAAAAATAATCACTCATTTGTAATTTGTATAAGTTTTTCGAGCGCAGCTTTTGCTTTGCCGTTATCAATGGTTTCTGCTGCAATGCCAAACCCGTCTTTAATATTCTTAGCTTTCCCGCCAATAATAAGGCCCGCGGCCGCATTCAGGCATACGATGTCACGATATGCTCCTTTTTCGCCACTCAGCATGCGTTTGAAATGTGCGGCATTGGTTTTGGCATCGCCGCCTTTAAGCTGTTCCAGCGTTGCTATCTTCACACCTTCCTTGGTTGGCGTGATGTCAAAGCTACGTAAGGCTTCACGCACCTGTTCCACCACATAGGTATCGGTCGTGGTGGTGATTTCATCCATCCCGTCGCCGCCATGCACGATCCAGACATGTTCACTGCCAAGCGTTTGTAGAATGCGTGCCATCGGGTCGCACCAGTTTTTATCGAACACACCAATCACTTGCCGACGCACGCGCGCGGGGTTGGTGAGTGGGCCGATTAAATTAAAAATAGTACGAAAACCAAGTTCGGCGCGGATGGCCGAAACATTCTTCATCGCGGCGTGGTAAATCGGCGCATGTAGAAAACATACGTTTGATGCATCTAATGCTTTACGCATGCGGTTGGCTGCAACATCAATCTTGATGCCTAATTCTGAAAGAATATCAGATGACCCGCTGCGGCTGGAAACCGCGCGGTTACCGTGCTTGGCCACTTTGACGCCAGCCCCCGCCAATACAAACGCTACAGCGGTTGAAACGTTTACTGTGCCGTGTTGGTCGCCGCCAGTACCGCATACATCCACGCTATCTTCTGCGCCGGGGAAGATGGTCATACGAATGCGTAAGGCGCGTACGGCGCCCAATACTTCATCGGTTGTTTCGCCGCGTTGGTGCAGGGCTGTAAGAAATGCGGCCGTTGAAATAGGGGAAACATCACCGTTCAGAATGGAATTGAACGCATCCTGACTTTCCTGCGCGGTAAGTCTTCCGCCATCTGCGACGTATTTTGTAATATCTTTAAAAATCATTTTGCCCCACTTATTTGGATAGCTCCACAAAGTTCTTCAGCATCTCGTGACCATGTTCGGAAACAATGCTTTCAGGATGAAATTGCACGCCGTGTATCGGTAATGTCCTGTGTTGCAAGCCCATAATCAGGCCTTCGGCGTTCTCGGCGGTCACCACAAGATCTGATGGCAGCGTGCTTTTTTCAACAATCAATGAATGATACCGCGTCGCTTTCAGCGGGGATGCGATGTTCTTGAATATGCCTTTGCCGTTATGGGTAATCACATCGGTCTTGCCATGAACGGGCAGGGGCGCACGAATAACCTTGCCGCCAAATGCTTGGCCAATGGCCTGATGCCCTAGGCAAACGCCTAGCAAAGGTAATGATTGCTTTGCTGCAAGCGCGATCACATCCAGACAAATGCCAGCTTCGCTTGGGCTACATGGCCCTGGTGATAGAATAATACCGCTGGGTTTCAATTCGAGTGCTTGTGCCGCTGTTAAAGCGTCGTTGCGCTGCACTTGCACATCCGCACCAACCTCACTCAGGTAATGGAAGAGATTGTATGTGAACGAGTCGTAGTTATCGATGAGCAGGAGCATGATTTTATTTTATGAGACGCGCTAAATCTTTGATAGGACAATTTGATAAGATTTGTAGCGGATTAGCCGAACTTGTTCATGTTAAAAACCAAATTGATTACAATAGCGGAACAATTACGTTTACCATTTTTTCCTTGAATTTTGCTTATAATTGTTGCATTGTTGCATCATTAGTTGATTAGTCAATTCGTTAATTTTGACTAGCTGGCCAAGTTGTTTAGTCCCCCGTTGGTGTTGTGTTTGGTGCCTTTTATCAACCCTATGACCCGAGGCTTATCATGGCAAAAATCTATCGCGTAAGTGGCCTACAGACTTCCGGTTCTGCCAGCACGCTAGCAAGAGCAATCACCGCTATCGAAAAAGGTTTACGCGTTAGAGTAGATGCCGAACATGGCCTCGTCGATGTCAGGGGCTCTGTTAGCGACTTTATGGTTGCTGATGTCGTGAAAAAAGTCGGCTGCAAATATCTTGGTCTTCAAGAACTTCCAAAATAGTTCTCTCAACTCAATCCTGAAATCTACTTAGCTTCTTGCTTATTTAGCTTCTCTAAGGGCTTGCTCTGCTGCTTTGATTAACGCGCGGGCTTTGGCTTCGCTTTCATTGTATTCATAGGCGGGATCGCTATCAGCAACCACACCGCCGCCTGCCTGAATATACATAGTTCCGTCTTTCACCAATGCTGTGCGTAGCGCGATACAGGTATCAAGGCTGCCATTGGCGCCAAAATATCCCACACAACCGCCATAAGGCCCGCGGCGCGCGACTTCCAGTTCATCGATGATTTGCATGGCGCGCACCTTGGGTGCGCCGGACACGGTTCCGGCGGGAAAGCCTGCAAACAATGCATCCAGCGCATCATATTTATCGTCAATCGTGCCTTCAACATTGGAAACGATATGCATGACATGTGAATATAATTCAATCTGGAATTGTTCGGTTACCTTCACGCTGCCAATCTTGGCAACACGGCCAACATCGTTGCGGCCCAAATCCAACAGCATTAAATGCTCTGCACGTTCTTTGGGGTCGGCCAATAAATCGGCTGACAGTTCCGTATCACTGCGATTACCCGAACCACGCGGACGTGTGCCCGCAATCGGGCGAATGGTGACTTTGTTGTCGCGCAGCCGCACCAAGATTTCAGGGCTAGACCCCACCAATTGAAAATCACCAAGGTTCAAAAAGAACAGGAATGGGGAAGGGTTCAAGCGGCGAAGTGAGCGATACAGGGCAAAGGGCGGCAAGCCAAACGGCATTGAAAAACGTTGTGATAATACGACTTGGAACACATCCCCTGCATGGATGTATTCCTTACCGCGTTCGACCATTTTATAGAATGTGTCGCGCGGCGTATTGGAAACGGGCGGTTTGATTTCAGTATTTGTGGCTTTCGGCTCAACCGGTAATGGGCCAGCCAATGCCGCGGTTGCATCACTCAAACGCTTTTGTGCGGCGGCATAAGCATCAGCAGCAGATACATTCTTATCAGGATAAACAGGGGTGATAAGGGTAATGCGGTTATCAATGCTATCAAACGCTGCAATCAAGGATGGACGCATTAAAATTGCATCATCCAAATTCAAATCATCGGGATTGGTATCTGGAATGGCTTCAATCTGCCGTATCATATCATAGCCAAGATAACCGAATAATCCCGCACTCATGGGAATAGGCGGAAAGCCTCCAATGGTATTGGGCGGCATATCAATACGACTTTCACGCAATAGTTCGCGCACGGCCTGAACCGGTTTGATGCTTTGTGTTTCAAACGATGTGGCGTTGGTCAATGCATTGCGATTGATGCTGCACGCATCGCGTTTGCATTTCCAGATGATATCGGGATTAAGCCCAATGAATGAATAACGGTCTTTGCGCGATCCGCTAACTACGGATTCCAGAAGGAAGCTATATGCCTTGTTATCCGCCAGTTTCAGATAAGCGGAGATAGGCGTTTCCAAATCACTGACCAGGCTTGTCCATACAATTTGTGCTTTACCGTTTTGATAAAGATTATTGAAGGTTTCAGTTTTAGGTTCTACGCCCATTGATTACTACTTCATCACTACATTGTGCCGTCATTGCCGCCTACTATGCGATCAAGACCTTCTTTGTCGCGTTCAACAGGATAAGCATCGCGGAGCGCGGATGTATATGCATCCAGATGCGTTGCAACTGCTTCTTGTTCCAGTTTGGATGTCAGCGGTTTTTTGCGTTCTTCGATTTCTTGCGCGGTTCCGGCGATAATATCTTTCACACGCACCACCAATTCGCCATCGGCGGTGGACACAACTGCCACTTCGCCTTTCTTCAAATCGAAGAGGGGCGCAAGTGCTTCGCGCGGCACTTCCTTTTGCTTTTTGTCATCAACAACTAATGGGCTCGATGTCTTTTTGCTAATCGCACTATCCGCAGAAATACTGGAAAATGGTTTACCTTCCTTCAAATCCTTGGAGATGCTTGTCGCAAGTTCAGTCGCCTTCTTGACTTTGGCATGCGCCACCCAATCCTGCTTTACGCGGTCTTTAACGGCGTCAAATTCTAGAACATGTATTGGAACCACCTTGTTGATATGCACCAATACGTAACCGCCTGCCTTGCTTTCCAATAGAGGTGAGGATTCACCCTCATTGTATTGGAAGGCTGCTTTCAACACTTCATCCTTGAACGGGATTTCGGTCTTTGCGTTATCGCCCGATTTATCCAACAAATCAAATTTGGCAATTGCTAAGCCTTGCGCCGAAGCAATATCCTGCAATGGCTTGTTCGCCGCCAACATATCATCGACCTTATTGGCGATTTGCACCATGCGTTCGGCGGATTGGTCCTTCTTCAATTGTTCGATGACCTGATCCTTGATTTCAGAAAATTCAGGTGACTTTCCTGGCGTGATTTTCTCAACAACAAAAATATGCCAACCCATGTTGGATTGAATGGGGCCAATCATCTTGCCCTTTTCCGCAGTAAAGACCGCATCATTCAACGTTGGGGGCAGTTCATTGCGCGTGATGCTCTCTACGGGAACAGCGTTTTCACCTTGTGCTTTTGCCACATATTTAAGGGTGGCTGGGTTTGCTGTTTCGGCGATTGCCTTGGCTTTGTCACCCGAACTTACCACCACCTGCAACATATTGCGTTTTTCAGGAATGTCGAATTCTGCTTTGCGTTCATCGAATGCTTTTTGGGCATCCTCAACACTTACATGAACATCCTTGCTTGCATCGGCTGGCGTCAGGGTCAGTACATCAAAGCTGCGGGTTTCAGCGGCCTTATAGTTATCCTTGTTTTCATCGTAATATTTTTGTAATTCCGCATCATCGGGTGTCGCATCAACAGAAATATTCTTGGAATTAATCAGCACGGTTTCTGCAACACGCTTTTGGGCATAGGCAGCCGCTAAATCATTCATTAGGGCAGAAGGCGTAGTGATAGCGCCAGATAATGCGCGCACCATGATATTGCGTGCGGCAATCTGCTTTTGTGCATCAATGAACATCGCTTCATTCATGCCTTGGCTGGCCAATACCTGCTGAAACATTTCCTTGTTGAATGTGCCATCGGTATTACGAAGCTGTGGGGTGGATTCCAATGTACGGACGATTTCAGTGCTCGGAATGCGAAAGCCCAAACGGTTCGTTTCCATGTTCACGGTTGTAAGTGCCACGAGCTTATCGATGCTGCGGTCAAGAAAACCCATCTCGCGTGCTTTTTGGTTGGTAAAGTCGGGGCCAAGCAAGCCGCGCATTTTTGCTACTTCATTATCAAATTCGCGCTTTAAAACGGATGCGCTTAATTTCGTGTCACCAACTTTAACAACCCAGTCTTTGGTCGACCCGCCGCGAAAAATATCGCCGATGCCCCAGATACCAAAGCTGAATATCAACAGGACCAGCAAGGTCGATGAAACGAATGATTTGGATTTATCGCGTAATTGTTGCAGCATGGGGGAGTTCGCTCTAAGTTATAGAAGTAATTCAAGAATGCGGACTATAAAGTCCTTTCTCCTCAAGAGCAATCCTAAGGAAAGGCCAAGGAAGATAGTATGTCTAAACGGAAGTTAGTGGCAGGTAACTGGAAAATGAACGGCCAGAGGGCAATGGCGGATAGCCTTGTTCGTGGTATTCGCTCGTCCTTGGCCGCAAAGCCATGTGAGGTGGATGTCGCCCTTTGCCCGCCCTATCATTTGCTGGCGGATGTCGGCGCGGCCATATCCGGTACTGCTATGAAATTAGGCGCACAGGATTGCAGCGCATTGGCGGATGGCGCCTATACGGGTGACATCTCCGCAACCCAGCTCCGTGATATGTCGTGTGATTACGTTATTCTGGGTCATTCCGAACGCCGCGAAGTTCATAGCGAAACCAGCGAACAGGTGGCCGCAAAAATGGCGGCCGCTCATAAAGCTGGCCTAACGGTTATTGTCTGCGTTGGCGAAAAAGATGCCAAGATGGATGCCGCAACCCGCAACGGAATCGTCAAAGACCAAATTGCAAAATCACTGTCCGACAGTGCGGATGCAAAAAATACAGTTGTTGCATACGAACCTGTTTGGGCAATTGGCACTGGCCTTACGCCAACAAATGATGACATCACAACCATGCACCGCCTAATTGCGGAGTTTTTGCCTACAAAAGTCAAAGGCGCACGGATTTTGTATGGTGGTTCGGTAAAGGCTGATAATGCAGAAACCATCCTTAAATTGCCTGAAGTCGATGGTGCGTTAGTAGGCGGGGCGAGCCTTAAAAAAGATGATTTTCTTAAGATAATCGCCGCTGCTGGCTAATTAACGCCTCATGAAACTATTACCCGCTTAGGGTAAATAGTATAATCCCCCACGATATTTTTTATGGGGATTTTGAATGGTAAATCAACCTTCACGTCGGGATGTAGGCAAACTGGCAGCAGGACTTGCTGCTTGGCTTTCTGTCAAATCCGAAGCGACAGCACAAACTGCGCCAGCCGCTGCACCTGCGCCAAAAACCACCACCCCAACACAGTGGCAAATTTTTCAAAAAAATTCTGAGATAACCGGCGTTTATTCCGGTAATGGCGGAACCTATGTTGTAATGAGCCCAAAAGAGGCTGACGGTGCGTATCAGGCATGGGTAAAAGCTGCCAAAGGCGATAGAAACCTCAGTCACTATGACGATATGCCGGATAATACCTTTGCGTTATTTTTCATGAAGGATGGCAAGGAGCCGTTGATTGCTCAAAACGTTATCGGCATCAATTCTGTATTTGATACCGAGCATGGAAAGCCAGATGTGTTTGTGCATCCCGAAGCTGCAAAACGTCACGAAGATCATTTTGTCGCAAATATTCTAACAAAGCGGAATGTCTTAGCGGATGACGGACAGGGTATAATTGAAACATACAACCCAACCATTCAAGACATCCCCGATGCTACGCTAGGGCATATGTTCTCGATGAAACAAGGAACAGCATTAAAGGATGATAGTGCCTTTCTTACATGTCCAAACGGTGACGAAGTCAAACTCAAGCCCGATGCTCAAAAGCTGGCAGAATTAAACGCGAAATTAGCAAAAGCGGAACTGCAACTTGCACAACTTGCACCTGCTAATCTTGAATATGTAAGAAGCATATTCATCGATCCTGCAACCCAGAACCGCTACGTATTGACGGAACTGGATGATAAATCCCGTCGCCTCTATGTGCTTGATAAAAGCAATAAGCAGCTGGATGTCCACGCGTTGGAAGCCCGCAGCCCAAGAACCGGAAAACTTACAGGCGGCAGAAATGTGGGTTACAATTATTTTTATAAAACTCCTCAAGGACAGCATTTCAATTTATACGAAGACAATGACTCATCCAGCGAGCATTTATTGGTCAAAATAAATGGCAAGGAACGACAACTGTTTAAAGCGTTGCAATACGGTTCGGATGAATTCACAGCCATCGAAAGAGTGCGGCTGATGTTTGATGGTAAGCCAGCGCTGATTGCAAATTCACGTTACATGCCTAACAACGCTGCCGTGATTTCTATTCCAAATGCTTGCCCTGCTGTGCCTGTCAGAGGCAGGAAGCTACAGATTCCCAAAGGGTGGCAGTTCAATCCGCCTTCAAGGGGCCCATAAGGTTCAATAAATACGATATGACGCTTGTTTTTGGGCGTTTTTCATTGGTTTAAATAATACTAGAAAAACGTGGGCCAAACCGCTATCACTACGTCCCGTCTTACATTGAAGGAAGCAAACCATGACAGCCACTCTGCTGGTCATCCACATTTTATTGGCGATTGCACTCATCGCTGTGATTTTAGTTCAACGCACCTCTGCCGATGGCGGCGGATTGATGGGTGGGGGCGGCGGCTCCAACATGGGCGGCATGCTTTCCGTTCGCGGCACTGCTAATTTGCTGACCCGTGTGACGGGTATCCTTGCAGCTGCGTTTATCGCAACCAGCATCCTGTTGACCATTCTTGCTGGTTCACATAACCGCGCACGTTCCATCACTGACCAGATTAAGCCTGCTGCTGTTGAACAGAAAGCACCAGAAGTACCTGCTGCTGGTAAAACCGACAAACCAACGGGTAATAAAGCAGAACCGGCACAATCAACGCCTGCTGTACCAGTTTCACAGTAGTTACGTATTTTAAGGAGAGAGACTTGGACATTACGCGTACCTTCCTAACGGAGGGCAGATGACACGGTTTATATTCGTCACTGGCGGCGTAGTATCGTCTCTTGGTAAAGGCATCGCTTCTGCATCACTTGCCGCATTATTGCAGGCACAAGGCTACAAGGTGCGTTGCCGCAAGCTCGATCCATACCTCAACGTTGATCCCGGCACTATGTCGCCTATCCAGCATGGCGAAGTCTATGTGACTGATGATGGCGCGGAAACCGATTTAGATTTAGGCCATTACGAACGCTTTACCGGCGTTTCTGCAAAACAAACCGATAACGTGACCACCGGCCGTATTTATTCCGACGTGATTGCACGCGAACGCCGTGGCGATTATCTGGGCGGAACCGTTCAGGTTATTCCGCATGTCACCGATGCCATCAAAAATTTCCTTCGCAGCGATATAACGGATGAAGATTTCATCCTGTGCGAAATTGGCGGCACGGTGGGTGACATTGAAGGCTTGCCGTTTCTGGAAGCCATCCGCCAATTCCGCAATGAAGTCGGCGCGGATAATGCGATGTTTATTCATCTAACATTGCTGCCTTACATTCCAACCTCTGGTGAATTGAAAACCAAACCCACACAGCATTCGGTAAAAGAATTGCTCAGCGTTGGTATTCAGCCCGACGTATTGGTATGCCGTGCGGATCGCGATATTCCCGAAGGCGAACGCCGCAAGATTGCATTGTTCTGCAACGTGCCTGAAACCAATGTTATTGCGGCATTAGATGTCGATACGATTTATCAGGTACCTGTTAGCTATCATGACCAAGGCTTTGATAAAGTGGTGCTCAAGCACTTCAAGATGACGCCAAAGGCTGAGCCTGATTTGACCAAATGGCGCGAAATAGTGAAGCGCGTACGCAATCCTGAAAGCATCATCAAAATCGCTATTGTTGGCAAATACACGACGATGCTGGATAGCTATAAATCCTTATCCGAAGCGCTTATTCACGGTGGTATCGCCAATAATGTGAAGGTAAAGCTGGAATGGATGGATAGCGAAATCTTCGAAAGCGAAGATGCTGTTCATTATCTGGAAGGCGTAAGTGCCATTCTGGTTCCCGGCGGTTTTGGCGAACGTGGCGCTCAAGGTAAAATCCGCGCAGCGCAATTCGCACGTGAACACAAAGTTCCCTATTTTGGTATTTGCTTTGGTATGCAAATGGCCGTGGTCGAAGTCGCACGTCATTTGGCGAATTTACCAAAAGCGAACTCCACCGAATTTGCACCGCAAGAAAATCCGGTCGTGGGCATCATGACCGAATGGGTAAAAGCGGGCGAGGTGCAAATCCGCAAAGTCGATGGTGATAAGGGCGGCACAATGCGCCTTGGTGCCTATCCATGCCATTTAGCAAAGGGCAGCAAAGTTGCTGCCATCTATGGTAAGTCGGATATCGAAGAACGTCACCGCCATCGCTATGAAGTGAATATCGGCTATAAGGCTCAGCTTGAAAAAGTGGGGCTGTTATTCTCTGGTATGTCACCCGATGCAAAGCTGCCCGAGATTGTGGAGCTGCAAGGCCACCCATGGTTCATCGGCGTGCAATTCCATCCCGAATTGAAATCCAAGCCGTTTGAACCGCATCCACTGTTTACATCGTTCGTTGCGGCTGCCATTGAACGTAGCCGACTGGTTTAAGGTAATTGATTTCAGCAGTATTATATGTTAATATGCTGCATGCGCTTTTTGAAAACGCTCCTTTGTGTTTTGTTTTTAATTGCTGCGAGCATTGCTCCGGCAGCGGCTTTGCCTATCTGCAAAGAAATGACCAAGCAGGCCTCTGTATCTAATTCATCTGATGCCCCGCATTGCAGTGGGGCCTCAGGCGATACGACGACCCAAAGCGTGCCTCCATCACCAGATGCAACAACCAAAAGCAACCCTCCACATGAAGGCGGATGTTGCTGTGATGGTGACATGGGAAGCGGATGCAAAACGCATTGTAAAACTATTTCAGGTGCCATGGCATTGATTGATGCCGATACTCAGCATCCTGATTTTGTTCTTAATTTTGTTAGCGGTAAGAATAGTAATCATACCCCTTTCATATTTGAAATCATTACTCCTCCCCCCAGATCCTGCGTCTAAACGACCTTCAATTTTTTTTCGTTTAGTTTTTGCAGGAGTTTGAATGAAACATTTTATATGGGCTTTAGCCCTTTGGTTGTGTGCCACACCTGCTGTGTGGGCAAAACCGGTTTCATATGCTGGTGGATGGTCTGCTATGCAAATGAATGATGCTGATACGCATAGCGTAGGTGCCAGTTACTCACCAACGTCAGAGTATTCGGTAGGTTATCTCGGTGAGTATCGCCGCGATACAGATTGGATGTATCAAGGTACACAGCTCAATCTGCTTCTCAAGCGGATTAATATGCCAAAATCGCAAGCCAACTTTTATCTTAAATCAGGAATTGGTGCGGCTTTAGCAAATCCGTTTGGCCGTGCTGAGACATCATCGGCGGCTGCATTCGGTGGATTGTTGGCAGATTGGGAAGATAGGCGCTTTTTTGTGTCATATGAAAATATGGGCATGGCAGCGGGCAACATTGACAGGTTTTTTGAACAAAAAGTCCGTGTCGGTATTGCGCCGTATGAAGGTGACTACGGAGACCTGCATACATGGCTGATGCTTGAAACAAAACACATCGTGACGAGTGATAAATTCACCGTCACACCGCTGCTACGCTTTTTCTATGGGGATGTCCTTGCGGAAATCGGCATGAGCAACGAAGAAAAACTATTTACCCATCTTATGATTAACTTTTAATGGAGAATACTATGAATAGCATACAACATACACTGCTTATCGCTGCATTAGTTGTGATGGGACTTGCAACCCCATCCTATGCTGCATCACCTGCGACTTGTGCAAATGCGGTCAATATCAAGGTCAATGGATTGGTGTGCGATTTTTGTGCACGTTCAGTTGAAAAACTGTTTGGAGCACGTGAAGAAGTTGCAGGTATTAAAGTCAATCTTGATGCTGGGCAAATTGATATTGATATGAAATCAGGAAAATCCATCGATGATAAAACGTTGAATAAGTTGATTAAGGATTCCGGTTTTGATGTCACCAATATTAAACGGGGCTGTTAATGGGAGAACTATCTTCACATAAAAAAGTTGCTGCCGCATCAACCATGGCACTTTTTACAACGCTTGGAACTTTGGTGTGTTGTGCTCTCCCTGCGCTATTCGTAGCACTTGGGGCAGGTGCAGCACTTGCGGGCCTTGTTTCAACTGTGCCATGGCTTGTGGAGCTTTCACGTCACAAATTGTGGGTGTTTGGGGGTGCCGCTGTGTTACTGCTGTTGGCTGGCGGCATGTTGTGGCGTGCAAAAAATCTACCTTGTCCAGCGGATGCCGCGCAGGCAAAGGCGTGTACAAACCTGCGGCGGTTAAGTTGGTGGATATATGCTTTTGCTGTGGTTATTTATTTAATCGGCTTTTTCTTTGCATTTATTGCTTCAAAAATACTTATTTAACTGAAAGTATATTTGGTACTGACATTGAACGAGGCTATTTGATTTAATAGCCTCGTTCAGTGATAAAGTGATGAGATAGTCTTATAAAATAATATATTTTGAAAATTTTATTTAGAGAAATACCATGGCTGTAATTCCAAATCCGTCGTTCAAACTTCATATCGAACTGGATGATGCAAGTCCGCATTACACCATCACTGAGCCTTATACGGTTTCACATGTCATTTTCTTTCTGGAAGCAGCGCGGTTCATTCGTGAAACAAATAATAATCACACCGCAACTATCAAATTGATGTCCGGCGAGACGTTTGACTTCGGTCAATGCGGCGTGTGTATGGATGCTGCTTATCAACGAATTGCAGACAGATTTATCAAAGGTAAACGTGACTGGTATCTATCCAGTGTGGCAAAGGTAGAAATCGATGCCGATAATCATCTTGTGGTAACCATCGATCCTAAAAAAACCGTGGGCGATGAAACTGGCTTGAAGCTTGAAGGCCGAAACATCACCGCCGAACATGTGGAGATTATTACCGGTTACACAAAGCTGTTTGGTCAGCATGAATATTTGCCGGAGTTTCTAAAAGTGCTTGGTGCATCCGATGAAACCGTAAAACGCGCCAGACCCCTTAGAAAGCAACATGAAATTACCTCGCTACCTGTTCGCTTCATGGGTGTGGATGGGCGACGTATCACGCTTACCCGCAATAAGGATACTGGTTTGTCCGATATACGTTTCGGCTAGCCATCGGCATTGGCCTATTCTATGATGTTCTGACCTTCCTCAAACCATCATAGTCATTACATGCAAACCACTTTACTCGCGCTTGTGCGCCGTCTCGGCCTTTGGATTGGCGTCCTTTTTATTGGGGGCCTGTTTTTCTATTACATCGTGCTCGGTCTGGCCGTGTATCAAAAGGTTGATGATAACCCGAATTTCCATGCAACCGAAGTAACGAAGGGTGGAAGTGCGGCCGTGGATATGGCCGCTGCACTTATTACGCGTGAAGTCGATACGCATAGCTGGGTTGCGAATGACCCATGGTTTGTTCCATCAACGTGGCTGACCCGCACACCTGCATTCCAGCAAGGCATCATTTACGCGCTAAGCCGTTTTTCAATTTCCATGACAGATAATTTGGCGCGGCAACGCGGCTCCAGTGCGGTTGATCCTGATTTGGATAAAGCATCCGGCTTTTTAAAATATGCAGGTGATGTCTGGGTTTTTCATGACAGCGTCATTCCGACCACCACCAGCGAACAGCAATATCGTAATGCGCGTAAATCTCTGCTCGCATTCAATGAACGCTTGTCAGCAGGGAAGGCGACCTTTGACCGTAGAGCGGATAATCTGCAAGCGACCATTGAAAGCATAGCTGCTGATTTAGGTTCGCAATCCGCGATTATCAGTAATTATATTGAACAGAATGGCGGCAGCTTTCTTGAGTTCAAAAGTAACTCTGTGTATTTCAGCGCAAAGGGTCGCCTTTACGGCTATTACTTAATTTTGCGGGAACTGGGTAAGGATTTCGAGCCAATTATTAAGGAAAAGGGCATGGCCGATGTATGGGCCAATGCAGTGGCTAGCTTAAAAGATGCTTCCAGCTTGTTTCCACTGATTATTTTCAATGGTAGGGGTGACAGCCAGTTCCTTCCATGCCATCTTTGTGGCCAAGGATTCTGGTTGTTGCGTGCCCGCACGCAACTCTACGAAGTCAGTAACATTATCACCAAGTAACAATCATAAGTAACAATATTCTAGACCAACTAACCATTCTCAGGAGACCTCTATGACCAAGCGCTTCTTCACCTTGATTGCAGTTTTAGCAATCTCATTGCTTGCGGCCTGCTCGCACATTACATCATATTCAAGCTGCAAAGGCTGCTCAACCTATGCCGAGGAATGCTGTGGCGCGTGCCCATGTGGCCCATCTGCTGTGGAAAGTTCCGCAGGCAAAATGTGCGATCCAGCGATGAAGAAGAAGCATCACCGCAAGCATCACCAAGCTAAAGCGGCAGCTGCACCAACGATTCCCGCTTCCGCACCTGCAAAAGACAAAGCTGCTCCAAAAGCAAAAGCACCTGCAAAAGCAGAGCCAGAAGCAAAAAAGGTTGATGTTTTTGAAGGCGTAAAGAAAATTATTCAGGATGTGACGCCAAAAGATACAAAAAAGCCTCAATAAGTAATAGATAATTGAACACCATCCCTGCCTTAAATCAGCGGGGATGGTGTTTTTTATTTTTGAGTTAAAACTAAAGGGAAATATGGAACCGTTCTTTTTATTCGATGAAATCTCGGTTTTTCTACGCGGGCTTGTGCTCGGCGTTGTGATTGCTGCGCCAGTTGGTCCTGTTGGAATTTTATGCATCCGCCGCACCTTGGAAAAGGGATTAGCGGTTGGCTTTGCAACGGGCGTTGGCGCTGCATTGGCGGATGCCATCTTTGCTGCGATTGCGGCCTTTGGTGTGACGGCGGCCTTATCACTGCTCACGGGGGCAGAAAAAGAAATCAGATTGTTCGGCGGTTTTTTTCTGATGGTTATGGCCATTCGCATGTTCTTGCAAAAAATTGAAATGGGACGTGCGGGCACAGCCTCTGTTGCCAATCTTATCAAGGCATTCATGAGTGGATTTGTGATTACCATCACCAATCCGCTGACCATCATCGGTATCCTTGCGGTCATCGCGACCTTCGCGGGCCATCTCAGCTATGTTCAGGCCGCGACTCTGACAGGCGGAATTTTCTGTGGTTCGCTTGCATGGTGGCTGATGTTGGGCGGCGGTGTCTTCCTTATCCGCCATCATTTTACGAACAATGCCCTGACATGGGTCAACCGTGGTACGGCAATTTTGCTACTCATTTTGGCAATTTGGGCAATCTTTACAGGGGTTACTGCCTATTTAGGCCTAACGACGCCGGGCTTCCTGTCCAAATAGGGGACCCACCAGGGGGCGTCTGAAACCACTGAAATACGCAAGAAAACAGCCATAAAACTAAAAAGAAACTTGCTTGTGCTGCGCTGCACCTCTAAACAATCGCAACGAGACCGATAGGGGCATCATGCTTTAAAAAAGCCCCTTAAAATTTGACCCCTGAAAGTTTGTAAAATGCAGTTACGTAATATCGCTATCATCGCCCACGTGGATCATGGAAAAACCACTCTTGTTGACGCATTGTTGCGCCAAAGCGGCTCTTTCCGCGAAAACCAGCAAGTAGCTGATTGCGTCATGGACAGCAACGATCAGGAACGCGAACGCGGTATTACCATTCTTGCAAAATGCACCTCCATTGTCTGGAAAGACACCCGCATCAATATCGTCGATACACCAGGCCACGCCGATTTCGGCGGTGAAGTTGAACGCATCATGTCGATGGTGGACGGCGTTGTATTGCTCGTTGACGCAGCCGAAGGCCCATTGCCACAAACCAAATTCGTGCTCAACAAGGCGCTTGGCCTTGGTCTGCGCCCCATCGTGGTCATCAATAAGGTCGACCGTTCCGATGCGCGTGCGCATGAAGTATTGGATGAAGTATTTGATTTGTTCCTCGCACTGGACGCCAATGGCGAACAGCTTGATTTCCCCACGCTATACGCATCGGGCCGAGCTGGCTGGGCAAGCTTGTCACTCGAAAACAAGATGCCGGATTTGACAACCTTGTACGAAACCATCATCGCACATGTTCCAGAGCCAGCTGTTAAGCCAGACGCACCATTCAGCATGCTGGCATCGCTGATTGAATATAATCCATACCTTGGCCGTTTGCTCACCGGACGTATTGAATCCGGCGTTGTAAAAACCAACATGAACGTTAAATCAATGACGCGTGATGGCACGCTGATTGAAAACGCACGTATTACCAAAATCATGGCGTTCCGCGGCATCGAACGCACCGTAGTTGAAGAAGCAGTCGCAGGCGACATCGTCTCTATCGCTGGTTTTACCAAGGCAACCGTTGCCGATACGCTTTGCGATGTGGTTGTTGAAACCGCAATTCCTGCACAGCCAATCGATCCGCCAACGTTGGCGATGACCTTCTCCGTAAATGACAGTCCGCTGGCTGGCACCGAAGGCAGCAAGGTTACATCACGTATGATTTTGGACAGATTGCAAAAAGAAGCCGAAGGCAACGTTGCAATTAAGATCACAACCTCTGCTGAAAAAGACAGTTTTGAAGTGGCTGGCCGCGGTGAATTGCAATTGGGCGTTCTGATTGAAAACATGCGCCGCGAAGGATTCGAGCTGACCATCTCCCGTCCACGCGTATTGTTCCAAACCGATGACCAAGGCAACAAGCTTGAACCCATCGAAGAAGTTCAAGTTGATGTGGATGAAGAATATTCAGGCACCGTTGTGCAAAAGATTTCCGAACGTAAAGGCGAATTGGTGGGCATGAAGCCATCAGGCGTTGGCAAAACCCGCATTACCTTCCACGTGCCTGCACGTGGTTTGATTGGTTATTACGCGGAATTCCTTACCGATACACGCGGTACTGGTTTGATGAATCGTTTGTTCAAAGGCTATGAACCGTATAAAGGCCCAATCGCAGGACGCCGCACTGGCGTTTTGGTTTCCAACGGTACCGGTGTTTCGGTTGCTTATGCGATGTGGTATCTCGAAGAACGCGGTCCGATGTTGATTGAGTCAGGTGTAAAAGTTTACGAAGGCATGATCATCGGCGAACATTCCAAGAGCAATGATCTGGATGTGAACGTATTGGAAGGTAAGAAGCTGACCAATATGCGTGCTTCGGGTAAGGATGATGCAATTCGTCTGACCCCGCCAATTCGCATGACCTTGGAACGCGCGATGTCCTACATTCAAGACGACGAATTGGTGGAAGTGACGCCAAAGAATGTGCGTCTTCGCAAGCGTTATCTTGATCCGAACATGCGTAAGCGCGCTGCACGTTCCGGCACAGACGGCTAGTCAGAAAAACTACAAGGCTTTTGCTTTTTCTAGCAATTCAAGGATAAGCGCGGGGTCTTTTTGCCCGCGTGTTATTTCCACACCTGATGCCACATCAATCATGCGTGCCCCTGATTGCGTGGTGGCTTGCTTCACATTGCTGGCATTAATCCCACCTGCCAAGAACCATGGCAAGGCCGATGCGTAATCCTTCATGATGTTCCAATCAAACACTTCCGCATTCCCGCCGGGGATTTCTGAACCCTTTGGCGCACGCGCATCAAATAAAAACCAGTTCACGATGTTTTCATAGGCAACGGTTTCTTCAATATCATCGACATGGGAAACTGCAATCGCCTTGATAATCGGTTTGCTGTAAATGCGCTTGATTTCCGCGACGCGGGTGGGGGATTCCATGCCGTGTAGCTGAATAATATCGGCATTAAATACTGCCAGCGTGTCTTCCAATTCAGCATCTGATGGGTCAACGAATAATGCAACTTTTTGAATGCTGGGTGGGACTAGCGGGGCAAGCTGCGCGGCGGCTTCCGGAGTTACAAAACGTGGGGATTTTTGAAAGAAGTTAAAGCCAAGATATGCAGCGCCGCCTTTGACTGCAGCGTTCACTGCATCATAGGTTTTAATGCCGCATATCTTTACTGAAATACTCATGCTGCTTCGGCTTGCACGTTGATTGCCTTGGCCATCGCTGCCGGATCAGGCGCGCCGGTAATCGGACGCCCAATAACAACATAGGTCGCGCCAGCAGCGACAGCATCCTTTGGTGTCATCACGCGCTTTTGATCGCCCAAATCCGCACCCACAGGGCGAATTCCAGGTACCATCAGGATAAAATCAGGGCCAAGAGCTTCGCGCAGCATCGCAACTTCGGCTGGGGAGCATACAACGCC
>CAZMQI010000019.1:0-36343 GCA_964568585.1 uncultured Rhodospirillales bacterium
ATGATGGTATCGATACACTGCACGAAAATCTCAGGATCGCTAGCAATTTCCTTCAAATAGCGGCGGCGCAAGCGTTCTGCCGATAGTTGAATGGGGGTCAGTGGGTTTTTGATTTCATGTGCAATGCGGCGGGCAACGTCGCCCCATGCGGCTTTACGTTGCGCGGCGATCAAATCGGAAACGTCATCGAAGGTGACCACGTAACCCTGTACATCTTGTTCGACTTGTTCGAGCGATGCACGAACGAAGAACGTCTTGGTTGATTGTTCGTCGCGGTGCAGTTCGATTTCACCTTCGACAAAACGTGCGACGGGACGTTCATAAATTTGCTGCATCAATTCTTGTAATTCTGGAAGCAGCGAGAGTAGTGGCTTTTGCAACCAGCTTTCGGTATTGGCGATGCCAAGCAAAATGGCAGCTGATGAATTCACCAGTGTGACGTGGCCTTGATTATCCACACCGATAACGCCTGATGAAACACCAGACAAAACCGCTTCGGTAAAGCGACGGCGCGTGTCAAGCTGGCGGTTGGCGTCAATCAACTCGCTGCGCTGGCTTTCAAGCTGGCCTGTCATGCGGTTAAACGCACGGCCAAGTGACCCTAACTCATCCTCGTATTTAAGGAATTTTTCCTGAATGCGGGCGGATAAGTCCCCTGCCCGTACGCGTTCGGCCATATCCACCAGCACGCTGAGGGGCATACCCAGTTTGTTGGCAAAGTTCATCCCGAACCAGACTGCGACTAATAATAATAGGAGTGCGACCACGGCAAAGGTAAGAAACAACCTTCGCTGCAATTCGCCGCCGCGCTGTTTGATGGTGGCGTATTCGTTGACCGCGCCCTCGGCGGTTTCAACATGCTCCAGAACCTTGGCTTCCACTTGCCTACCGACAAGTAAGTACGCATCGAATAGTGAACTGATTTTCGCCAGTGCGCGGACCTTATCGTATTTTTGCCCGACCATCACCACCACTTCACCCTGGCGCGCCCGTTCCAGAATATCTTCGGTCACAGGTTCGAATTCCAACGAGAAGCTAAGCGCCGAGCGGCCAAGGATACGGCCCGTGCTATCAAACACCAATGCTTCCGACAGCGAGCGCGCATTCGATTGCGCGTCGATAAACTGATTGAAGATATGCTTATTCATCGCGAATTGCGGTGCTTCGCGGTTGATGTCGTTAATCATCGCCAGCGTATCAGCGCGGATGGTTTGTTGATGTTCGTGAAGGTATGATTTTGCCACCTCCATGGATTCATCAACGACCTTTTGCACGCGGTCAGAGAACCAGCTTTGCACGCCAAGGTAAAAGAACAATCCGGCGAATAAGGCGACCACAACGGTTGGGGCAACAGCCAATAAACTGAACATCCCCACCATGCGAAGGTGCAACGTGGATTTCCCCTGCCCTTGTTTACGGGTCAGCGTGATAACGCGGATAAGGCGATAAAGAATAAGCCCCGCCAATGCCACAAGACATATGAGGCACATGGTAAGTAGGGTTTTGATGGTGGTATCGCCGCCCATAATCGGAACGCGCAGTGTGATAAGCGCGAAGGTGGTTAGCCCGATAAGAACAGATGCGATGGTGAGCCACAGTGCAATCTTCTTGAACGCTTTTTTACGGCGTGCCCATTCCTTTGCCTGTTCCCAAAATGTGGGCGGCATCACAGAAGGCGAGTTTGCGGGTGTGGGCAGTGATGTCACTGTTTATATACCGTGGTTTTACCGTATCAATTATCTATTACGCTGCTTTGCGGTAGTTGTCGCGCGCAGTCGGGATAGATAGATCACGGATTTTTTTGCGTAATGTGTTGCGGTTGATGCCAAGCATTTCAGCAGCGCGGAGCTGGTTGCCCTTACAAGCTGTCAGGCTAAGGACAATCAGCGGACGTTCGACTTCGCGCATGACGCGATCATAGAGACCGTTTGCAGGCAGCTGGAAGCTGTGCATCAAGAAATAACTACGAAGGTGGTTTTCGACCGAGTTAGACAGGTTGGTTAGTGACATAGTGTTCTCCATTGTTAAGCTGCTAATAAGGTTTGTTCGTAAGAGGTATCAAAAAATTTGTGTAGCAATTCCTTTACCGCTGACACGGTGTGCAGATTATTCACTTCCGCGCGGAATTCGGCGCCACCGCGAAGCCCTTTGCTGTACCAGCCAAGATGTTTGCGCGCAACGCGCATTCCAGCATCAATGCCGTAATGACCCAGCATTTCGTCGTAATGGTTCAGAATAATTTCTTTTTGATGATGCAATTCGGGTTCGGTTTGTGATTTACCTTCACGCAGATAATCCATCACCTGACGAATAATCCATGGGCGGCCATACGCGCCACGGCCAATCATCACGCCATCTGCGCCAGATTGTGCCAAAGCTTCATCCACTTTTGCGAAACTGGTGATATCGCCGTTTACAATCACAGGAATAGTGACGGCTTCCTTCACATTACGTACGAATGCCCAATTGGCATTGCCTTCATAAAACTGGCACCGTGTGCGGCCATGAATAGTCACCATTTTAATCCCGCATTCCTGCGCGATGCGCGCAAGGTTTGGAGCGTTTAGGCTATTGGCATCCCAGCCCATACGCATTTTCAGGGTCACGGGTATCTTCACGGCTTTGACCGTGGCTTCTAAAATCTTGGCGGCGTGCACTTCATCACGCATCAGCGATGAACCCGCATGGCCATTGACTACTTTCTTTACTGGGCAGCCGAAATTGATGTCGATGATGTTGGCGCCTAAATCTTCATTCACTTTGGCGGCTTCGGCCATAACTTCAGGCTCGCACCCTGCAAGCTGAACTGCCATGGGGTATTCGCCAGCCTTATGTTCCATCATCTTGAAGGTTTTGCGGTTTTCACGAACCACTGCGACGCTGGCAATCATTTCCGAAACAACCATGCCCGCGCCATAGGATTTGACGAGGCCGCGGAACGGCATATCGCTTACGCCCGACATGGGCGCAAGGATTACTGGCTCGGCAATTTCAACATTGCCAACTTGAATAGGCTTTAGCCGTGGTGTTACTGGTGCGACGTTCATCTTTTTTATAGAAACCCAATAGAAACAAGGTCTTAAATTCTGCCCAAAAATACAGCAGTTAAAAACCTCGCGCAAGCTAATAACTTGAGGTACACCCTATGCTTTCGCATTGAAAATGTTGGGTTTTAAAAGATATGAAAGACTGTGTGGCATTAATCGTGGCGGCGGGTACGGGCGAACGCTTTGGCGGCGAGGTACCTAAACAATATCAGGATTTGGCTGGCAGCACGATTTTGCGCCGTTCGGTTCTCGCCTTCCTTACCCATCCACGCGTTGCGCAAGTACAAGTGGTCATCAACCCTAATCACCGCGATTTATATGATGCGGCGGTTGATGGTCTTGATCTGCCCGCACCTATCAGTGGCGGTGCATCGCGCCAAGATTCAGTACGTATGGGTTTGGAAGCTTTGCAAAAAGACAAACCACTCACTGTTCTCATTCACGATGCTGCGCGGCCGTTGATTGATGAACCGACCATTAGTGCGGTATGCGATGCATTGCTGGAACACAAGGCCGTAATTGCAGCAAAGCCATTAGTGGATACATTAAAGCGCGGCGAGAACGGAATTGTGCAAGCAACCATCGCACGTGAAAACTTATGGCAAGCGCATACGCCGCAGGGCTTTCATTTCGATACGATTTTAGCAGCGCATCAAAAAGTAAAAGGCCAAGCCTTAACCGATGATGCCGCCGTTGCCGAGCAAGTGGGTTTGCCCGTTGCCCTTATCCATTCGAACCCCGATAACATGAAATTGACCAACCCCGATGATTTGGACCGCGCCCGGAGGCTGTTAGGAATGAATGCTTTATTAGATGTACGCACCGCATCCGGTTTTGATGTACACCGCTTAATTCCTGGCAACCAGATTACAATTTGCGGCCATACCTTCGCACATGACCAATCATTGGAAGGTCATTCGGATGCGGATGTGGGATTACATGCAATTACCGATGCGATTTTAGGAACCTTTGGTGCGGGTGATATTGGCATGCATTTCCCGCCATCCGACCCCAAATGGAAGGGTGCGGATAGCACGCGTTTTTTACAGCATTCAGTTGATTTATTACATCAACGCGGCGGCGCGATTGGCCATGTGGATGTGACTATCATGTGTGAACGCCCGAAGATTGGACCGCAACGCGAAGCGATGCAAAAGCGTTTGTGCGAGTTATTAAAACTGTCGCCCGACCGTGTGAGTGTGAAAGCAACTACAACCGAACGTCTTGGTTTTACCGGCCGCGGTGAAGGCATTGCCGCGCAAGCGATAGTGACGGCGCGTTTCCCGTTTAAAGACGAAGCACATGCTGCCTGAGGACCTCGTCACCCGTGCGTCGCGCGTTGTGCAATTATTCACGGATAAAAAACACACGCTTGCCTTGGCTGAAAGCTGCACAGGTGGATTAATCGCTAGCTGCATCACGTCTGTGTCTGGTTCGTCCGCTGTTTTGGAACGCGGGTTCATCACTTATTCCAACCGTTCGAAAACCGAAGAAGTAAACGTTGATGCTAATTTGATTATTCAGCACGGCGCAGTCAGTGCGGAAGTCGCTGCTGCGATGGCGATTGGAGCGCGAAAGGTTGCAAATACCGATGTTGGGTTATCTGTGACCGGAATTGCAGGGCCAACCGGCGGCACATCGGATAAACCCGTTGGCCTGGTGTTTCTGGCATTATCGAACAATGATAATGTTGATGTGCGCCGGTTTCAATTCAGCGGTGATCGCGATGAAATCAGACGCCAAGCTGTTGTTAAAGCGCTGTCGATGCTGGTGTCGGTTGGTAATGAATAATCAAGCTGGTAGTGCGATTAGTGCCACCCCTACCCGCCGTTTTTCAGCAAGTAATACGTGATACGTGCGGCATGCTGCGCCCGTATCCATCACATCGACGCCAATCTTTTTTTCTTTGAGTAAGGTACGGATATTCTGCGGAATGGCTTCAATGCTTTTTCCGGTGCCGAATAAAATTACTTCCAATTCGGGTGTGTGATTTAAAAATGGTGCAAGACTTTCAGCGGTGATGAATGTTGCGTCATTTACATTCCATGCAGATACATGTTCTGCGCTAACCAGCAACGATGTTTCATGAACCTGCTGGCCGATACGGAAACGGTTCGGGCCATAACCTTGAATGATATTCACGCCGCTGTTTTGAAATTCTGGCGGGGTGGCCACAATGCACTCTTACGATTTACGTGGTGGAATGGGCGGCACCGGCGGGTGATATGGAGCTTGTGGCGCTGGGTTGGCTGGCGCGGGTTGACGCGCAGCAATTGGCGGAGTTGTAGAACGTGGTGTCGTTGGTGATTGGGATGACGGCGCGCCAGGCGTACGTACGGATTGTAATGGCTGTGTTGGTGAACTGGTTGACGTGTTTGAAAGTGGCGTTGCACCTGATTGCGGTGCGTTGATACGCGCAATCAATCGGTCAATATACGTATTGATTTGGCCGACTTTTCCTTCACGAATAAGTGAACGAATGGGATCGCCTGCATTATTATCTTCAGTATAAATATAACGGATGAACGGGCCATCTGGGCGCAGGGTTTGATGAATAACCGCCGTTAGTGCGCTCGCCATATCATTTGCAGCGGCTGGTCCGATTTCACGTTCGGCCATACGGATGATTGCTGAAATTGCTTCTTCAACCGAACCACCATGGGTTGTTGTAATTACCAAATGTCCTGTTGTTGCCGCGCGCAAAACTTGACGAGCTGCTGCTGATGTGCGGATTTCACCAACTAATATGTAACGCGGAGCCCAACGCAAACAGCGTTTGAGGGCATCAACCCATCCATCATCGTCGTGGACTTCGGCTTGGAAGCAATAGCCCCGTTCGCCAATTTTACCAGCAAGATTATATTCAATCGGATCTTCGATGGTGACAGCAATATTATTATTACGCTTGCAATAGTCAGCCAGCAGTGAAAATGCAGTAGATGTTTTTCCTGAACCCGTTGCGCCCGCAATTACAATCAACCCTGTTCGCGTGCCAAGTGAACGTAATGATTCCACGATTTTTGGATTTATACCGAGATTATCTAGTTCTGGTGCTTCAGGTGGGATGCGGCGTAAACATACCCAGCGTTGCCCGTTTACTTGTTGTGCTGCCGCGCGAAGACGCATGTTGCCAAATGCAAATGAGCCATCATCTTTCGTGAAATTCTTTTTGATAAATTCAACGAGTAGATTAACGGATCCATAGCATTCAACTGGCACAAATTGGCTATCGCGGCCATAGATACCAACTTGGCGTGGGCGATAAAGCGCTGGCGCATCACCATCAAGCCGGACATACAAATCTGAAAAATCGAGTTCTTCGAGTGGGGTTGTCATATCTGCCCGATAACGTGTTTAGAGTGGTAAAGCCTTTGGTTTTGCCCACTTCACCCAGTAAATGACCATCAAGCGGCTGAGCATGATAGCGGTGAAAATTGATGTGATGATACCGAAGCTGAGCGTAACCGCAAACCCCTTAATAGGTCCTGAGCCGAACCAGAACATGAGGACAGCACCAATCAAGGAAGTCACGTTCGCATCGATAATAGCAGACATCGCTTTGGAATATCCGGCATCAAGCGCGCCGAGCAATGTGCGGCCGTTCTTATATTCGTCACGCATGCGTTCATAAATTAGAACGTTGGCATCCACGGTCGTTCCGATAACCAAAACGATACCCGCAATACCTGGCAAGGTTAGCGTTGCACCCAATAATGTCATGCCCGCAAAAATCATAGCAATGTTAAAAGCCAGCGAGATGACAGCAAACACCCCAAACAAGCCATAACTGAGCACCATCAACACCACCACTAGCCCAAGACCCACCATGGCAGCAATCAAGCCGTATTGAATGCTGTCTGAACCAAGGCCTGCACCAACGGTGCGCTCTTCAAGAACGGTAAGTGGCGCAGGCAATGCACCCGCGCGCAGCAGCAAGGATAAATCCTTGGCGGATTCAACGGTGAAGTTTCCAGAAATGATGCCACGGCCACCTAAAATCGGTTCTCGGATAACCGGTGCGGAAATCACCTGATTATCAAGCACGATTGCAAAGCGTTTTCCAACGTTTACACTGGATGCTTCGGCGAATTTCTTTGCTCCAATGCTATCAAACACAAAACTTACAACGGGCAAGCCTTCCTGAAAAGTTGCTTGTGCATCGGTCAACATTTCACCGGTCAGCATCACGCGGCGGCTTACCACTTCTGGGCGGCCATTTTTTTCATCCACGCTTGGTAAGATTTCGGTGCCAGCAGGCGCACGCTTTGCAGCAATATCTTCTGCCGAGACATCATCATTTACTAAACGAAATGTGAGTTTAGCCGTTTTGCCCAAAAGATTCTTGATGCGTTCAGGATCGCTCACGCCTGGTAATTGAACGACAATACGTTCGTCACCCTGACGCATGATGGATGGTTCACGTGTGCCGCTTTCATCGACGCGGCGGCGAACGATTTCGATGGATTGTTCAACGACTTGACGTTTCTTTTCTTTAATCGCGACGTCGGAGAGGCTGACATTGAGTTGTGAACCGGTTCCTTCAATCACCAGACCTTGGTCGATGGCCGCAATGAGTTTACGAGCATCGGCCATTTGCTCCGACTTTAGGATAGTGACGGATGCCTTCACGCCATTTTGGCCAAGATTTTCATATGCGATGTTTTTGCTACGTAAATCGCTGCGGATTTGGTCAACCAGCGTGTTCACGCGGTCTTCAATCGCCACATCGGTCTTCACTTCCAATAGCAAGTGTGAACCACCCTGCAAGTCGAGACCAAGGGTCACGGCACGGCTTGGCATCCATTCGGGCATGCTGGCTGCGAGCTTATCCTGCGCTGCTTTATCGAGCACATTCGGGAATGCGTAGATGACGGAAAGCACGCTGATAAGCAGCGTGAAGATAACGGTCCAGCGGGAGATTTGCAGCATAATGACGGGTCTTTATAATTAGGTGTTGTTTGCAGGAGGCGTTGCTTCGGCAACGGCTTCGGTCTTTGCGTTCACGGTGGTGATGGTGCTTTTTAGAACACGGACTTTTACGTTGTCGGCAATTTCAACCAATACTTCATCGCCAGTATCCGCCCTTACTACGGTGCCAAGGATACCACCAGCGGTCACAACCTTGTCGCCACGGCGAATGCCTTCAACCATTTGCTTGTGCTGTTCGAATTTCTTTTGCTGTGGACGGATGAGCAAGAAATAGAACACGCCGAAAATCAGGAACAGCGGCAAGAATTGCATCAACACGCCATCAACGGTTTGTGGGGGGGCAGCACCAGCAGCGGCTGCAACAGGAGCAGCGGTTTGGGCCATAGCGTCGGAGATTAAAAAGCCAAAAGACATGTGTGAGGA
This sequence comes from uncultured Rhodospirillales bacterium, assembly GCA_964568585.1. Taxonomy (GTDB): domain Bacteria; phylum Pseudomonadota; class Alphaproteobacteria; order UBA9219; family RGZA01; genus RGZA01. The sequence continues at coordinate 8,400 of CAZMQI010000019.1, forward strand.
CTCATATAAGAAAGGATGGTTGGATGAAAAGGTATGCGTTTTAATTTAGAAAAAAGCAAGATTGGCAGTAAGGATAGTGTTCTATACAGTTTAAAGCCATGAAACACCCCATTCTTATCATTGCAGGGCCAACCGCCAGCGGCAAATCGGGGCTGGCAACGCAGCTTGCCACAACCCTTAATGGCGCAATCATCAACGCTGATTCCATGCAGGTTTATTCCTGCTTCCCGATTTTAAGCGCGCAGCCTGATAAAAAAACACGCGCCGCACTTCCCCACTATCTATATGGCACAGTGAATGCACCGACGATTAGCACGGCGGCAAGTTGGCGCACTGATGCGATGGATGTGATTGGCAAAGTGTTGGCGGATGGCAAAACGCCCATCGTGGTTGGCGGCACGGGATTATATCTGGAAGCATTGATGCATGGCATTTCGGAAATCCCCGATGTGCCGGATGAATTACGCGAAAAAATAATTGGTGAATACACAACCATGGGCGGCCCAGCTTTTCGTGACCGATTGATGAAGGTGGATAAAGCGGCGGCCATTCGGTTACCGCCGGGGGACAGCCAACGCCTCATCCGTGCGTATGCGGTTTATGCCGCCACGGGTAAATCCATCAGTTATTGGCAAAAAGAAAGTTTAATGACGCCGCCAGCCGATTGGGAATTCAAGACCACATTGCTATTGCCGGAACGCGATACGTTATATGCCGCGATTGATAAACGGTTTTTAGACATGATGGATGCTGGCGCGATTGAAGAAGTGAAGGCAACGCCGGTATTGGAGCATCCATCGCAAAAGGCCTTGGGTGTGCAGGATTTACAAAGCTTTGTGCGCGGCGAAATTTCACGCGAAGAAGCCATTGAGCGCGCCCAGCAATTCAGCCGCAATTATGCCAAACGGCAGCTGACATGGTTCAAGAACCGCTTTATGAAAAAAGAGGAAGCGGCTGGCCGTAAACCCCGCATCATTGATGGCGCGAATTATCATGAACAACTGCTTGCGCTGAATCCCTCCAGCCTTTAAAAACGAGTCTCGCTGTAGATTTTTCGCCCCTCTCCTTCATCCTCTCCCCAAACGGTGCTTATCATGAAAAAATTCCAAGCTACTATTGTTCTTGCTGCAACGCTTTTCGCTTCCACTGCACATGCGGATTGCTCGAAACTCCCCTCCTTTACCGATTTGCAAGACGCATTAAAGAAAAGCGTAAAAGCATCGGGTGGGCCCAGCAATGGCGGGCTTGATTTGAATATGTGGGCATCTGTTGTTGACCGCGATGGCACTGTTTGTGCTGTGACGTTTACTGGCAAGGATCGCGGTGAGCAATGGCTCGGCAGCCGTGTGATTTCAGCACAAAAAGCCAATACTGCGAATGCGTTTAGCCTTCCCGGTCTTGCTCTTTCAACCGCGAATTTATATTCAGCGGTTCAACCTGGTGGCAGCTTGTTTGGATTGCAAGCATCCAACCCAGTTGACACAACTGTTGCTTACAGCGGTGATTTCAATAAAGCCGGAACCAAGCGCGACCCGATGGTTGGTAAAAAAATTGGCGGTGTGAATGTGTTTGGTGGCGGCCTTGCGCTGTATAATCAAAAAGGTGAGATTGTTGGTGCCGTTGGGATTAGCGGTGACACATCATGTGCGGATCATAATGTTGCATGGCGTGTGCGTTCTGCGCTTGGTTTCGACAAGGTTCCAGCCGGTGTGAGCGCCGATAAAAATGACGGCATCATTTATGATATTTCTGGAAATGGCAGCAAAGGTGGCTTTGGTCACCCAACATGTGGTGGCAAAGAACAAGCTGTAGCCCAAGAAATCAAAGCCGGAAAATAGGCCAAACACTAGCTTTTACAGCTATTTTCGCGCTTTTTAGCATCCGTGGTTGACGCGGCTGTGTAGCATTGACTATTCTCTCCTCCCTTGTGGATAACTTCGTTTTGCCTAATTTCTAAGCAAAGCCGTTTACCGCATTGGAATATAACATTAATCGGGAATTTTCCATGTCACAGCCTGCCCCATCACCCAAAGAAGATCCACGTACTGAGAAACGCATCAATGGAGCTGACATTCTGGTCAAGGCTCTGCGTGATCAGGGTGTGGATACCATCTTTGGTTATCCGGGCGGCGCCGTGCTTCCGATTTACGATGCGATTTTCAAGCAGAATGACATTCGTCACATCTTGGTTCGCCAAGAAGGCGGCGCGGTTCATGCGGCAGAAGGTTATGCGCGTTCAACTGGTAAGGTTGGCGTTGTGCTTGTGACATCTGGCCCGGGTGCGACCAATGCCGTGACCGGTTTGGCCGATGCGCTGTTGGATTCTATTCCTGTTGTGTGTTTTACCGGACAAGTGCCAACGCATTTGATTGGTAATGATGCTTTCCAAGAATGCGATACAACCGGCATCACCCGCCCCTGCACCAAACATAACTATCTGGTGAAGGACGCGGATAAGCTTGCCAGAACCATTCATGAGGCTTTTCACGTTGCACGCTCAGGCCGTCCAGGCCCTGTGGTTATTGATATTCCAAAGGATGTTCAATTGACGCCCGGTGAATACCTTTCCCCAGCACAAGTAACGCATAAAACCTATCAGCCAAAGACCATGCCGGATATGGATGCGATTGAACGCGCGGTTGAATTGATTGCCGATGCTCAGCGTCCGATTTTCTATACCGGCGGCGGCATTATCAATTCCGGTGATAAGGCATCCGAAGCGTTACGCAAATTTGCACGCATGACCGGTTATCCTGTGACCAGCACGTTGATGGGGCTTGGTGCATTCCCAGCAAGCGACCCGCAATTCTTGGGCATGTTAGGCATGCACGGAACATACGAAGCAAATCTCACCATGCATGGCTGCGATGTGATGATTAATCTTGGTGCGCGGTTTGATGACCGCGTGACCGGAAAGCTTTCCGAATTCTCCCCGGGTTCAAAGAAAATCCACGTAGATATTGATGCCAGCTCCATCAACAAGACCATCGTTGTGGACATCCCCATTGTTGGAGATGTAGGCGTTGCCATTGAACAAATGATTAAGGTTTGGGAAAAGAAGAAACACAAACCAAACAAGGAAGCATTGGCCAAATGGTGGGCGCAAATCAATGAATGGCGCGCCAAGAAGTGTTTGTCGTACAAAAAGTCGGACAGCATCATTAAACCGCAATATGCGTTAGAACGTCTGCGCGATTTGACCAAGAATGTTGAAACCTTTATCACAACCGAAGTTGGTCAGCACCAGATGTGGGCTGCCCAGTTCCTGCAATTCGAACAGCCAAATCACTGGATGACATCTGGCGGTTTGGGAACCATGGGTTACGGCCTTCCAGCTGCGATTGGTGTTCAACTTGCCCACCCCGGTAAATTGGTTATCGATGTGGCCGGTGAAGCATCCATTTTGATGAACATCCAGGAAATGAGCACGGCGGTTCAATACCGTTTGCCGGTTAAAATATTCATTCTCAACAATCAATGTATGGGCATGGTTCGCCAATGGCAAGAGCTCATCCATGGTGGTCGTTATTCCGAAAGCTATACAGCGGCACTGCCTGATTTTGTTAAGCTTGCAGAAGCATTTGGCGGTGTTGGCCTTCGTGCAAAAACGCCAGCGGAACTTGATGGCGTCATCAAGCAAATGATGGCTGTGACTGACCGCCCCTGCATTGTTGATGTATGCGTTGATGAAAAAGAAAACTGCTACCCGATGATCCCATCCGGCAGAGCGCATAACGAAATGATTTTAAATTCCGACCAAGACATTTCATCCAAGACACCGGATGAAGGTTTAGTTTTGGTTTAACGAGAAGAAAGTTTTTATGATGACTGATAGTTCAAATAGCCAAATTCAACGCCATGTGTTTTCCGTAATTGTTGACGACGAAGCTGGTGTTCTGGCACGCGTGGTTGGATTATTCTCCGGACGTGGCTACAACATTGACAGCTTGACCGTTGCCAATGTTGATAAAGAAAAAGGTATTTCACGTATCACCATTGTTTCATCCGCTGTTCCACAAATTCTGGAGCAGATTGAAGCGCAGTTGAACCGTCTGGTTCCTGTACGCAAGGTGGTGGATTTGACCTCAACCGGCCCGATGCTGGAACGCGAAACCGCCCTGTTAAAGGTTAACAGCACGGGTGAAAAGCGCATTGAGGCACTTCGTATCGCCGACGTGTTCCACGCCAAAACCATTGATGCAACGCTGCAATCCTTCATTTTTGAATTCAGCGGTACCAACGAAGAAATCAATAACTTCGTCGAACTCATCACTCCGCTCGGGCTTATTGAAGTCGTCCGCAGTGGTGTGGTAGGCATTGCCCGCGGTTCAAAGGCTATATTCTAAGTTTCTAACTCTCACCAAAATCAAAAACTACTTTACGGAAGGACTACTACTATGCGTGTTTATTATGATCGTGATGCTGACGTAAACCTTATCAAGTCGAAGAAGGTTGTCATTGTCGGCTACGGTAGCCAAGGCCATGCCCACGCGCAAAATCTGCGCGATAGCGGCGTGAAGGAAGTCATCATCGCCTTACGCGCAGGTTCTGGCAGCGCAGTGAAAGCTGAAAAAGCCGGCTTCAAAGTGATGGCGCCAGCAGATGCTGCAAAAATCGCAGACGTGATGATGATTTTGGCACCTGATGAGTTACAGGCCGACATTTACCGCGATCATCTTGCCGATAATCTGAAGCAAGGTGCGGCACTTGCATTTGCTCATGGTCTCAACGTGCACTTCAATCTGATTGAACCACGCAAAGACCTCGACGTATTCATGATTGCACCAAAGGGCCCTGGCCATACCGTGCGCGGCGAATACCAAAAAGGTGGCGGCGTGCCATGCCTTGTTGCGGTTCACCAAAACCCGTCTGGTAAGGCTCTTGAACTCGCCCTCTCCTACGCTTCGGCTGTTGGTGGTGGTCGCTCCGGCATCATCGAAACCAATTTCCGTGAAGAATGCGAAACCGATTTGTTTGGCGAACAAGCTGTGCTGTGCGGCGGTTTGACGAAGCTTATCCAAGCTGGATTTGAAACGCTTGTTGAAGCAGGCTATGCACCAGAAATGGCATATTTCGAATGCTTGCACGAAGTGAAGCTGATTGTGGATCTAATCTACGAAGGCGGCATTGCCAACATGCGTTATTCCATCTCTAACACCGCGGAATATGGTGACTATGTTACTGGCCCACGTATCGTGACAGCGGAAACCAAGGCAGAAATGAAGCGCGTATTGACCGATATCCAATCCGGTCGCTTTGTTCGCGATTTCATGTTGGAAAACAAAGCTGGTCAGCCAAGCTTTAAGGCTATCCGCCGCATCGAAGCAGAACACCCAATTGAAAAAGTTGGTGAAAAGCTGCGTGCGATGATGCCGTGGATTTCCAAGAACAAATTGGTGGATAAGGCTTCAAACTAAGCCTTTTCTTATATGATTTAAAAAGCCCGCTATATTAGCGGGCTTTTTTTATTTGGGGTATAACCGCGTGGGGTCTGCATCAAACGCCTGAATATAATTATCGTAACTAAGTGCAGTTTGGGCAAAGCCGCGCACCAATAAATCCAGCAGCATCGTGTATTCTTTTTTGTGTTCGGTTGTATCGCGTAAACGCAGCAAAATTTCTGCGGCGCAATCGCCAAGGCCCATGATTTCAAAAAAGCAGCAGAGTTTATGAAGTCTGGCCGTATCGAATGTAAAATCCCATTTGGATGAATAAGATGGATCGCCGCCATCACGGAAGTAAACCGCATCACCCCACAACAGCTGCCCTTTGGTAGTTTGTGCAGGAAGTTTATAGGTGAATGGTGCTGGCAACGCGCCTTTGCTGCACGGATAGCTGTCGAGCACATAGAGTGAAAAGCCGCAATCACGCATGAAGCGGTCGATATTGCAGAACACATTGGCGTGAGGATGAGCCGGGCCATGAAATGGTACTTCGATGGCAGCGCCAAGCACGCTGCGCTTCAAGGTTTGTTCGGCGCCCAGCAAGACTTCATAATCATGACCATCGGTATCAATTTTGATGAAATCGATATTCTCTATTCCATGTTCTTTGGTATAGGCATCAATCGATATGCGCTTTTCAGTCAACGACGTTTTTTGATTATTATTAAAAAACGTATCGATGTAATTGAGGTTCATCGCCTTCCATGCCCGTTCATAACTGGTGCGTTTTTGCGGGTCGTTAGTACGCGAAGCGATGGGATCGTCGAATAGTTTTTTGGGAAGCAAGGCTTCGTAGCCTTCAAAACCAACAAAATAGTTTTCGTACTTAATGCGTGGATTTTTATTTTCCGCATTAAGTCGCCCGACTTCCTCGACAATCACATCAAAGCCAATGGCATGGAGTTTGTCGCCAAGTGATCGCCAATGCTGCTCAATGCCTCCACTGCATCCAATATCAAGCAGCATAAAATCAGGCAGGCCAAAGCCTTTAAGGTTGTGCATGCAATAAGGTAGAAGCGGATTGTAAACAGTATCCTTGGTTGCCATGGCTTTCCTATGTTTAAGGCGTGCGGGCCATAATCTTGTGCCCATGATGTTAGGGTAGAATGCCAAGTGATTGCAGTGAATGGCAAATATATCGGCTTGATTCGAAAAGACATTACATAAACCATCAATTAACCTTGTGTTACGTATGATTAGTTTTTTGTACTAACCAATTGAATAAACCATGGACTTTCTCGGCCTACCTAAAATCACAACGCCAGAAAATATGGCTAAGGCAAAAAAGCCTCCGCGCTTGAAGCCAGCCGACGAGGGTATTGATTTGCCCGCGATGACTCGCGCGCCGTTTAAGGCAAAGGCTCCCCGCGTTGCGAATTTTTTACCGGGTGCAATTACCACAAATGAAGTTTGCAATCTTTCATGCGTTATGTGCCATTTCAATGGCCCGCAGGCAGTTAAGAAAGCGAAGGTATTGGATCCGGCATTGGTACGCAAAGCAATGGATGATTATCCGGCTGGTTCACACATCTACCTTGCATCTACGGGGGAGATTTTTCTCGATCCCAACGCATTGGATCACATACGTTATGCCATATCGCGTGGGTTGCACCCGCAAGTGCTGAGCCACGGCCAATTCTATACCCCCAAATTGATTGACGAGTTGCTGACGATTGGTCTGCGTTCCTTCCGTATCAGCTGTGATGCGATTGATGCATCGCATTACGAACGCATACGCAGAGGCGGAAAATTCCAGGTTATTCTTGATGCGCTGGCTTATCTTAATACTCGCCGTGCCGAGTTTCCTGATTTACGGCTGGAAATCGGTTGTACCCTCTTTCGCACTACGTTCCATTTGCAGCCCGAGTTTGAAGCATTCTGGCGCAGCCACGGCGTAGACAGTGTGCATTTCAATGCCGAATATTTCGATACGTTTCGTTACAGGAATTTATTGAGAAAACCGACCAAGCGCGTTAACTGCGCCATTCAAACCTATGTTCTGCCATCAGGAAAAATTGCGCCATGTTGCGCGATGATTGTGTATTCGCATGACCATAATGTAGATTGGCTTCCGGATATTCGTACAAACACATTGAAAGAAGCTTATGACAAGCTGTGTGATTTATATGATGACCCCAACAGCCCACTTGCCAAGATATGTTCGGATTGTGATTGGTGGATTTTTTATGATCAAGATCCCAGCGGACACTCGCCGTATTTCAGGACAGCATATTTAAAACCCTGATATGGTTAATCAGTACTCTAATCTTTAATCTGAAAGTAAAGCCGTATGATATATTAATACCATATTTTCAGATGGTATTTTTTATGGCAATCACGGGCGTATTTAAATTTGAAGATAACGTAGCATCCGTTAACGGCGTGCCGATAAAATTATCGGGTAAAAAGCTTGCTATTTTTCAATCCATTTGCGAAAGCAACTATCAACCCATTTCAAAAATTGCTTTATATCGCAGGCTTTTCCCTGAGTTCACGGGAAGAGATGATGAAATTACAATCAAGCAATTTAAATTGCTTGAATCCCACGTTTCGCAATTACGAAATGTTATAAACAGAGTATCGGGCGACAAGGTTTACGGCAACATCATTGACGGTGCCGTTGAAGGTTATATCACGGTGAGTAAACCGTTCGGCGCGCCAGGACAAAAGCCAGTAAAATTTCATGGTATGACACTCGATTTAGAAACTGGCGTATTGTTGCAAGACATTGTTGGACGCAACAATGAAGTTACATATGTTCCTCATACGTTTGGTTATACAGAAAAACGGCTGCTGTTTTTTTTAGCGGCAGATAGAAACCGTGTTAAAACGAGTGAACAAATATTTGCGTTTGTATATGAAAATCATCTGTTAGTGGGCGCAGATGCCAGTCCGGATAACTGGGATATCCGTCTGGGTAAACTGGTAATCCAAGTTGGCGACAAGCTTGATGCTATCGAAGTTGGCGCCAGCGCTTTTATCGAAAAGATGAGCAGAGGATATAAATTTGCAGGTAGCCCTGATTTGATGAAAGTCAGAAATCCTGATGCTGTATTGGCGCATGAAGAAGATTTTGATCCGGATGATCCTGAAGCAATCGCGTTTGGGGACTTATCGATTAGTCCGAATAGCAAGACCATTACTTCCGTAGACCCTCCACCTGGGTTAATCGAACGTACGGTCGTACTCACGCCACCTGAGTGGGCCATATTGAATATTTTGCGCCAGAAGGAAAACTATGGTCGTTATTTGCGCGCTTCAGAAATTTTCAACTTGAAAACTGGTAAAACGCATCGCGGTTATGACACTGAAGAAATTAAGGGATGGGCAATATCGCTAGCCGCCAAAGTGAATGCCATTTTAAGAAAACCATTGATACATGTTGAAACAACCGTGTTTTGTGTTGCAGCAGGCGACCCACCACCCGCTCTTCCGCCAGAAATTGCAAAAGAAAAAGTAAAAGCAGGAATTTTAAAACCTTTTACGGGTGGTGTGCCGCTGCGTATTGGCGACATTGAATTTGATCCAACATGTCATGTAGTACGGAATGTAACCAAGCCATATGATCCGGTTATATTAGGTAATGTACCTGGACGATTATTTGAATATTTGCTTAGAAACCAAGGCAAGCCGCTTGATATAAATGTGGTAATCAAGGAAATCGATACTACATTCATATCGCTACGAAGCAGTGGTCTTATAAAAGAGTTAGACGAAGCCCTTTCTGCGCTGGGTGCCAAAGGCATAATATATACAACATCTGATACCAGCCATATTATGCTGGAAGATAGTCCGGTTCCTGTTTTTTCCGAAGATGCTAAGACAATAAATGTTAAATCTGACAACGTGAGTGTCAGGGGAACATTGTTAAATGTGCCAGGGTGGCAACGGCAAATAATTAAATTAATGAAGGATGCAGGCGGACAAGTTTGTCTGGAGAATATTGATCCGGAGAGCAGCCCAATTGTCGAAACCAAAGCAATTGGTAAGTTTAAACTGCGTGAGGCTTCACCGGAAGTATTCACAAATATCATGAATGGTATTGCCCGACGGCTGTCGTCATTATCCGGCAGTCCAACTGCTGTTATGCGTAATTTTCATGGCTGTTATCGATTTGGGCCAGACGTGAAATTCGTTTTGAATTCCTAGCTATTTTTAAAAAGCTCTGCATCGGTCATCGGTTTGCCGCGCGCTTTGGCGGCTTCGCCTTTCCAGTGTTCGGAAAATTCCCCCAACGCGGTCTGCGCCCACACATTGTTGCCAGGAACGCCTTCCGATAAATTTTTGCACGTGTAATTTTTGCGTGCGACATCAAACAGATAACTGTCATGCCATTGCGGTAGGCTGAATACCAAGCCCTGTACGTAATAGGAAAACATGAAATCGATGATGGCTTTGCCCTTTTCCAGTTCAAAGCCCATAAAGCCGCATTCGCTATGATCCCAATCACGGCGGCCAAGATAACTCACGGCTTCTTCTTCCGTTGGCATCAGCGCTTCGAGCTCTTCGGGCGGTACGGGACGCGTGAACCGTGCATCCGCATCCCACCAGATGATATGGGTAGGACGAATTTCAGGCGCCAATATCATGGCTTTGTCCATCACGCGTTTTAAGACAAAAATTTTATGGCAGAACCGCACCGCCTGTAGGCGGTATTCCATAGGGTGATCGCGGTTCTTAAACTGGTTGATAAAATTCTGGTGTTCCATGCTACGCCCAGCAAATATTTCATACATGCCATGTTCATGAAGCGATTTTCCGTCACGCTGCATTTTATTGAGGATGTGTTTGACCGGAAGCTCCAGCGCATCATCATCAAGCCCAACGCAAATCTTTACACCTTCGGGCAAATTATCCTTTATGCTTTGCAGGCAAGTCTGCGCGTAGACATCCCATGATGCATTCGCAAATGTCGTGACCAGCCAAAGGTGCATAATCGATTCCCCATAAATGTTGCATAAGCGTAGTTTAAGCCCGTGCGCCTATCCATTGATTTTACAGTCAAATTTGATGCACATTTTGGCCGCGGTTTTGAAAGTAATGCAAGCATGGAATGCCTTGAAAATGGACGTTTTAAGGCGCATATTACGCGGCGTAGAAAAACCCAGAAGGGCGTTGCCATGAACAAGCTTGTACTGCCAAAAGAGTTCAAATACCTGTTCCTGTACTTAATCGCGATTACTGCGATTAACCTTCCGCACAGCACCGTTGTGCAGATTAAGCACTTTTTTGGCTTTTTATAGTCCGTTGTTTTTTTTGGGCTGCCACTGATCCATTTCACCCATTGATACGTATACCTTTATAGACGCGGTTGAACTCGTGTCTGTCTAGACGTATATCTAGTCCGCCTACCCCCATTCATATCAGGAGAACGAATATGCTTACCGTTGGTGATAAATTACCTACATTCCACTTAAAAGGTGTTGTTAGCACCGACCTTAAGACCGCATTCAAGGATTTTTCCAACACATCCGACAAGGGTAAATGGAAAATCATCTTCTTCTGGCCAAAAGATTTTACCTTCGTTTGCCCAACGGAAATTTCTGCATTCGGTAAGCTGAACAAGCAGTTCAACGAGCGCGACGCTGTCGTATATGGCGTTAGCACCGATAGCGAATTCGTGCACCACGCATGGCGCACCCATCACGCTGATCTTAAAGACCTTCCATTCCCGATGCTCAGCGATATCAAGCGCGAACTTTCAACGGCACTTGGCATTTTGGACAAAGAAGCTGGCGTTGCATTGCGCGCGACCTTCATCGTGGATCCAGATGGCACCATTCAATTTGCTTCAGTGAACGGTCTTGATGTTGGCCGTAACGTGGATGAAGTTTTACGTGTGCTCGATGCACTTCAAACTGGCGAGCTTTGCCCATGCAATTGGGAAAAAGGCGATGCCGTTTTGAAAGTTGGATAAGTCCAGCTCGAATGTTTCGAAAACAGCGGCCTAATCAGCCGCTGTTTTTATTTATAGCTTTTTATGTGATCCAAAACGCACCTGCCCACGTATACTAATTATCATTCCTACTAACGGAGACAGCCATGTCATTAGAAGCCTTACGTGAATCCCTTCCCGATTATGCCAAAGATTTGAAGCTTAATTTATCAACGCTTCTTTCGGAAACGGTGCTGAGTGACACCCAAAAGGCTGGCACCTTCATTTCATGCGCCATGGCATCGCGTAACGCAAAACTGACTAAAGCCGTGATTGATGAATTCAAGGATAAAATCACACCGGAAGTCCTGAACGCTGCAAAAGCTGCTGCCGCGATTATGGGTATGAATAATATCTATTACCGCTTCATCCATTTGGCTGAACACGCTGAATACAAAACTATGCCTGCCAAATTACGCATGAACATTATTGGTAATCCCGGCGCAGATAAGATGGATTTTGAGTTATGGAGCCTTGCAGTGTCATCCATCAACGGCTGCGGCATGTGTATTGAAAGCCATGACAGCAAATTGCGTGGCCACGGCGTGGAAGCAACGGTTATTCAAGCATCTATTCGTATCGCTGCGACCCTGCATGCGATTGCAGGTGTGTTGGATACCGAAGAGGCATTAGCCGCCTAGTTTGTATCCAAGCGCAGCAGCGCCAATACACAGTACAACCGATGCGGCGATATAGGCCAGTGCGGTAAGTGTCTGGCCTGATTTTAGTAAGCTCAGCGTTTCAAGGCTGAAGGTTGAAAAGGTTGTGTACCCGCCGCATATGCCGATCATCAATATCAGTTTGATGTTGTTCTGCATGTTTGGGTCTTCTGTATTGGTCAGCCAATGCGCGAATGCCCCAATTGCAAATGACCCGATAACGTTGATTAAAAAGATGGCAAGGGGAAATGGTTCTTTCCACACAGAATTGACCGCTTGTGCTGTACCGTAACGCGCCATGCCGCCAATCGCGCTGCCAATTGCAACCAGAAGATAATTCATCAACATAAACCCCTCCTTTACTTACAAGGTTTAAACACGGGACGTGCGAACATGAACAGGCTGGCCGGTACCGCTTTGTAATCATCCTTGGGCATTCCATAATGCAGTTTCAGGATATTCTCGCCTTCCCGCAATTGCAATGGCAGGACGAATGGTTCCGGTATCCGGTTGCTGAGCACAGGTTTAAAATTAGTTTTCTTGACCTGTTTGTCATTCAATATGAAATCAACCGCTTTGCCGTTTGCATCAGCTTCATTGTCGTCTGCGGCAAAGCTGGCCTGTATTTGAATGCAGCCTGCCTTATCTGCATTGATACGCATTTCAGCATCAGGGCCTAATAACGTTACGCGCTCCATCTTTCCGGCAATCATCACATTAATATAGCGCCCTAGACTTTTGAATTCCTTGATGAATACCAGCGGCGTTTGTTGCATGGCTGCCAAATCCCCCTGCTCCACCCGCATAAGTTGCCCAAGACCGATTTCAGCAACCGATTTACCAAAGGCGTTATCGTTATCACTACTGGCGAATAACACGAATTCGTTTTCATTTAATTTCAGCGATTTCAAATCCTGTGCTGTTTGTCTGGTGAGTGCACGTGGTACAAAATACAAAATCTTGTTCAGATCATTGCAGCGGAAGACATAGCCGATATCACTGCTTTGTTGTGTGTTGCAGTTGTTCTCGGCATAAATCGCTTTTGCGTCCTTAACATCAGTGCTGCCTGCGAAGGCATCGATGTTCACGTATTTGAAATTGCCGTCTTGATTGATGCTCCATACGGTCTGGTCTTGCATCACATTGCTAAACGTCAATAAAGCCGCAACGCAGGTATAGGCAGTTAAAAACCATTTGGGTTTCCACCAGATGACGATGACAGGTAACGAGACAAGCAGGATATAGATAACATTACGAATGATGCCCAGATTTGGGTTGTTGAGTGATTGCGCCCAATAACTCATTCCTGTCAGAAAATCGGTTTTTAGTGCGTATGGCAGCCCAAAAATCATCATGCAAAACAATATCAGCAAAGAGTTTGCGGTGATTTCTTTACGCGTTTGTTCTGGCAATCGCAGGAACACAATAAATGGCAAAATCACAAACGGTTCAATCAACCGGTTGGTAATGTAGTCCAACTTGTGTTCCACGATGATTACATTGCCAAAGGCCGAATATAGCAACGCCGCCAATAGCGTGAATGCCGTAAAACGAAATAACGGAGCATCCCATATGCTTTTAGAAAAACAGGCAATCATGAATGCAAGTCCGGCCAGCGGCATGCCGACATAACATAAATAGACGATGCCGTTTTTTACAAAATTGAAGCGTCCCAAGCCGTTATTAAAATTGAGTTCCAATAATGCGAATGGCTGGTGCAGTACGAATACCGAATAGGCTTGCCATATTGCAAATACCACTAATGGCAGCGCAATCAGCTTCCACGCATAAACCGATGTTTTTTTCTGGATAACGCGCGTCAGTTCAGTAAGCGCAGCGCCCGCAAAAACAACCCATGCGATTTCTTTGGTGAGCAGCAATAAGGCAAGCAGCGCAGCGCTCCACCATGCGTTACGCTTATTGGCATCAGATAAAAATTTATCGTAAAAGCACGTAAACCATATAAAGAGAGGAATAAATAACGCCTCCGCGCCTAACATGGTTGCATAAGGCAATGCCGCAGACGACAGTGCGGCGATGACGGCTAATGCCGTTGCCCCGATTTTTCCAACGCCATTACTGCGAATAAGCAGATCGCGGATAGGAAAAAAAACCGATGCCAGAAGAATGATTTGCAGACCCACCAGTATTTGGTGGCTAAGCAAAAAATTTGGCACGAGAAATGCCACAGCAAGCAGCAATGAATATAGTGGAGGATAGGATGACGATGTCGCCGCGCTAAGGGTCAGGTTCCCCTCGCCTAGTAGATGGCGCGCACGATCAGCATAGAGCAGGCTATCAGGCCAAATGGCCACGATGCCCACACAGACGTAATAGAGAGCCGCCAGAGCCAGTGTGGTAAGGAAAGCAACAATGACGGCTGCTTTATCCTTGGCTGAAGAATCTGGTGACAGGCTACTCATATGAATCTGTTAACCTCTTGGTAAGGGTTGCTAGGCAAAAATTACCTAGAAATGGGCTGATGGGTAATAATTGCCGAGCTTGTTAATAAGTTTTTTATAACTCAACGATTATGGTTAACGGGCTGGTTAATAAAGATGAAGTCACACGTTTTCAACGCGGTTCTGAACAAGGTTAGTCGGTCAAATCTTCTTTTCCTATCTAAACATTTCATGCCTCTTTCTATGGAGTCGTTCTCTTGAATCAGCTTATGCAAACCTTACGTGGTCTAGGTGTTGTACGTCTTGCGGCTCTGGGCGGCACGATATTGGCGGTCATCATCTTCTTCGCCTTCATGGCAACGAAGATGTCTTCGGGTCCTTTGGCGCTTTTGTACAGCGGCCTTGATCCATCCGATGGCGGCGCGATTGTCAGCCAGCTTGATACGATGAAAATCCCATACGAAGTAAGCGCGAACGGAACCAGCATTAAAGTTCCGACCGAACAGGTCGGCAAGTTGCGTATGAGCATGGCACAGCAAGGGCTGCCACGTGGGGGCTCCATCGGTTATGAAATCTTTGACCAGAAGGATGGTTTCAGTACAACCAGCTTTGTACAAAACATCAATCAACTACGCGCGTTGGAAGGCGAACTTGCCAGAACCATCGGCACCGTGAACTCCGTTCAATCTGCCCGTGTGCATCTGGTGCTGCCAAAGCATGAAATGTTCAGCCAGAATGACCAGAAGGCCTCTGCATCCGTATTCTTGAAAGTACGCGGCGGTGCTACCTTGGCAAAAGACCAAGTGGGTGCCATCCGCCAATTGATTGCAGCCGCTGTACCAAATTTGCAGACCGACAACATCTCCATCGTCGATGATAAGGGCACCTTGTTAGCCAAGGCGATGGATAGAAGCAGCGCTGAAGGCGAAGCAAGCACTCAAGAAGAAATGCGCCACAATTTTGAAAAGGCGCAGGTCGATAAAATCGAAGACCTCCTCTCCCGCTCCCTTGGCTATGGCAAGGCGCGTGCCGAAGTCTCAGTTGAAATGGATTTTGATAAGGTTACCACCTCATCAGAAATCTATGACCCTGAAGGTCAGGTTGTTCGCAGTCAGGTATCAAAAACCGAAACCGCCAAAACATCCGAAACCAACAGCGGTGTTTCTGCGGGTAATAATCTTCCTGCCGCAGCAGCAAGCGGTAGTGCCGGTACAAATAATTCAAATAATAATAACGAAGAACAGGTCAATTACGAAATCAACAAGACCGTCAGAAGCCATGTTCGTGAAAGCGGCAGCATTAAAAAGCAATCGGTCGCTGTATTGGTGGATGGCATCTATGAAACCGGTGCTGATGGTAAGCAGGTATATAAACCACGCAGCAAGGAAGAGCTGGATCAAATCAAAACACTCGTTCGCAGTGCTGTGAATGTAGACACCACGCGCGGTGACAGTGTGGAAGTCGTGAATATGCAGTTCACTTCAGCCACTGATGGCCAAGCGGCAGCAGCGGAAGGCATCATGGCGTTCATGACCCCTGAAATGATGCGTATGGCTGAATCAGTTATCATGGCTTTGCTGGGCTTGCTCGCTATTCTTCTAGTGGTTCGCCCAATTCTCAAGCAAGTGCTTGAAGGCGCAACCGGCGCAGTTGGCGAAAGTGGCGGCAATCTCCTTGGTGCAGGCGCGCCGGGCAGCACGAATTTACTGAGTGCAGCAAGTGGCGGCAATAAGCTGGCTGCGCCAGGGGCAGCAGCAGGCGGTGAAGCCGAAGACGAAAATACATTTGAAAAGATGATTGATATCCAGCGCGTCGAAGGCCGCGTGAAGGCATCGTCACTGAAAAAGGTCGGGGAGATTGTCGAAAAGCATCCTGAAGAAGCTGTCGGTATCATTCGTAATTGGATCTATCAAGAGAACAAGTAACACCCGCAGGCGTGGTTGTGCGTAGCACAGAGCGTTCGCGGTAATACATAAAGGGAGTTGTCCATGGCTGGACGTGTGAGAGAAGATGCAAGAGGCCTTTCGGGGCCAGAAAAAGCGGCGATCATGATTTTGTCGCTGGGCGAAGAACACGCTGCAAAACTGTTTTCTTTCATGAGCGACGATGAAATCAAGGAAATCTCCCAAGTGATGGCGACGCTTGGCAATGTCAGCTCAAACCTTGTCGAAACATTATTTCTAGAATTTGCGTCACAAATTTCATCAACCGGCTCACTTAGTGGTACCCTTGAATCAACCGAACGCTTGCTGATGAAGGTTCTGGATAAGAACAAAGTCGGCGGCATCATGGAAGACATCCGCGGTCCTGCGGGTCGTACCATGTGGGATAAGCTGGCCAATGTGAATGAAGAAGTGTTGGCGAATTATCTAAAGAACGAATATCCGCAAACGGTTGCAGTTGTGCTTTCCAAAATCAAGCCAGACCATGCGTCACGCGTACTCGGCACATTGCCTGAAAGTTTCGCGATGGAAGTCATCATGCGTATGTTGCGTATGGAAGCTGTACAAAAAGAAGTATTGGATGATATCGAAAAGACTCTTCGTACCGAATTCATGAGCAACCTTGCGCGTACTAACCGCCGCGATGCCCATGAAATGATGGCCGAAATCTTCAATAATCTTGACCGTGCTTCCGAAGCCAAATTCCTTGGCGCACTGGAAGAACGTAACCATGACGCGGCTGAAAAAATTAAAAGCCTTATGTTTACCTTTGAAGATTTGGGCAAGCTCACCCCGCAAGCCATCCAAGCGCTTATGCGTGTCGTGGACAAAGCGAAGCTTCCTATCGCACTCAAAGGCGCATCGGAAACATTGCGCGACCTGTTCTTTGGCAATATGTCGGAACGTGCTGCCAAGCTGCTTAAGGAAGAAATGGCCGGTATTGGCCCTGTTAAACTCCGCGATGTGGATGAAGCGCAGGCTAATCTGGTGCTGGCTGCCAAGAACCTTGCTGCCAAGGGTGAAATCGATATCAGCCGTGGTGGTGAAGATGAGGAGCTTATCTATTGATGTCCGAAACCTCTCCTCAACGCTTTATGTTTGGAACGTCCTTTGATCCAGAGGCGATTAAGGCTGCCCAAGAACAAAAAGCGCCGCCCGTATTCACCGAGGAAGAAATCGCAATGGCTAAGGAGCAATCCTATGACCAAGGATTTGTAGCAGGCAAAGAGGCAGCGATACGTGAGATGCAAGGCAAGCAGAATGAATTGCTGGCCAATATCCAACTGGTATTCGAACGCATGGCAGGCGAAGTATTCAAAATGGCCGGGGAAAAGAAACAGGCCGCAGCCGATATTGCATTGGCAATCGCACGAAAACTCGTTCCCGACTTCATGCGTAAGAACGGTGTGCAGGAAATGATGGCCGCGATTGAAGCAACAGTTGCCGACATGATTAATGAACCGCGCATGGTCTTGCGGATTTCAGAAAGCCAGTTTGATGATATGAGCAAGGAAATGAGTGCGCTTACTGCACGCGTTGGCTATGCAGGAAAGATGATTATCCTTGCCGATAATGCATTGGAAGCGAATGACTGTCGTCTTGAATGGGCAGATGGCGGCATGGAACGTTCCGTCAATCTGACATGGTCTGAAATCGAACGCCAAATGCGACTGCATACATCAAGCGGACAGCAGCCCCATCCCGACCATCATACGAGTGAATACGCCCACGCCGCGCCTGAAGCACCTCAGGCAACCCCATCAACCAATATTGCCGTTTAACTAAGGAGACCATCATGGCCGAGAAAGAATCCCTTCCCCTGAATGAATTGAATGGAACGCAAGGCAACCCTGACGGGTCTGGCGTAACTATCGAACATCTGGATGCCGTTTATGCTGTGCCTGTGGAAGTTTCTGCTGTGCTGGGCAAAGCGACCATGCCGGTAAGCAGCCTTTTGAAACTGGGCAGAGGCGCCGTGGTCGAGCTTGATCGCAAGGTTGGTGAAGCGATTGACATCTATGTGAACAACCGTTTGGTCGCACGTGGCGAAGTCGTGGTGGTTGAAGACCGCCTTGGCATCACCATGACGGAAATCATCAAGACCGAACGTAAAGAAAATTAAAAACGGGAAAACTAATACAAAGACTAATTGAGCAAGGTTTAATTGACTGGGGTTTAGGAGAATACGAGATGCGGTTATTAATTGTTGGAACCATGGAAGGCCCGATTGCAGTTGCTGGCAAGATTGCCCATCAACGTGGCGCGAAGGTATCCCATATCGATACCATTTCCGGTGCGATGAATGTGTTACGCAGCGGTCAGGGTATTGATTTGGTGATGGTCGATGTACGTTGCGACGTAGCAGATCTCATTAATCAAATCAAACTTGAACGCATTAATGTTCCGACTATCGCATGCGGTATCGGTAATGATGCAGATGCGGCGGTACGTGCAATTAAAGCAGGCGCAAAAGAATATATTCCCCTGCCCCCAGACGCAGAATTAATTGCTGCTGTATTGCAAGCGGTTACTGAAGAAAGCCATAACATTATCGCGGGCGATCCTGCGATGAAGGCTGTGATTGATATGGCCGAAAAAGTCGCGCCAAGTGCGGCATCGGTTCTCATCACCGGCGAGTCAGGTACGGGTAAAGAAGTTCTGGCGCGCCACATTCACCGCAAGAGCAACCGTTCTTCCGGTAACTTCGTTGCTGTGAACTGTGCTGCTATTCCTGACAACCTTCTGGAATCTGAACTCTTTGGTCATGAAAAAGGTGCCTTTACCGGTGCCGTTGCCCGCCGTTTAGGTAAATTCGAAGAAGCTAATGGCGGCACACTGCTGTTGGATGAAATGAGTGAAATGGATATGCGGTTGCAAGCCAAATTGCTGCGCGCATTACAGGAACGCGAAATCGACCGCGTGGGTGGCAATCAGCCGATTAAGGTAGATGTACGCATCATCGCAACATCAAACCGCAACATGGAAGAAGAAGTACGCAACAAACGCTTCCGCGAAGATTTGTATTTCCGCTTGAACGTCATGTCTATTCGCATTCCAACATTGAAAGAACGCCCACTCGACATCAAGCCATTGTCGGAATTCTTTGCAGCAAAATTTGCCGAAGCGAATGGACTTGCGGCAAAGACAATTTCGCCAGCAGCGATGCAAGCTTTGCAAAGCCACCACTGGCGCGGCAATGTGCGGGAACTTGAAAATACCATGCACCGTGCGGTGTTGATGTCGTCTACTGATACGATTGAAGCAGAAGCCGTCACACTGACAGGTCAAAGCCTCAATTCATCTTTGGCAAGCGGTGGCATGGCCAATACCGCACAAGCCATCATGAATGCCGGCGCACCGGGAGGCAGTCTGGTTGGTAAAACTGTGGCAGATGTGGAGCGCGATTTGATTATTGATACCTTGCAGCATTGCCTTGGAAACCGTACCCATGCGGCGACCATTTTGGGTATTTCCATCCGCACGCTGCGTAATAAACTGAAAGAATACACCGACAAGGGATTGAATGTTCCCATGCCAGGTGAAACAGGCCGCGCAAATATCGGTTAATGCTGGACAATAGGCAATTATGACAAATCCGGTTGGAACAGGTGGTGGTGATAGCTTCGATATGGGGGCGTTCAACCGCTTGTTCGCACGTGCCGATATGTGGCTTGCCGTTGGCTTAATCAGCATCGTGATGATGATGATTATCCCGATGCCCACTTTCGTAGTGGATATGGGGCTGACATTATCCCTTACTTTTTCGGTCATCATTTTGATGACTGTGCTGTTCATCAAAAAAGCATTAGACCTCAGCTCTTTTCCAACGATATTGCTGATTGCAACGCTGCTCCGCCTTGCGCTGAATCTTGGCACAACGCGTTTAATTTTATCACACGGTAATGAAGGTGCGGATGCAGCAGGGATGGTTGTAGAAGCCTTTGCTGGCTTCATCATGTCCGGCAGCTTTGTCATCGGGATGATTGTCTTTGCCATTCTTACGATCGTCAATTTCGTTGTTATTACCAAGGGTTCTGGACGTATTGCTGAAGTAGCCGCACGGTTTACATTAGATGCCATGCCCGGCAAACAAATGGCGATTGATGCCGATTTATCATCTGGCATGATTGATGAAGCAACTGCGCGCGCCCGCCGCAAGGAACTGGAAAACGAAAGCAACTTCTTCGGCTCGATGGATGGTGCATCCAAATTCGTACGTGGTGATGCGATTGCCGGGTTGATTATCACGTTCGTCAACATCATTGGCGGAACTATCATCGGCATGGTGATGCACGG
Organism: uncultured Rhodospirillales bacterium; assembly: GCA_964568585.1. GTDB lineage: Bacteria > Pseudomonadota > Alphaproteobacteria > UBA9219 > RGZA01 > RGZA01. The sequence goes on from CAZMQI010000019.1 coordinate 29,079, forward strand.
CATGCCGTTCATGCAAGCGGCAGACACCTATATCCGCCTGACGATTGGCGATGGTATCGCAACACAGGTTCCCGCACTTATCGTATCTATTGCAGCCGGTTTTCTTGTATCCAAAACTGGGTCTGCTGATGATGGCGGTAAATCGACCAGTATGTTCGGTCAATTGGGTGCTTACCCAATGGCGCTGGGCTTTACCGCTGGCTTGCTTGCCATCATGTCGCTTATGCCCGGTATTCCGAAAGTCCCGTTCTGGATTTTAGCAGGTGTGCTTGGATACTTCGCATGGAAGATGCCACAAGTTCAACGCGAAATGGCCGATAAGAAAGCCATGGAAAATGCAGAGCCGTTGGTGCCCGTAGCCGAAGAACCGATTTCACGCTCCCTTGCGATTGATACTATTCGCATTGAACTTGGTTATGGCCTGCTTGCGCTGGTGAATTCCGAAGCTGGTCAACGCCTCACCGATCAAATCAAAGGTCTGCGCCGTCAATTGGCAAGTGATATGGGCTTTGTTTTACCATCGGTGCGTATTCAGGATAATTTACAACTCGCGCCCAACACCTATGTTGTACGCATCAAGGAAATCGAAGCTGGCCGCGGGACATTGCGCCCCGGCATGTTGCTGATTATGGATCCGCGCGGCGATACCATCGCGTTACCGGGTGAACCAACGACCGAACCCGCATTTGGCCTGCCCGCCGTATGGTCTGATCCCGGCTACCGCGAAGAAGCATTATTCAAAGGCTATACCGTTGTCGATACACCAACAGTTGTAACAACGCATTTGACCGAAATCGTCAAAGATAACATGTCGGAAATGTTGACCTATTCCGAAACACAGAAATTGCTGGATGAATTGGATAAGGAACACCAGAAACTGGTGGGGGATGTTATACCGTCGCAAATCACCATCGGCGGGTTGCAGCGTGTTCTGCAAAATTTGCTGGCGGAACGCATCTCTATTCGTGATTTGCCAAGTATTCTGGAAGGTGTTTCCGAAGCTTCCGCCATTACGCGGAATATCACTGCCATTACCGAACATGTGCGCGCACGTCTATCACGGCAAATCTCCGAAGCGCAGACACGCGATACCGGATTTATCCCGCTCATCACCCTATCACCTGAATGGGAACAAGCCTTTGCTGAATCCATCGTGGGTGAAGGTGAAGACAAGCAATTGGCGATGGCGCCAAGCCGCCTGCAACAATTTATCAATGCCGTACGCACCACGTTCGATAAGCATGCACAGATGGGGGAAAGTCCTGTGCTGCTTACCTCGCCCGGTATTCGCCCCTATGTGCGTTCAATCATTGAACGTTTCCGTGCATCCACCACTGTCGTGTCGCAGAATGAAATCCATTCCAAAGCACGCATTAAAACATTGGGGCAGATTTAACATGGGGCAAATCTGATGCGGTTACGTTCCTTTCATGGTGAAACCTTAGCCGAAGCGATGAGCCAAGTGCGCGAAGCATTGGGCAATGACGCCATCATCGTCGCCACACGCGATGATGACCAAGGCGGTGTGCGCGTTACCGCAGCATTGGACGAAAGTACCGTAAAGACTAGCGATGCGCCGACGCCCGTAGGTCAAGTTGAGCCACCCTCCAAGCAACCCATCAATTACGATCATGATGTGGTGGAAGTAATTGCTGATGCGTTGGTGCGCCACAATGTAAACCCCGCTTTGGCTGAAACATTGCTGGGTACGGTCACGCATTTTGCGGATCATGATATTCTCATCGCGTTTGGTGCGGCGATGGATAAGCATTTTGAATACGCCCCGTTATTTGATGGTAATACCAAGCCGATTTGTCTGGTGGGACCGCCAGGGGCAGGCAAAACATTATGCATTGCAAAAATTGCGGCGAACCGCGTGATGCATAAGCACCGCGTCGGCGTGATTACAACGGATTTGACCCGTGCAGGTGCTGTTGAACAGCTTTCATCCCTCACCAAGCTTCTTAAAATCGACTTGATTGAAGTGGAAGATGCGCCTGCCCTTCGTGATGCGATTGAAACGCATAGGAATGGCGAGATTATCCTGATTGATAACACGGGACGTAATCCATTCAGCAAGGGCGATATGTTCGACCTTCGCAAAATGGTAAGTGCAGCAGATATGGAACCGGTGTTGGTGCTTCCGGCTGGGCTTGATGCACAAGAAGGTATTGATATGGCGCGGGCATTTATGGAAATCGGCGCACGTAAGATGATTATCACCAAGGTTGATATGACGCGCCGCCTTGGCAGCATGTTGACCATCGCGCATGAAACCGGAATGCAATTATCCGATATGAGCATTTCGCCAAAAGTCACTGAACCATTGCAGGCCATTAACCCGGTGACCTTTGCCCGTCTTTTACTACCAGCAGATGTTGTTTCGGCTGTTTTGAAATCAACCGGAACCGCATAATTGGAGATTGATATGGAAATCGCGAACAAAAACATTCCCGCCCCACTAACCTGCCCCAGCATGATTGCGATTGCCAGTGGCAAGGGAGGCGTTGGTAAGACATGGTTTTCAACAACGCTATGCTACACGCTGGCATCGAAAGGACAACGCGTGTTGCTATTCGATGGCGATTTGGGCTTGGCTAACGTTGATATTCAATTAGGCCTGACACCCGAAAAAGATTTGGGCGATGTATTGGATGGCAAGATGACACTGAAAGGTGCCATCACCCATTACGCCGAAGGCAAGTTTGATATCATTCCAGGGCGTTCGGGTTCAGGAAGCCTTGCCAATATTCCAACGCAGCGTTTGGCAGAGCTTCGTAATGATTTAATCGGCCTTGCGGGTGATTATGACCGGATTATCGTGGATTTAGGTGCGGGTGTTGACCGCCCTGTGCGCTTGATGGCTGGTCCAGCAGGGCTTACGTTAATCGTTGTGACGGATGAACCGACATCACTTACCGATGCTTACGCATTCATCAAATTGACCCATGCGGCGAACGCTTCGGCCAATATCGGCATCATCGTCAATATGGCGACGAATACGCTGGAAGGCGAAAAAACCTATAACACAATTTTGAGTGTGTGCCGCAACTTCCTGCATTACGAGCCGCCACTATACGGCATCATTCGCAGAGATTTGAAAGTACGCGAAGCCATTCGCGCTCAAACGCCATTGCTGAAACGCCACCCATCAACCGAAGCCGCGATGGACGTGGAAGCAATTGTTCGAAAGCTTATGAAATGACCCTCTTGAGATGACATGACCGCCCTTCCTCCCGATCAGCTTCAGGCCATTCAGGCCGTTTTAGCGCAGCAAAGCGGGGCGCAGGCAGAACACATTGCCCAAAGCATAACGGTGACGGTGCAAAGCAGCCCGGTTGATGTGAACGCGCTGGCCCGATTATTAATCATCGAAGGTACAGCTAGCAAAGCAACGGGATTAGACCAGTTATTATTGCGTACGGGACAGGGAGATTTCCTGCTGCGCCTGCCGCAAGATGCGCTTCGCCAATTACAAGATAACTTACCCGGCCGTGTGACCTTGCAATTGCGTCCGGGGCCAAATGGATTAGAAGCCATTTTGGTAATGGGTAGTAGAGCCGCGCAAGCATCGGGGCAAGTTGAACAATCACTGGCATCAAACGCTGCATCATCACGCCAAACCTTGACCACAGAAATTCCGAAAATCGGGCAAGTGTTTCAGGTAACGGTGTTGCCATCCACCCTGCTTTCAAATCTTTTGTATAACCAGAATAAAGCTGCGGTTTTAAAACAGGCACCGAATTTAGCAGGCAGCGTTCCGCAAACCCAGACGCCGATAACTACGTCAACGATACAGGCAGGCGCAGAACAAACAGCAGGAACAGTTAAAGAAGGCGAAAATAAAACTGCCGCAACAACCTCTACCCTAACGCCTCTGCAAACAAGCCAAGTGCCCATTAAAAATCTGAATGAAGGCACAGCAGCCAGCCGTAATAATTACGATAAGGACAGCACGCAGGGCCAACAGCAACAAGCGCATGGCCAAGCGGGGGGTAAGCTGCCCTCGCCAGATGCTGATGAGGCTTTAAAAATCCCGTTGCCAATTAACCAGACACAAAAGCCGCAATTATTACCGCTGCGTATTTTAGGTGTGGGTACGTCAGACGATAAATCACTGACTGCGATTGTGCGCGGCGCAACACCATCGGGGCAGCCAATTTTGACGATTGATGATCAGGTTGCGGTTGTGAATACCAATAAGAACTGGGCTGTTGGTACAAAAATTCAAATTGCATTGGGTGCTGGCGCAGAACTGGTTACCGGAAAAATCGAACATCAATCGCCCACATCATTTGAAAGCCTGCGGCAGATATTTGAAATCCTGTCGCAGCAGAACCCATTGCTGATTAATGAAGTCAAGCGCTTCCGCATTCCCAATGCTGCCACGGGACAATTGGCTGGCGGTATACTGTTTCTGCTTTCCGCCATGCAAAAAGGAAATCCAGATGCGTGGCTTGGCAATGATATTAAGGACGCACTGGAAGGCCTTGGAAAACAATCGGTTTTATCTGCGTTAAAGTCTGATTTTGACAACAGCAAATTGGCGGCAATGGATAGCGCGGGTTCGCCATGGCGCGGAACAGCAGTGCCGTATTTAGATGGCGATAAGCTGCAGCAATTCCGGTTCTTTGTGCATGATGATCCGCGCCAGAAGAAACCCGGACAGAGCGAGCGTGATATAGCGCGGCGGTTTTTAATCGACGTGTCCCTCACCCGTCTTGGTCCAATCCAGATTGATGGGTTGGTGCATCAGCGTAAGCTAGATTTGATTGTACGCACGACCAATCATTTGCCAGAAGATTTACGCAATGATTTGCGGTTCCGGTTTGGTCATGCGATGGAAGAAGTGAAATATAATGGCTCGCTAATATTCCAGGCGAACAAGCAAGGTTGGGTGGATATCAAAACCAGACCGAACGAGCACTTATCGAAGAATTTGTAAGCTATTTATCTTCACGCTGATGATGCCGCTGGCTTGATTGTTCGTCATAGACCTTGTTCTCGGCTTTCTGCTCAGCCAAACGCTGTTCTTCTTCCCAGTTTTGCTGCGCGATTTCGTAGCGTTTTAATTCTTCAAACATCATGGATAGTTTTTCGCGTTCTATATGCACTTCGGCTTCTTTGGCGGATAGATTACGTTGCATGCGTTCATGCTTTTTCAGTTGTTCTTTGATGTATACACCGATAGAGAACAGAACTTCCTGTTCTTCGGTCTGGCTGGCGCGTTCTTTTTCCATTTCCAGATTGGCTTGCAGCGTAGCTATCGCCATCATGATGGCATCGGCTTCGGCTTGTTTGCCTGCTAGCACACGGCGTTGCTCATCCACATAATGCTTGTGCATTTTGATGAGGGTTTCGAGTTGCTTCATCAGCGTTTATTAAGTATGGCGGCCAATTGCTGGTAGCCATCATCTATCGTGCTTTGGTCATCCTTGCGCTGGCCAAGAAATGCCTCCAGCTCAGGGTGATAACGGATGGCTTCGTCGGTTGCTGGGTCGCTGCCACGGCGGTATGCGCCAAGACGTATCATTTCCGCCATGTCGTCATATGATGCCATGAGTTTGCGTGCACGGCCAACCAATTGGTTTTCATCTTCGGAATTACAATTCGGCATCATACGCGAGATACTGCGAAGGACATTGATGGCGGGATAGCGTCCGCGTTCCGCAATGCTGCGCTCTAGTACAATATGCCCATCCAAGATACCGCGCGCAGCATCTGCTATCGGTTCATTGTGATCATCGCCATCGACCAACACGCTGAACAATGCGGTGATACTGCCCTCGCCTTGCAATCCTGGCCCTGCACGTTCCAATAATTTAGGAAGCTCAGAGAATGTAGTTGGCGGATACCCTTTGGTGGTTGGCGGTTCGCCAGCAGATAATCCGATTTCACGTTGCGCCATGGCAAAGCGTGTCACGCTATCCATCAAACACAGCACGTTTTTGCCTTGGCCGCGGTAATATTCGGCGATGGATAATGTCATATAAGCTGCTTGGCGGCGCATCAACGGCGCTTCATCGGATGTAGCAACGACCAGCACGGAACGCGCTAACCCCTCCTCGCCCAAATCGTCGTGAATGAATTCTTGAACTTCACGGCCACGTTCGCCGACCAGACCAATAACGATGACATCCGCCGACGTATATCTTGCAATCATCGACATCATGATCGATTTACCAACGCCTGAACCAGCAAAGATACCCATACGTTGCCCAAGGCAGCAGGTTAAGAATGTATTCAACGCACGCACACCCAAATCAATCTTGCCGCCAACACGTTGACGCTGGCTAGCAGGTGGTGGCGGATTACGAAGTGGAATGGGATGATCACCGGGCATCAACGGCCCCTTGCTATCAATCGGTTCGCCAAGTGCATTCACAACGCGGCCAAGCCAAGCGTTTGATGGTGAAATGGTTGGTTGCGCCTCGGCGACTTCTGCTTTTGAGCCCAGCCCAATTCCATCGAGTGAGCTGAACGGCATGAGCAATGCACGGCCATTTCTGAAACCAACCACTTCGGAAAGCACGCGGCGATTACCCTGTGCGATCAAAAAGCAGCGCGAGCCGACGGAAAGTTTGCGTTCAACACCTGCGATTTCGACTAATAAACCGGAAACAGCGGTCACACGCCCGTAATGGCGGACTGCTGAGATATTATCTATGTCTGATAAAAGACGTTGAATCTGCATTGACCTATTTTATTTTAATAATGTTTTACAAACACTTAACAACATAGTCACAAGATAATTAACGATGTTTACCAATTCTTAATGCTTATTAGTCTTAATTAAGGTAATAATTACTAATGACCTTTAACGAAGGTTGTTAGCAGTCAGTTAAGTAATAAACCTAACCCATTACTTTTAACACAAGGGGAATATCCCATGCGCGTATTGCTTGTTGAAGATGATAGCTCGGTTGCCAAAAGTATTGAGCTGATGCTTCAAGCCGAAGGCTTTATTGTTGATACAACCGATCTGGGTGAAGACGGTTTGGAAATCGGCAAGCTGTATGATTATGACATCATCATTCTTGATTTGATGCTCCCCGATATTGACGGTTACGAAGTTCTTCGCCGTCTGCGCCAAGCAAAGGTAAACACCCCTATTCTGATTCTTTCGGGTCTCAATGAACTCGATAATAAAATTCGCGGCCTTGGATTTGGCGCGGATGATTACCTCACCAAGCCATTTGATCGCCGTGAACTCGTTGCACGTATTCATGCAATTATCCGCCGCAGCAAAGGTCACTCCGACAGTG
>CAZMQI010000020.1:0-34338 GCA_964568585.1 uncultured Rhodospirillales bacterium
CATCAGCACCGTACTCTAGCGATACTGGTAAGGCGATTGATACAGTAGTTGTTCCTATAAAAGATCAGATTAAAGGTGCTGCTGAAGAGACATGTGGTGGCGGGCCTAATTGCCCATTATGCGGTCCAGGGCCGAATGCAAAGACAGATACTTCTACACAATTGCCCATAGGCGAACGCGAGTTTGGCAGACGCACACGGCGTGCATCTGCTCCGCAAGCGAACGCCGCATAATATTTATTTTAACCTAAACACATAGAGAAGGAACGATTATGACCAATCCATTAAAACAAATTACTCCGCCAATTTACACAGGCGAATTGCCAACGGAAAAGGTAGACATGTTTGATGTCTTACAAGATGGCATCATGGATATTGCTGAAGGTAAAAAGAACCTAGCGGCGCTTTATAGTGATGGGCGCTTCAAGCAACGTGTCTTCACAGAAATTGAAGGTATGAATCCTGATTTGCGCGTATTTCAATTTACCGGAACAAACGGCTTTTGCTGCCTTGTTGCCTATGAACTGGATGATAAAAAGCAAATACGCGTTCATTGCAACGAACTGAATGATGTTCTGGTCGCGATGGATGGCGCGCAGCCGCATTTGCTCAACTGTTTTGACCGTGGCTTCACACGCTACCCCAAACCCAACAATTTTGCGGAACCATCACTTCTGGCACCTGCTGCAGCCGATGCATATTTTGAAGCTGCACTGAAACGTCTTGGTCCCATACGCCCACTGACATTTGTGCGTGGTGGAACCAGTATTGCGATTGATGTGAAGTGATATGTTGGACAGCATCACAAAACCTGATGTGCCCACCCATTCGCTTGAACGCGACTGGCAGCCAGCATTATTTGAAAGGCGCAAAGCTGACCATCTCCGGCGGCGACTGCCCACATGGCGGCATAAGCTGGGCGTTGCACTGGGCAGCTTCGCTATGCTGACCTTTGCCATGCAGCCCGTGTTTGACTTGCAACTGCAGCGTATTGATAAAGAACGGATTGTTGCCAAACGTACGCTGCTGGATGATCTGCAGATGGGTAAGGCTGAAATTACCTGGGATGGCCTGCGTCTGTTAAGCACACCAACATCGGATCAGGCGTTAGAAACAAGCATATCGAAAGTCTATGAACGCTATGCTGGTGAATTCATGGCGCTGTCGCTGTCAAAGAATGTGCCATTACCCGATAATTTTACCCTTGGCGTTGATGGATACATGCTATGCGGCACGGGGCCATCCGGTACACATTCATCCAATGGCTGTCACGCATGCGTTGCATCGAATAACGGAGATTCAGAACGAAACCGCCGCTATCTTGCGCGATTGTTCCGCAGGCTCGCACGTAAATCACCCGATGCGCGGTTGCGCGTATTTGCCAAAGGTGCAGGAGAGGGCGATATGGATGTGTTTGCCGCAGCGTGGTTTGCAAAATGGCCGGAAGTACCGCGGCAACAATTATTGAAAGAAACATCCGATTTAAGCGATGCGGCTAAATCACTTGGTATATCGTTTGATAGCAGAGAGCACCTGCTGAACCGGGTGATTGAAATCGCTATTACCCAAATAGCCACACGCAAGCAAGCACACGAGACCGCTATCCCCTTTGTGCCAGTCCTGCCAATCGTTATTCAGCATGGTGTGTCTGCTCCATCGGCACCCATGGCAGGCTAGTTACGAATGAGTATAAGCAAAAAAATATAGGGGTGTTGCTGTCTACCCAGTGTTTACAAGCCTGCAATATATATAGGGAAATTGGATTTCCGACTCATGTTGAGACTCGGCGGTTTGCTGTGCATCAAATTTCCTATTAACATGCACGCATATGTAATGGTTTACCTAATCATTCAACGCGTCTGGTTTCATCTGTATTCGGATTAATTATGGCACAACTCATTATCACCAAGAACAGATTAAAAGAGAAAGTCGGTAGCGGGGGCTTTAAGGCAGAGTCCCTCGCCAAAGCGCAAAAAAGTCTTGATGAGAATACGATAGATTTTATTCCCATCGCTATTCCTTACATGGAAGAAATCCATAATGTCATTGCTCAATACAAGGCAAATCCAAGCCCATCGGCATTTGGCAAATTGATGGATCCGTTGATGCAGCTTCGTGCACAGGGAACCTTCTTCAAATACCCATCCATTTCAAAATTGACCGACGTCGTTGTCGACTTTCTGGATTCCGTGGAAGGTATCGACACAATCATCATGCAAATCGTGGTCGCTTACGAAGCTTCGGCGAATGCCATTCTAAAAGCGAAATTAATGGACGAAAACGCCCCCGCATGCGCGGCGCTTATCACTGAACTCACTGCAGCTTGCAATCGATACAAGGCAAAACAGAATAAGTAATGGCATATAACTTTTCTAAAGTGTCTGTCCTTGTTGTTGAGAGCTCCCGCGAAATGTATAACCTGTTCAAAGGGGTTCTTAAGATGCTGGAAGTTCCGGACAGGAATTTGCACGCAGCCTATTCGCCGGAAGAGGCAACCGATAAGTTCAATCAGTTCAATCATGATTTGATTATCACGGACTGGTTACAGAACCCTGATCGCGGAATTATCCTGACAAAAAGCATACGTATGAATTCGAAATCCGGTAATCGGTTTGTGCCGATTATCATGACGGCGGGTTCGGGGCACAAAAACCGCGTTATCCGTGCAAGAGATGCGGGAATTTCGGAATATCTGGTAAAGCCATTCTCCGCCGATGGGCTTGCCACCCGCATTACCCGCGTGATTGAAAAGCCCCGCCCGTTTGTGGTGAGTGAACATTTTGTCGGCCCAGACCGCCGCGTGCGCGTTGAGTTATATCAAGGTGAAGAACGCCGCGTTGCTAATTTGAAAGCTATAAAAGAATAATCCCGACAAAATAAGCGGCCTATATCTTACCCAGCAACAACAGAATAAGCACAACGAGCAGCACGGTGCCGAGTGTACCGCTGGGCGCATAACCCCATTTATTGCTGTGTGGCCATGTTGGTAATGCGCCAACGAGCAGCAGGATAAGAATAACAACAAGAATTGTGGACATGACGAAGGCTTCCTTGAAAAGGGGTGTGGCAAGCGCAGATAAGTGGTCAGTGATTTAGTAAATTAGCGTTTGATCTTGGTGATCTTGGTGCCTTCGATGCTGATACCCGCCATCAACCCTTGCTGACCAAAGATGAATGCATAGGCATCCTCTTTCAGCGTGGTACTGGAAAGGTTTTTGGCAACGCCTTCATCTACTAATACAACGGTTGGGCCAACACCGATTTCCCAGCCTTTGGATTCACGAAGGTATTTAACCGCTTTATCGGTCATCAGGAACACGGCATAGCCATAGGATTGCGCGCCAGCCTGTAAGCCCCATGAAGCAGCGATGGAGTTGTAATAATTTTCAACGCGGCCACCTACCAGCAATTCACCTTCACCATAGCTGCCGCCGAATACTAGGCCAGCTTTTATGATGTCAGGGAAAATGAGAATGGCTTTGGCTTTGTGTGACAATTCTTCAGCAAGCGCATTCTTTTTATAAAGCGATTGCAGACCTTGGTTGGAGTTTCGGTCCAAATCATCTGCGGTTACCGCATGTGCGGTGCTTGCAAGGCAAACGACAGCAACCAGTGATGCAGCAAGTGCAAGTTTAAGAAGGAATTTCGTCATAGGAATCTCCAGAACGGTTGAGAGCTGAACCTATCTACCAACGTATAAATTAGCGATGCGGAAGTAGGGGGTTATTTCTTATGAACCAGTATATCCGCATTGATTTCGGCAATGGATTTAACCCCGCATAGGGCCATGGTGGTGCGGATTTCCTTAGCAAATATGTCAATCAGGTTTTCAACGCCGGCCTGACCATGGGTTGCCAATGCATAGATATACGCACGGCCCAGAAGAACTGATTTGGCACCAAGCGCAAGCATGCGGACAACGTCGAGCCCGCTGCGAATGCCGCCATCTGCCAGCACCGTCAGTTTGTCGCCAACCGCATCGACAATCGCGGGCAGTGCTTTGGCGGTTGAAAGCGCGCCATCCAATTGTCTGCCGCCATGATTGGAAACCACAATGCCATCCGCGCCAAAACTTACCGCATCGCGTGCATCCACGGGGTCAAGAATGCCTTTGATAATCATCGGGCCTTTCCAGAAGGAACGTATCCATTCCAAATCAGACCAGCTGATGGATGGATCGAAATTATTGGCTAGCCATGCCATGTAATCTTCAATACCTGTTTGTTTGCCGCGATAGATGGTGATGTTGCCCAAATCATGCGGGCGACCCATCACCCCAACATTCCATGCCCAGCTGGGCTTCATCATCGCCTGTACCATGCGTTTAACGGGTGCGAATGGCCCCGACATGCCCGAATGCTTATCGCGGTAACGTGCGCCGGGTAGGGGCATATCAACAGTGAACACCAGATTTTTAACGCCAGCAGCTTGTGCGCGTTCCAGCATATTTTTCATAAAGCCGCGGTCTTTCAGCACATAAAGCTGAAACCATAAGGGCTTCGGGCTGACCTTAGCCACTTCTTCCAAGGAACAGAGCGACACGGTTGATTGGCAAAAGGAAATGCCCTTGTTCGCGGCTGCTATCGCAGTTTGGATTTCACCGCGCCGCGCATACATACCGCCTAAACCGATGGGGCCAAGCAGGAAGGGCAGGGATAGTTTCTCCCCGAATAATTCGGTGCTGGTTGAAAGATTAGCCACATTTTTTAAAACGCGTTGGCGTAAATAGATGTCCTGTAAATCGGAGCAGTTCGCGCGCAGCGTTTGTTCGCTTTGCGCGCCGCCATCGCCATAATCGAAAAGAAAACGGGGCACTATGCGGCGTGCGGCTTCGCGGTAATCAGATGCAGATGAAATAATCATAGCGCTATCGTTGTATGCTTCAGGAAATTAGTCAAATATGATTAACGCTAAAGCACCTCAAAGCTACCTGTGAATGAAAGTAATTACGTTTGAACGTTAACCAAACCCCCATGTTACGTTTTAAGGGTAGACGCGCACGCTGCGTGTTTTTAGAGGGTTTTGGAGGAGTTTTTTGATGATTTCGTTGTGTAGAAAAGTAGCACTTATCCTTGTTCTGTGTATCGGCGGATTCACCAACGCGCACGCCATTACCGGCGGTACCCAAGGTACAATTTTCTTCCCGCCTGAAAACCCACAAGATTGCAACGCGAATACCTATTTGAACTGGTCTGGCCCGGGCAGCAATGTGCGCTGCGAACCATTGCCAACGATTACTGCGCTGGAATGCCCTGAAGGATATGCAGGAACGAAGCTTTACGGCGATTCAGATTTGAAGCTATGTGTGTTTGTTGCAAAGCAGCCAAAGTCCTGCCCACAATTTATGCCACCCCTTTGCGATGATGATGAAGAATTAGTTGGCGGCGGTGTGGGCAGCGATGGCTGTAATCTTGCCCCGCAATGCAAGAAAAAAGTTGTGGTTACATCATGCCCAATCTTTATGCCGCCATTATGTGAAGAAGGCGAAGTATTAGTCGGCGGCGGTAAGGGCGCAGATGGATGTGACCTGGCCCCCGTATGTGCAAAGAAGACCTTTGGCCGAGGATTGGGTAAAATCTAAACCGATAAGCCAATAAAAAACGCCCGCATCAGTAATGGTGCGGGCGTTTCAATTTGTAGAGTTTACCAGTACTTACGCGACTTTCTTCACGTTAGCGTTGCTGGCCTTATCCAAGGCTTGTGAAATATCGGCGATGATATCATCCGGATGTTCAATACCGATGGATAGGCGAACATAGCCCGGGGTCACGCCGGTCAGCAGTTGTTCTTTTGCGTTCAACTGGCTGTGGGTGGTGGAGGCAGGGTGAATAGCAAGCGTACGCGCATCGCCGATATTGGCAACGTGGTATGCCAGTTCCAAGGCATCGATGAAGTTTTTACCAGCTTCAACGCCGCCCTTTAATTCAAACCCGATGAGGCTGCCATTCCCACCCTTCAGATACTTCGCAGCGCGGTCTTTGGCTTTGCCTTCTGCGATGGATGGGTGGATGACGCGGGAAACCGCCGGATGCTTCTTCAAAAACTCCGTGACCTTCAATGCGTTTTCGCAATGCGCGCGCATACGAAGTGGCAAGGTTTCCAACCCTTGCAAAATCAGGAATGCGTTGAACGGAGCAAGTGCGGAGCCCAAATCACGCAGCAAGGTCGTGCGTGCCTTGATGATATAGGCAACAGGGCCAATGCCTTTTACCGCATCAACCCATACGGCACCGTGATAGGACGGGTCGGGGGTGTTGAGTGCAGGCTGGCGTTGCGGGAATTTTTCCCAATCGAAGTTACCGCCATCAATGATGATGCCGCCAAGGCCGTTGCCGTGACCACCAATCCATTTGGTAAGCGAATACACAACAATCGCTGCGCCGTGGTCGAGTGGTTTGCAGATAATCGGTGCCGCTGTGTTATCGACAATCAACGGAATGCCTTGTTCACGACCAATCGCTGCCACTTCTGCAATCGGGAATACTTCCAGTTTTGGATTTGGCAATGTTTCGGCGTAATAGGCACGGGTGCGTGCATCGGTTAGTTTGCGGAAGTTTTCAGGATCTGCTGGATCAGCAAAACGAACTTCGATGCCCATATCCTTGAACACGTTCTTGAACAGGTTATAGGTGCCGCCGTACAAATCGGTTGATGATACGATGTTGTCACCAGCCTTGGCGATATTCTGGATGGCGAATGCCGATGCGGATTGGCCGGAAGTTACGGTAAGCGCTGCAACACCGCCTTCAATTGCTGCTAAACGCTTTTCCAGCACATCGCAGGTCGGGTTCATCAAACGGGTGTAGATGTTGCCCAGTTCCTTCAGCGCGAACAGGTTCGCAGCATGTTCGGTGCTTTTGAATTCATAGGCAGTGGTCGCATAGATGGGAACCGCAACTGCGCCCGTGGTTGGGTCGGAACGATGGCCTGCGTGCAGCGCCAATGTTTCTGGGTGTTTGGATTTCGTCATAGTTCTCTCCTTCAGTTAAAAATAAAACGGTTATCTAGAAAGTATGTACAGCCCTTGTGAGGCAAAAAGATTTGAGTGTTTGGCCAGCAACCCGGTAAGGGGTTTGCCCACCGCATCAAGCGGAATGGATTTTTTAATACGCATATCACCTTCTTTGGCGAAATTGCGGAAATCGTCAAGCGTACAAAAGCGGATATTGGGCGAATTGTACCATTCATAAGGCAAAGAGGGCGATTTTGGCGATTGTCCCAGCAGGGCAAAGTGCAGCCTTGCCTGCCAATGGCCGAAATTCGCCACGTTAACAATCACCGTTGGCGCGATGCGGCGTAGCTGCTGCAGGATTTCCAAGGGGCGTGGCAATTCGGAAAGCGTGCGGTTCAAAATGACTACGTCATACGCGTTATCGGGGTAGGTTGATAAATCCACATTCGCATCGCCTTGGATAACGCCAAGACCTTTTGCAACGGCGTTCTGCACATTGGTGCGGTCATATTCCAAACCAAATCCGCGAACGTTTTTATGATCAATCAGCCATTTCAATAATGTGCCATCACCGCAACCGACATCTAATACACGGGTGTTGGCTGGAACTTCATCCGCAATCATTTGCAATTCTTCAGGCAGCGCACCGGAAAGTTGTGATGCGGATTTGGCAACATGGCTGCGCTTATCCTCGCACCCTTCGATAAAGCCTGCTAATTGGCGATGAAATTCGGGTTCATCCAGCAAAAACGCGTCGTGGCCTTTATCGGATTCAATATCAATATAGCTGACATCCGCATTCGCACCGGTCAGCGCTTTGACCAGCGTACGGCTTTCGGAAGTTGGGAATAACCAATCGCTGGTAAAGCTGACGACCAAGAAACGTGTCGGGCTTTTTGCAAATGCGTTGGCAAGTGTGCCGTTGCCCAAATCATCCGCCAAATCATAATAATCCATCGCACGGGTGATGTAGAGATATGAGTTCGGGTCAAAGCGTTCGACAAAACTTTCACCTTGATGACGCAAATAAGATTCAACTTGGAAATCGGCATCAAAGCCGAATGACACAGCGGAGCGATCTTGCAGACGGCGACCAAATTTGCGTTGCAATGCACTTTCGGACAAATACGTGATGTGTGCCGCCATGCGTGCCACGGATAGGCCAGCGCCGGGACGCTCGTTTTCCTTTAAATATTGGCCTTTATGCCATAACGGGTCGGCCATGATGGCTTGGCGGCCAACCTCACCAAAGGCGATATTTTGCGCGGAATGACGCGGGGATGTTGCAATCGCCGCACATGCAAAAACAGTTTCTGGATATAGTGCAGCCCATGATAATGCCTGCATGCCGCCGAGCGACCCGCCGATGACGAGAAAGATTTGTGAAATTCCCAAATGGTCAATCAACGCTTTTTGTGCGCGCACCATGTCGTGAATGGTGATGACCGGAAAATCCAATCCCCATACATTTTGGTTCGCGGGATTGATGCTGCGTGGACCTTCGCTGCCCATACAGCCGCCAAGGATGTTAGCACAGATGACAAAATAGTTGCTGGTATCAATGGTTTTTTCTGGCCCGACCATGATTTCCCACCAGCCGGGTTTGCCCGTTACAGGGTGGTTTTCGGCAACATACTGATCGCCCGTTAATGCATGGCAGATAAGGATAACATTGCTGCGGTTGGGGTTTAGCGTGCCGTAGGTTTGATATGACACGTAGTAATTGGAAAGGCTGCCACCGCAATCAAGCTTAAGCGGGGAGGTCACACCAAGTTGCACGCGATGCCCCGGCAAAAGCGCCGGATCAAAATGTGGTAATGATGGTGATGGAAGTAAACTTGCCTTCGTCATAAACCCGTTCCCAATGATAGGACCACGGCGTTTTTCACGAATTGCCATGCGCTTTAGCTAAAGTTTTACGCGGTGCAAGCTGTCCAATAAGGGAGTGTTTTAAGCTCCATCAAATCCCGCGAAGAGGCCGCAAATGAAACGGCGTTCTTGAATTCATGTAACATTAAAAACGTCGTTTAAGTCAACAGTAATTATACATTAAGCATATAAATCAATTATTTACTTTCAATGACGAATGATAAGATTAAACAGAAGTTAATTACATTAGGGGATACATTTATGGCGTTAATTGATTTTTTGGCAAGACTTGGTTTTAAGAGTGCTGCTGAAGCGGTGAGTATCAGAGATAACCCTGTTACCAAACTTTTAGGTGCCAAATTTGAAGATGTAGTTGCCCTATATTGGAATGGGGGCACACAGATTCCTGGTCGTAATAACTATGTAGTGCACCTTGCTGATGGTAGTTGCGTGTACCAAGCCATTTACACTGCGTCTCTTGATGGTTTAAGGGGAATGGTGAAAGAGGTCGCTTCAAGCTACAGTGGTACCCATCGCTATATCAATACAGTGGCTATTGAATTACTGAATGATGAGATAATGAGGCAAGCGGCAAGCATAATGGGAACGATGGGTTATAAGGTAAATCTCCCCGAAGGTGTAACACAACAATCAACAGGTAAAGAAAATCCTATAACAAAGCTTTTAGGGGCAGAATATAAAAACGTTGTAGCCATACAATGGAGCAGCGGCACCAACGTAGCTGGACGTGATAGCTATACCATACAACTTGCTGATGGAAGTTATAGTTATAAAACGCTTCCTACTGTTTTGCTTGATAACCTGAAAGGCTTTGAACGGCAGGCGGACAGAAATACGCTTCGCTATGTAAACCCATTTGCTATTCAGTTGTTAAACACGCATACCGCTAATCATGCGGCTGATTTAATGACTAGTTTTGGTTATAATGTAACCCGTCCTAATGTAAGCCGCCCTAGTGTAACCGGCCCTAGTGAACCGCCAATCGACATTACTCCAAAAGAACGGCTTCCAGGCCAACTTGTGCGGTTGCCGCCGCCAGATGCAGGTAACAAAAAGTTAGGAAGATAATTGTAAGGGCGTTTTTATGCCCTTGACGTATCATTTTATATTGCCTATTTGTTACTCATTCACTGGGCTTATTATTTTAATGGGACCAGTCGCGGGATTTGAGGGGCAGCTTGCAACCGCGTTAACAAGTGCTAAAGCGCTACAGCTAGGGCGTGAGTGAGCCCAGTGTTCTTAAGGCCCGCGCGGTTGTTTTAAATCCCTTTAAAACAGAGCAAATGGCCCTAAAAACCCGCTGTAGACCCCCCGTGATGCAATGGTTTCATATGCCAGCGCATCACGTAAGCGAAAAGCGGGATTGTCTACAACGTTTGGTGCGCGGAACAGCCGTGCAACACATCATTAAAACTTCCCCGTTTGATCATTTTTATGCTTTTGCGGCGCTGTTATTTAACCGATAACGTGCTGCTTCAATTGGGGATTTCTATGAGCTACGCACCACTATTCTTTAAACTTGGAACACATACCCGTTTCACCATTATCGGCGGCGGGAATATCGCGCTTTCAAAAACGGAAACGCTGACCGGTCTTGGCGCGAAAGTGCACGTTGCTGCGCGCGAAATTCTTCCTGAACTTAAAACGCTTCTTGAACAAACGGATGGTAGTTTTGTGGAAGCGGAATATGCCGCATCGCAATTAAGCAGCGCGACGATTGTGATTGCTGCAACCGATGACCACGCATTGAATGAACGCATTTACAGGGATGCAAAAGATCAACGTAAAATTGTGAATGTGGTGGATACACCCGAGTTGTGCGATTTCATTTTTCCAGCCACCATCAAGCGCGGCGATATTCAAATCGCGATTTCGTCGGCTGGCGTTTCGCCATCGCTGGCGCGTGCGATTAAACGCAAAATTGAACATATTTTGCCGTGGAATCTCCAAGCCCTTACCAACTGGATTAAAGAAAAACGAGATGTCGTAAAGGCGCATTTAAATGGTATCCAATCGCGCCGCTTATTCTGGGATGAAGTGCTGGATGGCGGCATTGCCCAAGAAGTCGTAGAAGGCAATAACGCCAAGGCTGAAACGCTATTCGCACAGGCCTTATCGGAAGCCCCATCATCGTCACGTTCCGCCCTGTATCTGGTGGGTGCGGGCCCAGGCCATCCGGATTATATCACCGTGCGCGGCACACAATTATTGGGGCAGGCGGATGTCGTTTTGTACGACCGCTTAATCCCGCCCGATTTGCTCACCCGTTATGCGCGCCGTGAAGCCACAAAAATTGCGGTTGGCAAAAGCGCGGACCATCACATCAAAACCCAAGATGCGATTGCCGAATTGATTGAAACGCATTTGCGCGACAACAAAATTGTGGTGCGTTTAAAAGGCGGCGACCCTGGTATCTATGCACATGCTGCGGAAGAAATGGATGTCGCACGCAAACTTGGCGTGCCGTACCAAATCGTGCCCGGTATTACGGCGGCGCTGGGCTGCTCTGCGGCTTCCGGTTTCCCGCTTACGGAACGTAATGGCGCATCGGCTGTTCGCTTCCTGACTTATTACGATGAAACATTGTACAGCGATGGTTTCTGGAAATCGCTGGAGTTATCGCGCGATGAAACCTTGGTGTTCTATATGACCACCAAGAAGCGCAATACCCTCATCGAAAAGCTGCTATCCATTGGCTATAACGAAGCAACGCCAGCGGTGATTATTGAACAGGGCACAACCCCAAACCATGCCGAATACGAAGCCACATTGGGCACATTCATTGAGCGTTTTGGCGATGCCAATTTCATCACGCCGACCTTGTTGGTAATCGGCAATGTGGTGCGTTGGCGTTCAACGCATAGCTGGCGCGAACCTGCTGGAACCCGTGAAGACTGGTTCGAGAAGAACACTAAAGAGGTGGCGAATGCCTAGCCAACTCAACGAAGCATTAGCACAAACATTAGCGACGAGTTTTGCAAGCGTGCCTTGGCAAGACCGCATCGCCGCGCTTCGTGACTACCCACAATTGAAGATTGCTTTTTCAACCAGCTTAAGCTTTGAAGACCAAGCCATCACCCATGTGCTGGCAACGCAGAAAGTCCCTGCGCGCATCTTTACGTTGGATACCGGTCGCTTATTCGAAGAAACGCAAAAGCTGCATCAGGCAACGACAGATAAATACGCAATCCAAATCGAAACCTTTGCGCCGGATGCCGAAGATATCAAACAATACGTTGCCAAAAACGGCACCAACGGCTTCTACAACAGCGTTGAAAACCGCAAGGAATGCTGCCGTATCCGCAAGGTTGTGCCGCTGACCAAGGCCCTAAAAGGCGTTGATATCTGGATTAGCGGCCTGCGCCGTGAGCATTCGGATAACCGCAGCAATCTGCAAGCCGCCGAATACGATGCGCGCGATAATGTAATTAAACTTTACCCTCTCATCGATGTAACGACCGATGATGTATGGAAATTTATCAAAGAGAATAATATCCCCTATAACCCGATGCACGATAACGGGTTCCCATCGATTGGCTGTGCACCATGCACGCGTGCGATTGCACATGACGAACATCCGCGTGCAGGTCGTTGGTGGTGGGAGCAGGGCGAGCAAGAATGTGGCTTACACATGGTTGATGGCAAATTAGTAAGAGTGAAACAAAACAATGCTTGATAAAGAACAACAAAAACTGGTTGATGGATTATGGGATAGCCTGAGTGCGGAACAGCGCGCATGGGTTGTCGGCTATTTGAATGGCCGTGCGAAAGATTTGGGCGGTGCAGTTACCGAAGCCCCGACCAGCAGCACGGTTGTACAAATTATCTATGCAACCGAAACCGGTAACGCGAAGGCCGTCGCCCAAGGCCTTGTAAAAGCTGCAAAAGACCGTGGTTTTAAATCGAAAGTCACGCCCATCAACAAAATTACGCTTTCCGAAATCGCGGCGTTCAAAGACCCCGCCATATTCATCTCCAGCACGCATGGGGAAGGTGACCCGCCGGAGATGGCGCACAAGTTTTTTGAAAGCATGCATTCATCCAAAACAAGTTTTGCTGGCGTGAATTACGCCGTGCTTGGTTTGGGCGATCGTGCGTACAAGGAATTCTGTAAAGCTGCTGCCGACATCGACAAGGTATTGAGCGCGGGTGGTGCAAAACCATTCCATCGTGCCACATTGTTGGACGTTGATTACGCTGACCATATTCAAGCATGGAGTGATGCCGTTCTAAACGGTCTTTCTGCACTCGTTGGTAGCGGCACACAGAAAACATCCACGCCAGTAAAATCCACCAAGACATCGAATGTCGGCTTCACACGCTTAACACCAGTGGAAGGCACGATTGTGGATAGCGTTGTGTTGAACGACATTGGCTCCGCCAAGGAAACTTACCATATCGAAGTGGCGTTTGATGGCGATTTGCCATACGCATCCGGCGATGCTGCGGGTATCATTCTGCCAAAGGCTGCAGATGGCAGCGACCCAACGCCGCGTTTATATTCGATTGCATCGTCACCTGCGGTGCACCCCAATCAGGTACATTTAACCGTGGCGCTTGCCAAACACACATTGCCTGATGGCAGCACCGGTTATGGTCTTGGTTCCGGCTTTCTTGCTCAAAAGAAAACCGGCGATAAGGTGAAATTTTACATTCAACGCAATTTGCGTTTCCGCCTGCCGGAAGACAGCAGCAAAGACATCATCATGGTTGGCCCCGGTACGGGCATTGCTCCCTTCCGTGCATTCGTTCAAGAACGCGGGGAGCAGGGCGGCACAGGCCGCAACTGGTTATTCTTTGGTGACCAGCACGCGCATTGTGATTTCTTGTATCAGGCTGAATGGCAGGAAGCATTGGCGGGTGGTGCACTCACCAAGCTGGATGTTGCGTTCTCGCGCGATAAAAAACAGAAAGTATATGTGCAACATAAAATGATCGAGCACGGTAAGGAAATCGCCGAATGGTTGAATGGCGGCGCATCATTCTATGTATGCGGTGCAAAATCTCCCATGAGCGAAGATGTCGAAAAAGCATTGGTTGATATCATTGTAACGCATATGGGCAAGAGCGTCGAAGCTGCAGAAGCTTATTTAGCTGATTTATCCGAACAAGACCGCTACGTGAAGGACGTGTACTAACATGGCAGATAATAAACTTACGCCGCCAGCTGGCAATCCATCACCCGTTGAAGCCATCAAGCTGAAAAGCAAAGGCCTTCGCGGTACCTTGGCACAAGGCATGGAAAACGCTGTCACCGGCGCGGTTAGCGCAGATGACCAAACCGTGATAAAATTTCACGGCAGCTATCAGCAGGATGACCGCGACCGCCGTGCAGAACGTGAACTCAAGAAGCTGGAGTGGGCGTATTCGTATATGATACGTCTGCGTTTGCCGGGCGGTGAAGTGTCGTCCACGCAGTGGCGTGGGCTTCATAAGCTGTGCAACGAGAATGCCAGCGGTGTCATCAAAATCACTACGCGTCAAACTATTCAAATCCACGGCGTTGTAAAAGCCAAGATGAAGCCAACCATGGAATGGTTCCGTGATTTAGGCGTCGATACGATTGCAGCGTGCGGCGATGTAAACCGTAACGTGATGGCAGGCGCTGACCCAACGCTTTCCGAATTCCATGAAGAAGTTTACGACTTCGCGCAAAGCATTTCCGAGTATTTATTGCCAAAAACACAGGCGTTTTCGGAAGTATGGCTGGATGGCGAAAAACTGTCAGGCGATGAGCCGGAGGAAGATCCGCTATACCTCAAGCATTATTTGCCGCGCAAATTCAAAATCGCGATTGCGACCCCGCCGCATAATGATACGGATATTTTTACCAACGATATCGGCCTGATTTCGATTGAAGAAGATGGCAAGTTCATCGGCTTCAATGTGGCGATTGGCGGCGGTATGGGTACCACCCATGGTAATGCCGAAACCTATGCGCGTTTGGGAACTACCATTGGTTTTGTGCCAAAGGACAAGGTTCTGGATGCTTGCTGGCAAATCGTTGCTGTGCAGCGCGATTACGGAAACCGTAGCGACCGCAAACTATCGCGTTTGAAATATACCGTCGACCGTTTGGGCGTGGATGTTTACAAGGCCGAAGTTGAAAAACGCATGAATGAGAAGCATGCTGGCTTTAAATTCGGCGCAGAAAAGCCATACAAGTTCATCGAACGCGTTGACCATTACGGCTGGCAACTAGACAAGAATGGGGAGCATTTCTGCACCCTATTCGTTGAAAGCGGTCGTATCATGGATTTGCCCGGCTATGCGATTAAAACCGCATTGAAGGAATGCGCCGATACCGGCTTCTGCCAATTCCGTTTTACGGGTAATCAAAATATTTTGCTTACCTACATCGCCAGCAAGAATAAACCGACAATTGAAAAGATTTTGGCAAAGCACGGGATTGATCACACCAGATTTTCCAACATCCGTAAGGATGCCTTGGCATGCGTTGCATTGAACACCTGTGGTCTGGCGTTGGCCGAAGCGCAGCGTTATCTGCCTGATTTAATCACCAAGCTTGAACCGTTACTTGCCAAACATAAATTGGATAAGAATGAGTTCAGTATTCGTATGACCGGTTGCCCCAATGGTTGTGCGCGGCCTTGGGCAGCTGAAATCGGCTTCATTGGAAAAGCGCTTGGCCAATACAATATGTATCTGGGTGGTAATTCAACCGGCACGCGTTTGAACCGCCTTTATAAGGAAAGTCTGGATGAGGCGGAGATTTTGAAGACCCTCGACGGGCTTTTTGCCGATTACGCGAAGAACCGTCAGCCAAGCGAACGCTTTGGCGATTTTATTTATAGAACCCAACAGTCTGGAGCAGCGGCATGAGCACGCTAACATCACATCTACAATACCTTGAAGAAGAAGCGATTACGATTATCCGCGAAGCGGTCGCATCGGCGCAGAACCCTGTGTTCCTTTACTCCATCGGTAAGGATAGTGGCGCGTTATTGCACCTGATTATGAAGGCGTATTATCCGGTGAAGCCGCCCTTGCCGATGTTGCATGTGGATACGCTCTGGAAATTCCGTGAGATGATCCAGTTCCGCGACACCATCGCCAAGGATTTGGGTTTGAAGCTGCATGTGTTTTCCAACCCGCGTGGTGAAGCAGAAAACATCGGCCCATTTAGCCATGGCGCACGTACTCATACACAAGTAATGAAGACCGATGCGCTGAAGCTTGCATTGAACCAGTTCAAATTCGATTTCATCTTCATCGGCGCACGACGCGATGAAGAAAAATCACGCGCCAAAGAACGCATTTTCTCCCTTCGCAATCGTTTCCATGCGTGGGACCCAAAAAACCAGCGCCCAGAATTTGGTTTGCTGTTCAATACGCGTTTGCCGGAACAACACAGCATGCGTGTTGCGCCGCTTTCCAACTGGACGGAATATGATGTGTGGCAATACATCAAGGCGGAGAATATCCCGATGGTTCCTTTGTATTTTGCCAAGGAACGCCCCGTGGTAGTGCGCGATGGCCAGATTTTAATGGTGGATGATGACCGCTTTGTTTTTGAAGAAGGCGAAAAGCCAGTGATGAAGCGCGTGCGTTTCCGCACCCTTGGCTGTTATCCGCTGACAGGCGCAATTGAATCCGATGCTGACACGCTGGACAAAGTGATTGCTGAACTTGAAGACCAACGCATTTCCGAACGCGCAGGCCGTTTGATTGACCATGACAGCGGTGCATCGATGGAAAAGAAAAAGAAACAGGGATACTTCTAATGAATTACAGAGACACATTACATTTTCTGACCTGCGGCCATGTGGATGATGGGAAATCAACCCTCATCGGACGCTTGTTATATGACGTTGGCGCTATTCCTGATGATCAGGCAGCAGGCGCAACGGTTGACGGCGTGCTGGATTACTCCCGCTTGCTTGATGGTCTGGAAGACGAGCGCAGCCAGGGTATCACGATTGATGCGGCATATCGTTATTTCCGCTTTGGAGGTCGGCATTTCCGTATCGCGGATACACCGGGCCACGTGCAATATGTGCGTAACATGGCCGTTGCTGCCGCAAACAGCGACGTAGCATTGATTTTGGTCGATGGCGCGCATGGTGTTCGTGAACAAACCATTCGGCACAGCAAAATCGCCGCGTTCTTTGGAATTCGCCAATTCGTGATTGTCGCCAATAAAATGGATTTGGTTGGTTATTCCGAAACCAAGTTCAAAGCGATTGAGAAAGATTATCGCGACCAGATGGCGGATGTTCCAAATCTGTCCCTGACCTTCATTCCCGTTAGCGCGATTGCTGGCGATAACGTATTCAAGAAATCGACCAATATGCCATGGTATAAGGGCGAAACGATGATGGATTATTTGCAAAAAGTGCAAGTGCAAACATCATCGTTACAAGGTGTGCGTTTGCCGGTGCAATCGGTCATCCGCTTTGAAGACCGCCGTGGTTACCAAGGCATGCTAAATGGTGGCGTGGTGAAGCAGGGCGATAAATTGCAAGTGGCTGGCACCAATAGCAGCATCAGCATCTCGCGCATTTATCACAGCGGTAAGCAGGTTGAAGAAGTCAGTGCTGGTCAAGCCGTGACCTTGGTGACGGATGATGATGTTGATATCGCACGTGGCAATGTGTTGTACCCCGCCAGTGCACCGATTACATCGACAGAAAGCTTCGTTGGCAGCGTATTGTGGCTCGACCCCAGCTTTGCAGGTCGCGGGGATATTCAATGCACCTTGAAAATCCACAACCGTGAAGAACAAGTGGAAGTGCGCCAAGGTACCGTCAACGGCCCGATTGTCGATACGTGCATTTTTGCGGCACTGCCTATTCCGGTTGATGTCTATGCACATAACCGTATGACAGGTATCTTCATGCTCATTGAGTTGGAAACCGAACGCGCTATTGGCGTTGGCACAGTGCGTTCCATCAAGGAAAGCGATTGGATTAAAGAAAGCGACACCCCAGCGCTTAAAAACTCCGCCTCATTCTTCTAACTGCAAGGCCGAAATGTCGAACATCACCACTAGTTTTGAATTTTTCCCGCCCAAGACGGAAAGTTTACAAGAAGCTTTGCTCAAGGTAGCGGGGGAGCTTGCGCCACTAAAGCCGTCCTTCGTGTCTGTGACCTATGGCGCAGGTGGAACCACGCGTGGGCGTACCCACGCCCTGGTTGACCAGTTGCAAACCAAGTTTGGCCTGAAGGCTGCCGCGCATTTAACCTGCGTTGGCGCAGCCAAAGGCGAAATTGACGACATTGCTAAGGATTATTGGGCGAAAAACATCAAACACATCGTGGCATTACGCGGCGATGCGCCAGAAATGAATGGCGCCTATGTTCCGCACCCACAAGGTTATGCGTATGCGCGTGATTTGGTGGAGGGCCTCAAAAAACTCGCTGCGTTTGAAATCTCCGTTGCCGCCTATCCAGAAATGCATCCTGAAGCCAAAAGCAAAGAAGCGGATTTGGATAATTTGAAACGCAAACAAGATGCAGGCGCAACGCGTGCCATCACCCAGTTCTTTTTCGACAATGATGCGTATCTGTCGTTTTGCGAACGTGCGAAACAAGCTGGCGTTACAATACCTATTGTGCCGGGGCTGTTGCCGATTTCGAATTTTGAAAAGGCTGTGGAATTCGCTGGCAAATGCGGTGCAGCCGTTCCTGAAAATCTGAAAAAGACATTTACTGGCTTAACGCCCAATACGGATGCATTCAAAGAGGCGGCCATTGCAGCAGCGATTGAGCAAGCTAATTACTTAAAGAAACACGGCGTGCAGCATTTTCATTATTACACACTTAATCGCGCGGATCTGGTTATCCCCGTTGTGAAGTCAATCGAAGGATAAGATGGCAAATTTACTTGAAACACTGAAAGAACGTGTATTGCTGTGCGATGGCGCTATGGGCAGCCGTGTGCAGATGCTCGACCTTGATATTGAAAAAGATTATCTGGGTAATGAAAACTGCACCGAAATTCTGAACCTATCGCGTCCTGATCTGGTCGTTGAAATCCACAAAGGTTATCTGGACGCTGGCGCAGATATGATTTTGACCAACTCCTTCGGCGGCTCGTCGGTCACGCTCGCCGAATTTGATTTGCAGGATAAAACCCACGAAATTAACAAACGTGCTGCTGAATTAGCACGTGAAGCTATTTCGCATTATACGGATCGCCCACGTTTCGCGCTTGGTTCCATCGGGCCAGGCACCAAATTGCTATCGCTGGGTCATATTGAATATGACGTGGCGGAAGATGCGTTCCGGCGCCAAGCGCTTGGCCTCATTGAAGGCGGCGTGGATGCAATTTTGATCGAAACATGCCAAGACCCATTGCAAATCAAGGCCGCGGTGAATGGCGCAAAGCTTGCGCGGGAAGAACTAAAACAAAAGACACCTATCTTTGTGACCGTGACGATTGAAGTCACCGGAACCATGCTGGTCGGTACCGACATCGCTGGTGCGGCCACCATTATTGAATCCCTCGGCGTTGATTTGGTGGGTCTTAATTGTGCAACTGGCCCGCGCGAAATGATGGATCATGTGCGTTGGCTTTCCGAAAACTGGCCACGCATGCTTGGTGTGCAACCGAATGCCGGTTTGCCGGAATTGGTAGATGGCAAAACGCATTACCCGCTTGGCCCATGCGATTTGGAACATGCGTTGGAACGCTTCGTCACTGAATTCGGCATGAATTTCATCGGCGGATGTTGCGGAACGAATGTCGAGCATGTGGAGCATTTGGATAAAATGCTTCGCCGTATCGCTGAAGATGGTGTACGCCCCAAGCCCAAGAAGCGTAATCCGAATTGGGTGCCATCGGTTGCATCCCTTTATGGCCAAGTAAGTTTGCGTCAGGAAAATGCCTATCTGGCGATTGGCGAGCGTTGTAACGCCAATGGCAGTAAGCAATGGCGCGCCTTGCAGGAAAAGAACGACTGGGATGGTTGCGTGAAGATGGCGCGTGAGCAGGTGCAGGAAGGCTCCAACGCACTCGATGTCTGCACCGCATTTGTTGGCCGTGATGAAGTGTTCGAGATGGGCGAGGTGATCAAGCGTTTCGCCGTTTCCATTCAGGCACCGCTGGTGATTGATAGCACCGAATATAAGGTTCTGGAATCCTCGCTCAAATTATACGGCGGTAAATCCATCATCAACTCCATCAACTTTGAAGATGGCGAAGAACCAACACGCCAACGTCTTGCGCTTGCACGGAAATTCGGTTGTTCGGTGATTGCGCTGACAATTGATGAAACGGGCATGGCCAAATCGCCCGAACGCAAATTGGAAATCGCAAAGCGTTTGTATGACATGGCGGTGAATGAATTCGGCTTGCCACCTGAAGATTTATTGTTCGACCCGCTGACGTTTACCGTTGCTACCGGTAACGAAGATGACCGGAAGCTGGGTTTGTGGACGTTAGAAGGGATTGAGCTAATCGCCAAGGCAATGCCGAAATGCCAGATTATATTGGGCTTATCGAACATTTCGTTCGGGCTTAACCCGCCGGCGCGCCATGTGCTGAATTCCGTGATGCTTGATTTGGCGATGAAGCGCGGATTGACGGGCGCGATTGTGCACCATTCCAAAATCATGGCGCTGCACAAAATTCCCGAAGATGAAGCGCGTATTGCCGAAGATTTGATTTTTGACAGACGTAAAGATGGGTACGATCCGTTGCATGCCTTCATGGCATTGTTCGCTGGCCGCACTGCTGCGGATGCTGTGAAGAAAGCACGCCCCGATACGATTGAAGAATGTCTGAAACAACGCATCGTCGATGGCGATAGCATTGGGTTGGAAGCTGATCTTGATACGGCGATGAAAACCTATAAACCGCTCGAAATCATCAATACGCTATTGCTGGATGGCATGAAGGTGGTGGGCGAGCTATTCGGTTCTGGTAAAATGCAATTGCCGTTCGTTCTGCAATCCGCCGAAACGATGAAGAAATCCGTGGCCTTCCTTGAACCCTTTATGGAAAAGGTTGAAGGGCAGGAAAAAGGTACCATGGTGCTGGCGACCGTAAAGGGCGACGTGCACGACATCGGCAAAAATCTGGTCGATATTATCCTGACCAATAATGGCTATAAGGTCATCAATTTGGGCATTAAACAGCCAATTGAAGCGATTTTGGATGCAGCGATCCAGCACAAAGCCAATGCCATTGGCATGTCGGGTTTGTTGGTGAAATCCACGGTCATCATGCGCGAAAATCTGGCGGAGATGTCGAAGCAGGGGTTGAACATCCCCGTCATGCTGGGCGGCGCGGCGTTGACGCGCGGGTATGTGTATTCCGATTGTTCGGAAAGCTACACAACCGGACAGGTTGCCTATGCGAACGATGCGTTCGATGGTTTGGGCCTGATGAACAAGGTGATGGATGGAACATTCGGCGAATTCGTAACCGCAGAAAAACAACGCACGCGTCCACGCCGTAAGGTTGCGGAAACGCTTACACCCGAAGAAAGCATTTTTGCCGATACGACCGACCCAGTAGCAGCAAGAGAGAAGCGCGAGCAGATGGGCAAGGGCGTGGTTGTGCCAACACCGCCATTCTGGGGCCCGAAGATTATCGATTACGTGCCAGCCGAAACGCTTATTCCGTTCGTGAATGAACGGTCATTGTACATGCAGCAATGGGGTTTTAAGAAACAAGGCAAGCGCATCGAAGAATATATGGATGATGCGCGCCGTGAATACCGCCCCATTTTAAAACGCATTCTGGAAGATGCAAACCGCGATAAGGCATTGAACGCCACGGCATCCTATGGCTATTGGCCAGCGGCAGCGGACGGCAATGACGTGGTGATTTTTGATGCCAAGGACCACAATAAGGAAATCGTGCGCTTTAAATTGCCCCGTAGGAAGCCTGAAGCGAACGGCACATTGGGCATTTGCATTGCCGATTTCTTTAAAGACATCAACGCATCGCAGCGCGATGTGATTGGCCTCCAGATTGTCACGATGGGCGAACGCGCATCCGAAGTATCACGCGAATGGTTCCAGCAAAACCGTTATCAGGATTATATGTTCCTGCATGGCCTTTCCGTGGAATGCACCGAAGGCATGGCGGAATATGTACATGCACGCATCCGCAGCGAATTGGGTATTGCGGGTGACGATGCACAGGATATGAAAAAGCTGTTGCAGCAAGGCTATCGCGGCAGCCGTTATTCGTTTGGCTATGCCGCATGCCCGCGTCTGGAAGATCAAGAACCGATTTTGAAATTGCTGGAAGCGGACAAGGTCGGCATCAATTTGACCGACGAATTCATGCTGCACCCCGAACAAAGCACATCGGCGATTGTGGTGCATCATCCGGCGGCCCGTTACTTTAACGTATAGGTATCTGATGAAGCTTTCACGGCGTGATGTTCTGGGCGGGTTTGGCGCGGCGGTCATGCTGTCTACGTTCACCCCATCCATGATAGGTAACGAAGTGATAGTGGAGGGGTATTTGAAGCCCTACGGCATCATGGGGAAGTATGTGTTCAGCACCACGCCGCTGCATTGCCTTGAATGCTTCAGGGGTGATGAAAGCGCATTGATGGTGGTGGATTTAAAGGGCAGCGTGGTGGGTAATACCAAAGTGCAGGTAAGCGGTGTTTTGCAGGGCTTTAATGGCAAAACAGAGCCATTTGCTATCACGTTAAAAGACGCGAAACTGATAAAAAACACTTTCGTTTAGGCTGATTTCCCTTTATCACTGCACACGGATTGGATGGGTGGCCGAGCGGTTTAAGGCACCGGTCTTGAAAACCGGCGTGGGTGAAAGCTCACCGTGAGTTCGAATCTCACCCCATCCGCCACTTTACCCAATGCCAAAAGGCATTGGGTAAAGTGGCGGACGTGGCGCAGTGGACGTACCCTTGTTCGACAATTTTCAGGAGTGAGCAAAGCTCACGACTAGAAAATTGCAACTTTGCGAGCCGCCTGCGGCGTGGCAAAGTAATCTCACCCCACCCTCTATTTATTTTAGTTAGCCCTGTACGATTTGCTCTACTTTGGCAAAGACAGCTTTTATTTCATCATCAACGGGTAACCCTCGTTCTTTCATCAATCTGGTTCCTTTACCGCCAAGTGATCTTTTTAAATATTCTTTTGATGAGCCAGCGCCATGTTCATGCATCAATCGAGTATACTGATTTATGTTCTGTTCCGCGCGAAGAGTTTGATCAATTTCGCTGATTAGAATTGGCGTCTCTGGGCTAAATTCATTGTTAATAACATCTAATATAATGTCATGTGGGTAGTAGTCTTCAATCATTCCTTTGCTGAGTACAAAAATTTGTTTGAGATTAGTTAGCTCAGTGGCTTGCATACGAGTTAAGTCATTAGCAGTTCCTTGTGCGTCACGATCTAATACAACAACACATGGTATCTCGTAACTTTTCAGTAGTCGTATGATATTTTGAGCTCTAGGAAAGTCGCTTCCATTCATGTTTATGATTGAAGTGCCAAGTTCAAACTCACTAAGTCCGAGCATTTCCATAAATACTGGAAATCCATCTTCCTCTGTTTTTCCTTCAACCAATATAGCGCAATTGCCGCCACCTTTTAATAAGGCATCAGATGTTTTAACCCCTAAATCAACCCTTATGGATGCTAAGGAGCTCCTATCAAATGTTTTTGTAACCGTATTGCCTCTTATAGTCCTCGTAAGAAGAATATTGCTTTCAAACTTGCTACGATCAATGAAAACAGGAGAGTGGGTTGTGACTATTACCTGTGTTGCTTCACTTATACTCTGAATTACGCTTAAAAGTTGCCTTTGTGCTTTTGGATGAAGGCTGTTTTCAGGTTCTTCCATCGCAAATATGAAGCTGTCTTGAATATTTGAGGCGGCAATTAATCTAAAAAGGGCGATAATTAAGTTGTTCTGTGTACCTGCACCTCTTGAGGTTATTTCAACATTCTGTACACGATCATCGGACAATTGGACTGAAAAACTTACTCCTTCAGTCGGGTCTATCTCCAAATCATTAAATCCTAATTCAATAGAGTTATTGTGTAACTGCTCCCTGAGAAATAGTTGCATTTTTTCGCGCGGTTCATTAATAGCGGTATTCAATATAGCTTTAATTTCAGCCAAAGACGCATTGGCGCCCTGAGCTTCAATAGCAGCTTTCATTTGCGCCCTAAGTAATTTGCCAAGTAAAGCTGTCTTTGCCATGGAAAACTGAACATTCAAATCTCTGCGCACAGGTATGAAATGAAAGCGGTCTTCCGAAAACCATTTCTTTAAAATTGTTGGAGGCACAGTTAGTGCAGACTGGTCATCAAGTATTGCTTGATAGGTTGGTTTTTCATTTAAATTAAAAAGCGCACTAATGACTAAAGTTTTATTAGTACGAAGTAGGCTAGAAAGGTCTGCGTCTTCTGCAAATCCTGAAAATGTTAATACTATACGAATTGGAGTATCTGTTCTCTCCATGTACCAGCATTTTTTATCTGTCAGCTTTTTTTGTTGGAAGAATGTTTCGAGTGCATATAGAAACGATGTTTTTCCAACATCGTTTTCACCAAGAATTACGCTGAATTGATTTAGCTGTACGGAGACTTTCTCAAGTGCCCTGAAATTAGCTATCTCAACATTTACAATTCTCATGCAGCCTCGCTTCAAATGTTTGTCTAGCTCTTTAACTAACTATAATCTATGGCAATTAGAAATGCCATATTTCATCAAATTCTATAATGTTATCGTGGTAGCAACACAAAAAAAAGGGCCGCATTTTCATGCGACCCTTTAATTACTTTTATAAAACCTGACTTATCCCTTGATGCTTTCGCCATGTTGGGAGCTATCAAGACCAGCTTGTTCATCGCTATCGCTGACGTTTAGCGGAGCGAAGATGGAAACAATCTTCAGCAGGATGAAGGTAACGATCATGCTGAATGCAGCAACCGCTACACCTGCCGTGAGGTTGGCCGTGAACAGCTTGTCGCCGCCATTCAATAAGCCCATCGCAGCAGCCGGATTTACATCCGTCGTTGCAAGAAGGCCAGTCATGATGGTGCCGATGGTGCCGCCGATACCGTGGCAAGCAAAGACATCAAGGCTGTCATCAATCTTGAACGTGCCTTTAATCATGCGTGCAACAAGGTTGCAAATCACACCCGCCATAAGGCCGATGATGAGTGCTGAGCTGGTTGTAACGTAACCAGCCGCTGGCGTAACCGCCACCAGACCAGCCACCACGCCAATGCACGCACCAACGAGGGTTGGCTTGCCATCCTTCACGGTGTCAACCAAGGTCCAAGCGAGCAACGCAACCGCAGCAGCAAGGAAGGTGTTGACGAATGCTTGTGCAGCAAGGCCGCCCGAGGTAAGCGCGGAACCAGCATTGAAACCGAACCAGCCAAACCACAGCAAGCTGGTACCCAGTACCACCATGCCGATGTCGTATGGTTTTTGTGGTTGACCAAAATCGCGGCGTTTTTTGAATACGATTGCTGCGATAAGCGCGGAGTAACCTGCGGTCATGTGAACCACATAACCACCGGCAAAATCCAACGCGCCGCTCTTTGCGAGCCAGCCATTCGAATTCCAAACCCAATGGCAAACGGGTGAGTACACGGCAAGGCTCCAAAGTGCGAGGAAGATAATCCATGCTTTGAAGTTAACGCGTTCAGCGAATGCGCCAGTGATTAGGGCAGGGGTGATGATCGCGAACATCATCTGGAATGCCATGAATACCAAGTGCGGGATGGTCGATGTGCCATCGGGTGCTTGGCCTACGCCATTCAGCAATAAGTATTTGGTATCGCCAATCAGGCCGGATACGTCGCCGGAAAAGGCAAGGCTATATCCAATCACAGCCCACAACACACCAATAACGGATAATGCAATCACGTTTTGATAAAGCGTGGATACGGCGTTTTTGGATTTGACCATACCTGCATAGAAAAATGCCAGACCAGGGGTCATGAGCAACACGAGCGCGGTTGATACAAGCATCCACGCTGTGTCGCCGCTATTGGCGGTTGCGGCAGGTGCTGCGGCTTGAGCCATGGCTAAGCTAGGGCCGATTGACATGATGGCCGTCATTAGGAAGAGTGCGAGCGAGTTTCGCTTTTTTCGTTGTGTTGGTGTGTTAGACATTTTCTGTCCTTTCGTGTTAGTTGGAATCGTTTTGTGAGAAACGATGAATTTTGGAAACGACACAATGTATTAAGTTCAATAAAGAAATTATTAAGGCCTGTGGTAAAATTAAGATAATTGCTACTGTTGTTACTTGTATGCAGTTTATTAAAACGATAGCGGAATAATATGAGTTTGAGTAAGCAAAACAATTTTGACGTCATCATCATCGGCGCAGGCGCGGCGGGCCTGATGTGTGCGATGCGTGCGGGGCAACGCGGCAAGCGCGTGTTGCTGCTGGATCATGCGGATGAAGCGGGCAAGAAAATCATCATCAGTGGTGGCGGGCGGTGTAATTTCACGAACCTCCATGCAACGCCTGCCAATTTCTTTTCAAATAATCCGCATTTTTGTATTTCCGCGTTAAAGGGTTATACGCAGCATGATTTCATCGCGCTGGTTGAAAAACACAAAATTGCGTATCACGAGAAAACATTAGGGCAGCTGTTCTGCGATAATTCCGCGCATGAACTTCTGAATATGCTGCTGGATGAATGCAAAGCGGTGAGCGTAGACATCAAACTGGAAACGCGCATCAGCGATGTAAGTAAGGCCGATGGGTTCAAGGTTGAGACAAATAAGGGCGTTTTTACCGCGCCAGCATTGGTTTTGGCGACGGGCGGGCTTTCCATTCCCAAAATGGGCGCAACGGATTTTTCGCATCGTATTTGTAAAAAATTTGGACTGGCATTAACCGAGCTTCGCCCTGCATTAGTACCGCTGACATTCCAAAATAAAGAATTGGAATTCATGCGTCCGCTCAGTGGCCTTAGCACCGAGACGATTGCCAGCATGGGCAAGAAGAAATTCCGTGAAGGTATGGTGTTCACTCATCGCGGTGTATCGGGCCCTGCGATATTGCAGATTTCATCTGTGTGGCGCGAAGGGCAGAGCATCACACTGGATATGCTGCCGGATGATGATGTGGAAGCATTCTTGCTGGAACGCAAAAAATCCCGCCCCAATGCCGAACTCAAAACCATCTTGGCGGAAAAGTTGGTGCAACGGCTGGCGCAGGCATTTACCGACACATACTTTGCCAACGCCGCCATCGGCAACATGCCCGATAAAGCATTAAAAGACGCCGCTAAACTGTTGAAAAATTGGGTTTTAATGCCAACGGGATCTGAGGGTTATGCCAAGGCTGAGGTCACGCTGGGCGGTATTGACACCAACGCATTATCATCCAAAACCATGGAAGCGAATGATGTGAAGGGATTATACGTGATTGGCGAAGCGGTTGACGTCACCGGATGGCTGGGTGGCTATAACTTCCAGTGGGCCTGGTCGAGCGGATGGGCAGCAGGGAACGCAGTATAATTATTCGTCTTCAGATGTGGATGGTGGATCTTGTTTTTCGTGCGGCGGTTCGATAGGCGGTTGGTCATCTTTCGCGCCGAAACCAAAATACGTGAATTTGTTATTCTTCCATGTGAAGTTAAGTGTGCATGGTGCATCTCCGCCATTCACAAGACGGCAGGAATATTTATGCTGCGTCATTTCAAAACCCGGGGTCATGATGCTGCTTCCATCGGGTGCGCGCTCAGGAATATTTTTTGCGGCCAGTTTCAGCACATAGGTACGCAAGGATTGTTTGAATACATTGGGCTTAATCTGGGTGTATACCGTCATCAAACATCCGGATTCATTGCACAAAATAGGGCTGTTCTGGCAATTCGACATTAAAGGGTGCTTTTCCCATGCCGTATAATCATAAACATAGTGGGTAAGCTGGCCGGGTAATTTGTATTCAAAAATGCGTGCTTTATCCGGCGTGAGCGTGCCTTCGGTACAATTGAGCACCACATTTCTGATTTGTTCTTGAATATATTTCGGCGCATGGTCCCATGTGATATGGGCGGCTTCAGCTTTGGCAGGTTTTTCTCCCTCCGCGGCCATTAGTGGGTTGTGGGGAATGCACAAGCCAATCACAAAAGCCAGAAGGCAGGCGCGCTGTATCACAGAAGGTAAGCATGAGAATGTGAACATGGGGTATCCTTTGAACACTAATGTGATGCGAAGTTCAAAAATGACACGTTCTACTTAACAGCCTTAGCCTTTGGGTGGACCGTGACATCCTTGCTTTTGCTGAATACCAGATAGCCATTAGCAATATAACCATCCGCATTTTCAAGGATAATCGTATAGACGGGCGCTTTGGTTTCCAAGCGTTTTACGTCTTTGACGACTTCGGTCGTATTGCCGCTCTTAATCAGCAAGTCACTAATCTTCAAGTCATTCGCAGCAACAGGGCCACGGCTTTGGGTCAGGAATACGTGGATTGCATTCGTTTCCACGTCATTTACTGACATAAGCTGGACACCAGGGGTTACCTTGATTTCCTTAATCTTGGTTTTGAAAATATGCTCAGGGTTTGCCGCGGTGAAGCCAAGCACGGTATCGCCAACCTTCAGCTCTGAGGCT
The DNA here is from genome assembly GCA_964568585.1 of uncultured Rhodospirillales bacterium. GTDB lineage: Bacteria > Pseudomonadota > Alphaproteobacteria > UBA9219 > RGZA01 > RGZA01. Next base: position 28,394 of record CAZMQI010000020.1, read on the forward strand.
TCCTTCGCTTTATGTGTGTCGATATTTACCAGCACATCACCGGCAATGCAGTCACCACCGCCACCGCCGCCATCACCGCCAGTAGGGGTTACAACCGGGCAGGCTGCGCCGAAGCAGGTTACAGTTTGCGAGCAGGATAGATTTCTGTCTGCCGCATCAATACGCGTATCGATGTTGCACTGTCCGCAATCCAAATCATTGCCAAGGGATGCTTCGCAGCCGCGGGTGAGCGATACAACGACCGATGAGTCACACGGAATATCCGTAATCAATGCACATACATCGGATGTTAATGGCGTGCCCTTCGCACGTCCACGCAGGAATTCAACAGCGGTCGGGTTGCCTTGCCATGGGGTATAGCGACGTTCGCATTCGCTTACTTTTACCTTGGACGGCAGATGGTTATAGAATGAGCTGAATTCTTCCGGCGTGTTGTTTGGAATGAAGTACGACACCGCTTCATCACTTTTCATATCCATGCAGGTATATTTAAAGTCCTTGTAGCAGGTTTTAAAGCATGCGCCATCTTTGCGTGTGACATCGTCGCCGATCGTAACTTTCTTGGGCACACAGATGATGCTTGTTTTATCGATGATTTTTGTCGTGCATATTTTTTTCTGATCGCACGCATTGTCCATATCCACCAGTTTGCGACCCATATCGGTATTGGTGCATTCAGGTGGAAGGTTGACAACCTGTTTGCCGTTACTGTCTTCGTAATGGCAATCTTCAACCGATTCATGTGTCACGACTTCACGGCAGTCTTCAGCTGTATCGCCATCACCATCAACTTCAGGGCAGGCGACTTCACAGGTGCCTTCTTTGCCAACGGCAGAGTTGATAGAGATGTTGCTGCCAGGCTTCAGTTTAATCGCAAAGCCATTCACCGATGTGTTATCAATAATCTGTTCGCCTTTGCCTTTGGTAAGGGTCTGATGGTTCCAGCGTGTGAAGTTATACATATCCTCTTGCGGCCATGAACCGGAAGTTGACACAACCGGACGCCAAATATCGCGAAGGTAATGGATGTTTGAATCCCACTGGTAATACTTCACGCATTCGCCACCATTTTGTGAAATTTCCTGATCATTGCATAGGCCATCACGCTCACCGAGCTTGATGGACAATACATTGCCAAATGCCGGGTTAGGAGTAATGGAGCGGCCTTTTGGCAAGTCATTGGTTGCATGCATCTGCCAATCAACAGCGCGGCCATTCCATACCAGAAAATACACATCGCGGAATAGTAACGGGCATTGAGCTTTGGTTGCTGCACAATAGTTCAAGCAACTGGTATTTGCTCCAGCAGTTGGCGGGCAAGCAGGATCGCTTGGTTTTTTAGAGACAAGCATTTGCGTTGCATCGGGCTGCTTCTTTACGAAGTCCCAGATGTAGCAATCTTTACCCACGCACGGTAAATCATCACATGTTGGTTTGGTGTCTTTGGCAATGGCTTTCAAATCGACAATATAATCGCTCAAGCCGTCTTTATTTAAATCCGTTTCATACGTTTTGATGTCTGTTTGTTTAATTGAAGGACCCGCGCAACGATCCAGCGCGCGCAGAATACTTTGCTTTACAGAATTTTGACTGCCTTCAATGTTTGCCCATTCCTGTACCCAATCAAATTCAGTTTTGACGAGTGCTGCCGTTGTTGGCGCAGTAGCGGCTATCATCAAACATACCGATAATAGGATACGTAGCATGAATGTTTTTGACACTGGCTAATCCCATAAAAAACTGTGCAAGGTAATCTAAATTTAACCCAATAGAGTCAATGAAATCTGAATTGCGTATGAAATATCTTGTGATAAGTTCGATGCAGCATAAAACAACACGTCATGGTTAACGTTTTTTTATGTTTATGAACGAGATGTGAATATAGGGCTAATAACTAATGGCGTTATAGAATTAGCTAGTTGCTTTCATTTTTCTTGAATAAGTCTTCCACGCTGGTTTGGTGGCGATCAAGGAAGCCAAGTAATGCCGAACCATCACCTTTCTTCACTGTATCCATCTTTGTGTTTTGCTTGATTTCAGCATGGGTCTTGATCATCAATACTTCCGCGCGTTTGATTGCCGGGCTGCCTTTTGGTGAATAATAAATAACCATCTTGATGTATTGCTTGCGGGTTGATGGCTCTTCAACCGCAGGGATGTTATCCAGCATGATATCAAGGCAGATTGCCATTAACGGGCTGGCGCTTGGGGCAACCGAAACAACGGAATAACTGGCTTTAATACGGTCTTCCGGTTCACCGAATGCGTTGATACATACGACGAGCGATTTGGTTGTTAATTCTTGTAAACGGGACTGGTCGGGTGCCTGTAATGCGGCGCGCTTGGATAAATCAACGGCATCCCATAAATGGGGCTCACTCTTAACAAGGTAGCCCGTGATGATCACTACGGCTTCAAGCCAAGAAGAATTCTCGTTTGCAGCTTTTTTAACGAGGTTGATACCAAGGTCGTATAAACGACCATAGTTATGCTCGTTGATGGCTAGCTCAACTTCTCTTAGTACATGCTTAGAGTCTAATGATGTTGGCATTCAAATTCCATGCAAAGTAGAATGAATATTGGATGACTTTAGCAGCGCCTCGTATACGTCTTATTAACACTCATGGTTACATGCACATTAACTGTTTATTTATCATTTCGAATTCGTTCTACATTTGATGCAATTTCGAACCAGCTTATCTAAATACGGATTTTTGTGTTCAACAAGTAGTATTATGATTTGCGCGGTGAACGGCTGACGAGTGTGACACGTTGCAGCAGCAGATTGAGCCGACTGCAAAATTATTTCGCGCTACGATGTTTGTTGGAAATAAATCTTGGGTAAGATGGCTATTGAATCAAGACTTTTTGATCAGCCGCAAGATGCTCTGCTTTGTTTTGGCGATAAGCCGCGCATCGTTGTTGGAAAGTTTGGTGGTCTGCTATCTTTTACCGCTGCAATCGCCTCATCAATCATTTCGTCAATTTGTGACTTTAATCCCGGGCTATAGCCTTTAATGGCAGCAAGTGACTTTTTAGCAGCAAAAGCTAGCTTTTCGAGATGCTCTATGAATGCGGGGTTGCGTGTCATCGGATTTTTAGTCAAATCCGTAACAGTCTCTGTTCCCCATAATGGCGCGAAGGAAATACAAGGATTCGGGGTGGAAAGTGATTTGAATAAGTTACGTACCCTAACCACCGTAGATGTGTGTGGATACATGTCTGTTGCATCTGGGTTATTCTTAGCAGGAGGAGCATCAAGCACATTGGTCCTTACCTGAAACAAATATGATTGTAGATCCAGCTTCTTTGCATCGCTTAAGCCAGTGATGTTTTGCGAGCGATCTATCGCGATATCAAACAACGTTTGTAAGTCACGCCTAATAAATTCCGCCTTAGTCGCGTCATTATGGAATAAATAGCCGGTAAGATCTATCCCCGCGAAGACAGACATATCCCAATCCTTATTTGCAGTATTAATGATTTGATTTAATGCAGTAGCAACGCTGGCAACAGCAGACAGCGGACGATTATATTTTTTAGAATCCGGTTTTTCTGTAATTAGCTGAATAACCGGGATTTTACTTACAACATGCGCTGTGAAACCTTCCCATGAAGATGCTCCGCCAAACATCCCGCCATTAAAACTGAGTAATCTTCTAACCTCGGCATCGTCTAGGGTTATACTTACATCGAGATTTGTCTTATCTAGCTCTTTAATATAGGCGCCATAATCGCGGTCTATCAGTTCTTCCATAATTTCAATAATCAGTAAGCGAGCAATTTCAGGCGGTAGCTGGCCTGTTCTTGTAATATGTTCTTTAATCCGTTCTGGACCATAAAGCTCTTCTAGTTGTTTAAAAGTTTCAAAAGAGAGCGGGTATTCTTTTTTCAGGTGCCCATTAATGGCCATTGCTTCGCGCTTATCAGATGTGGTCATGCGTTTGATTTGAAATGCTATGAACGTACGCGCAAAGGCGCTTGCCTCATTCAGTACAGTATCGGCAAGTAACTCATCGCCTGTGGTTGTACCTTGATCATCTCCGTTTATAACATGCCACCGTGCATGGGTGTGTTCGTGATACACTGTGTCTGCTGTATTTAACATCGTGCCCATTTTAACGCGCGAAAGCCCGATTTCTGAATTGTAATATCCGTGGGCATGGCTTGCTTTTTTTGAAGAAAGTTCCAAATACGCACAAATTGTTTCTCGCACTGGGGTGGGCGTACCATCATTATATCCGGGCAAGTTTCTGGCGTAGGTAATTGCATCCATAAACGCTTTGGCATTAAAGCCTGCTACGCTAATCAGCTGTTCATCTGTAGGATTGTTGGGGTTTGCTAAAAGACAAGCTTTTGCGCCTTTGAGCTTACTCATTACATCTGGCATTGATTCAGCCGGCAGAACTGCGCGGTATCTGTTTGCTATGGCCTCTTCAAAAGCGGCCTGACCTTTAATAACAAGTGCGTCTGCGGCACTTGTGGGTTGCAGGGTGCATATTGCAGCAGATGCCAAGGATACAGAAGATAAAAGAGCTTGTTTGGCTGTTGATGCTCGCATCGTTACAGCTTAACACAAGATTCCGAAAGTATTTTTCACTTGAATGATCTTGGGTAAATTAACCAAGGAACAAAAAATTATTCAGATTTATCGTTCATGGTGAGTTTCACATCACCGCGATTATAGCTTGGCCAACGGCCGACGGTTAGTTCCGCCATAGCGGTGAGCGGTTTATTAAAACGTGCGCGGTATACCCAATAGGTGGCCATAACCTTTTGCATATAGTCTCTGGTTTCTTTGATTGGTAATGTTTCGATGAATAATAACGGGTCTTCGCCATTTTGTTTCTTACCCGCATTATACAGACTCAGAATACGTCTTGGCCCAGCGTTATAGGAGCCAATGATGAACAGTAAATTGTTGTCAATACCATCGGTGCGGGTCAGCATTTCAATGTAACGGTCACCCAAGGTTACGTTCAGTTCCGGATCACCTAAATTCTTTGATGAACCCGTACGCATCATTTCTGCAGTTGGCGGCATGATTTGCATCAGGCCGGTTGCACCAGCAGGGCTGACCGCACCGTGATTGAAATGGGATTCATTCTTGGCAATCGCTAGAACCAGCGCAGGGTCGGCAGTATAGCCATTCTCCGGCTGCCACGGAATAAGCGGATATAATGCTGCATCATATTTTGCGCCAAACGCGCTGCCTACTTGAACCGAAAGCGATGGAAGCGCATAGCGGTTTGCAAGCGCAAGCAAACCGTTCTTCAATAATGTATTCCCGGATACATTCATTTCACGAAGTTCGGCTTGTGCCAATGTGCGTTCGCCAAGTTGGAGTAGGGCAAGGGCGCGTTTGCCAGCCGCATTTTTCTTGAAGGCTTCTGCCGTCGCTTTTTCAAACGAAGGAATATTCCAATTATAATGCGGAGCAGTATTGGTGCGATTCATGGCAAGTAGGCCATAGAATGAGCGTGGATACGATGCTGCAAGGGCCATATTGGCATTCATCTCTGAAACGAGACCGATTTTTTCAGCAGCACGCGCCGCCCAGAATGCAGCTGCAGCCTTGTTTGGTGCAGGCAGGTTTTGCGCCGCTAATTGCTTGAATGCTTCGAAGGATTGCATGTAGCCTTCCTGCGTCCACGCAATCAGCCCTTTAATCCAAAGCGCGTAGTTTAGAGCGCCGATGTCAAAGCCTGCTTTGTAAATATCGCTTTCGCGGATAAGCGGCCATGCTTTTGCGGCGTTGCCATTACGCATCAGGATTTCAGCAAGTGCATATTGCGCGGCGATTTCCTGAGCTTCGGAAATTGCGTTTTCGGCTTTTTGTTTTTCAATGAGTTCGGAAGCTTCGGTCAACTTACCTTGGCGAAGGAATTTGCCGGAAAAAGGCGCGGATTCTACACCCGCGCAGCAATGAATCACCACTTCGTCAA
>CAZMQI010000021.1:0-33548 GCA_964568585.1 uncultured Rhodospirillales bacterium
CATTGCGCGCGGCGGCAATGGCGATGCCATCTTGCGCCATGCTGGATTCCAGAGCGTTAAGCCATGCATCCTCGGTGACGTTATCGCGCAACAACCTTGCGCGTGAACGCATCGCTTCCTCATAGCGGTTGATGCGGGTGCTGTGGGCTGGGTCTAACGCGAAGGCAAGGCGGTCGGCAAAGCGGCGGCGTTCGCCTGCGCTTTCGGCCAGCAGCCTGTCCATTTCAGGCGTAAGCCAGATGACATTCGCATGTTCGGCAAGTGCGGTTTGGCTTTTGGCGGTTTTGCCATCGATACGCAACAGCCTGCGTTCTTTTTCCGGTGTACTTTCAGGATCGCGTCCCATGCCGATGTTTACATCGCCGCGTTTGCCATGCAGTTCAAAAAAAGCTGACCACGGCTTTTCGGGCGGGATATGGGTATTGTGGAGTTCGGCAATGGCTGCACGGCGAAGGCCACGCCCGGGGCTAAGCAAACTGATGGCTTCAAGGATATTGGTTTTGCCAGCACCGTTTTCGCCGACCAGAATGACGGGCGATGGAGCCAATTCAAGATTGAGGGTGTCGTAGTTACGAAAGGCTTCAAGATGGAGGCGGATAATCGCCTGCGCGGTCATCGTTTAGTTAAACACGCATCGGCATCAGCACGTAAAGCGCGCTGGCATCCGACACATCTTGAACGATGGTAGGAGATGCTGCGTCGTTCATGCTGAAACGTGCGCCTTCACCTTCGATTTGTGAAAGGATGTCGAGCAAGTAGCGTGCATTGAAGCCGATTTCAATCGCTTCGCCCTTATAGGAAACTTCCATTTCTTCAACCGCGCTGCCAGCTTCGGGGCTGCTTGCTGACAAGGTCAGTAAGTTTTTGCTTAAGGCGATTTTAATCGCGCGTGATTTTTCGGATGAAATGGTCGCAACGCGGTCAACCGCATTGGCCAAAACTTTTGCCGGAACTTCCAGAACCTTGTCATTGCCCGTTGGGATAACGCGTTCATAATCAGGGAAGGTGCCGTCAATCAGCTTGGAGGTCATTACCACGTTGTCAAAGCTCACCCGTGCCTTGCTGGATGATAGGGCGATGGTGATATCTGCTGTGGTTTCATCAAGTAATTTGCGGATTTCAGCAACGGCCTTGCGCGGCAAAATAACGCCGGACATGGCGCCAGCTTCGCGTGGGGCAGGCATTTCAAGACGTGCCAAACGGTGACCATCGGTTGCAACGGCGCGCAATACTGCCAAATCACCTTTGGTCTTGGTTGTGTGGATATAGATACCGTTTAAGTAATAACGGGTTTCTTCCACCGACATCGCAAAGCGGGTGCGGTCAATCAATGTTTTGAAATCGGCAGATGACAAGGTGAAGCGATGTTGTAAATCGCCTTCCGACATGGTCGGGAAATCATCCACCGGCAAGCAGCCGAGTTTGAAGTTCGAACGGCCAGATGACAGTGACATCTGATTGCCGCTATCGGTTGCAGACAATTCCACCTGCGCGCCTTCGGGAAGTTTGCGTACGATGTCATAAAGGGTATGGGCGGGTGCGGTTTTGGAACCGGGTTTTGAAACCTGCGCTGCGACCTTTTCGGTCATTTCCAAATCCATGTCGGTGGCAACAAACGACACGCCGTCTTTATCCGCACGGATGAGTACATTGGCCAGAATGGGGATGGTATTGCGCCGCTCAACGACACTTTGCACGTGGCCGAGTGTTTTAAGGAGAACGTTACGTTCCAGAACAACCTTCATGAGGGAATCCGTTAATGAGGAGAGGCGAGAATTACTTCTCTTTCGTAACAAGAGTTTAGCCGATTGGCAAGAGCTTATGCCCAGCTAAAGGTGATGGGCATTTGGACATCGGGGTGCAGGCTTTTATGCACAGGGCAGGCATGTGCGGCATGTTCAAGTTTTTGCCGCGCTTCATCGCTGACTTTGACCGGAATAGTCAGATGGACCGTTAGTTTGCCGATTTTACGCGAAGGTGCGGTTGCCATTTCTTTTTCAACGGTGGCGGTTGCGCCATCCAGTGCGATATCCATGCGCCGCGCCACAATTTCCATCGTGGTCAGGATGCAGGTGCCAAGCGCGGTTGCCACCAAATCGGTCGGCGAAAAACTGGCCGCCATGCCCTGATTGTCTTTGGGCGCATCGGTGATAAGCGTTGTGCCGGATGGCTCATGCGTTGCTTCGCAGCGCAGCGTGTTCTTATAGACAATATTGATTTGGACCATATCAGCCCCTGATGGTGCTTATTGCTGCAACTTATTGTTGAAGCAGGCGCTTCAACAATTCCACGTCTTCCGACAAGGTCGCATCACCGCCGCGCAATTCTTCGATTTTGCGAACGGCATGGATGACGGTGGTGTGGTCACGGCCACCGAACTTACGACCAATTTCAGGCAAGGAACGTGTGGTTAGCTGTTTTGCCAGATACATCGCAACTTGGCGTGGACGGGCAACAGCGCGCGCACGGCGAGGGGAGTGCATATCCGCCAGCTTAACGTTGTAATGTTCAGCGACTTTCTTTTGAATTTCTTCAATCGTCACGCGGCGGCTTGTTGCGCGCAGCAAATCTTGAAGCAATTCTTGGGTGGTTTCCAAGGTGATGGGACGGCCAATCAATTGTGAATGGGCGATGATGCGGTTTAATGCACCTTCAAGCTCACGGACGTTGGATGTGATACGGTGACCCAAGAATTCCAGAACCTTTTCCGGAACAGCGCATTTCATCGCTTCAGCTTTGGTATGTAGGATGCCCAGACGCAATTCATAGCTGGTTGGGTGAAGATCGGCGCATAGACCCCAGCCAAGGCGGGAGCGAAGGCGTTCTTCAATCTTTTCCAAATCGTGCGGAGATTTATCGGCAGAGACAATCACCTGACGGTTCTGGTCAACCAATGTATTAAAGGTATGGAAGAATTCTTCCTGCGTTGAATCCTTACCACTGATGAATTGAATATCATCAATCATAAGCACGTCGATGGAGCGGAATTGTTCTTTAAACGCCATGGTATCTTTGAAACGCAATGCGCGTACGAACTGATACATGAACTTTTCAGCCGATAGATACATCACGCGGCGTGCAGGATTACTCTTGCGGATATGCCACGCAATAGCATGCATCAAATGGGTTTTACCCAAACCAACGCCGCCATAGAGGAAGAGCGGGTTGAAGCTTACTTGGTTTGCTTCGGCAACGCGGCGTGCGGCTGCGTAGGCTAGTTCGTTCGGCTTACCGACGACGAAGCTTTCAAAAGTGAAGCGTGGATCAAGCGGGGATGAAATATCGTCGCGGTCGCCAGTGTATCCACCAGCGGTGTTGGATAATCCAATTGTTTGGCCAACATTTGAAGAAATGGTGCGGGGAGCTTTATCATCGGAGCGCAGCGCGTGGACATTTGCAGAAGCTGCGGGACGGGTGGCATCTGAAGAGGTAAGGGCGCTTTCGACAGTGACTTGAATTTCTTTGACGGTTGCATCGACTTCCTGGAACAGGGTCTTCAGCTTTTCAGTATAATGGGTATCGACCCAATCTTTCATAAATCGGGTTGGAAGTGCCAGATGCACTTCGGCGCCCCAATGCTTGCAAATAAGCGGTTCCAGCCAACGTTTGAAGATGGTTTCACCAAACTGCTCGCGGATTTTGCCCTTTACCAACTCCCAGGATGGGGAAGCGGAAACGGAGCTGTGTGAACCAAACGATGAGGACATATTTTATTCTTTCAACCAAAAAGCAATCAAAGACTAGACCCGAATTCGGGAACAAGGCGAGCGTTATTGACTAACGTCTTTTTTATTAGTGTGAAGGAGTTGCTGATGAAACGGATGATGACAACGGTGATGCATTCTTGGGTTCAGCGTGTCCCATCTTCAAAGCGCGGGACGAAAGAGTTAGCTGAACACGTTGCATCATAGTTACCTCATCTAAAATCAAAACGTGATGATACAGCGTTGTCATGGGGAGCACTTCACGTGAAGGCCCAAAAAACACAAATTGTAAAATACGTTTTAAATGGTTGGTTTCAAATAGCCGTGTGTCGAAGGAGGGATTGTTAGAAGCAAAGAGCCCGGATGGTTTTTAAAAATCAGGTGATTTTTGCAAACCGTTTCTGTCTCTTGGCTTTCTAAAAAATAATTTGCATCGAGAGATGCGCGATTATTTTTTCTGACAAACCGTCTTAACAAAAACACATTAGACCACTCAGCAATCAACCTGCAAGGGGACAAAAGCGAGAACAAAAATTTTTATTCAAAACACGGTTTTTGAGAAAATTTCGGATTGACAGAAAACTAAAAATCTTCATCACCCTGCGAAACGCAGAGTGATTATCGGAAGAATTTTTTTGTTAGACTTTTTGGTTAGTTTTTCTGCAAACATTTTTTGCAGTACAAAATTTTTTATAAAACACAGTCATAAAAAAAACACTGCTGTTTGTGCAGCAGTGTTTTTAAATCTATTGAATTCGTGTGGGTCGTGCAAGCCTAAGCTTGCTTCAACTTTTTAACGCGTGCTGAAAGACGTGACATCTTACGTGCTGCGCGTTTTTTAGGGATCATGCCCTTGCTTGCTGCGCGTGCAATTTCTGGTTGTGCCAAGCGAAGCGCTTCTTGTGCTGCTTTATAATCTTTTTTGCTTACTGCTTCATCGATTTTGCGTGTTGCAGTGTGAACGCGTGATTTGCGTGCTTTGTTACGTGCAGTGCGAACAATCGATTGGCGTGCGCGTTTTTCTGCGGATTTATGGGTAGCCATTTTTACTCTTTCTTACGTTTTGCTTTAGGCATGCGCGCCATTCAGCAGTTCAAGACCGTTTTGTATAAAGGGGGTAGGCGGGGTCGTCAACAGCTATATGTAGCGGGCGCCCGTGCAACTATTAATATGAAGTTGGGCTTGGCGCAGGGCTGCTGGAATGCTACAAGAAGGTGGTTGTTCCCACCTATATATAAGATGTGTCCATGAAGCTGATTGCAGGTAACAGTAACCGTGTTTTAGCCGAAGCGATTGCCAGCCATTTGGGCATGGCCTTGACCAAGGCCGTTGTCCGCCGTTTTGCGGATATGGAAGTATTCGTTGAAATTCTTGAGAATGTCCGCGGCGAAGACGTATTCGTCATTCAGCCTACCTCATTCCCTACGAATGATAACCTGATGGAATTACTCATTACTATGGATGCATTGAAGCGCGGCTCTGCCCGTCGCATTACCGCAGTTGTTCCATACTATGGCTATGCACGCCAAGATAGAAAGACGGGCCCACGTTCACCTATTTCCGCAAAGCTGGTTGCGAACCTTTTAACGGTTGCAGGCGCTGACCGCATGTTGACCATGGATTTGCATGCTGGTCAAATTCAAGGCTTTTTTGATATTCCACTCGATAATCTTCATGCTGCGCCTGTGTTCATCAAGCACATTAAGCAGACGATGAAAGACCAGAATATCGTTGTGGTTTCTCCCGATGTGGGCGGCGTAGTGCGCGCGCGTTCACTCGCAAAGCGTATTGATGCGGACCTTGCAATCATTGATAAGCGCCGCGAACAAGCTGGTGTTTCCGAAGTTATGAACATTATCGGCGAGGTAAAAGGCAAGGCCTGTATCCTTGTCGACGACATTGCCGACAGCGCCGGAACCTTGTGCAATGCTGCCGTAGCACTGATGGATGCAGGGGCAAAATCAGTAAAATCCTATATAACTCATGGGGTTCTGTCCGGTGAGGCCGTGGCCAGAGTTAATAAATCTCCACTGGAAAAGCTGGTAATTACTGATAGTATCCTCGCCACTCCTGAGGTGAAAGCCTCTGGAAAAATTGAACAACTGAGCGTTGCTCCATTACTCGCTGAAGCCGTATTACGGATAAGCGAGGAGCGTTCCGTTTCCAGCTTGTTCGAATAAGAAATCAACAGAACAATGTTTGTGATGTTGGTGCGATACGTGCACCCCTGGAGGTACGGTCGCAAAAGAAGTGCGTTTAATAGGAGAATAACATGTCAACGCAAGTTCAAAAAGTAAAAGCAGAAGTTCGCGAACGGGCCGGTAAGGGGAATGCTCGTGCGGTACGCTCTGAAGGTCGTGTTCCAGCCGTAGTATACGGTGGTAAGGAAGCGCCTGTTATGGTTTCCCTTGAAGAAAAAATTATCGTTCAACTCAGCCAGAAGCCTGGTTTCTTTACCCACTTGATGGATATCGAAGCAGGTAGCAAAGCTATTCGCGTTATTCCGCGCGATGTGCAGTATGATCCGGTAACAGACCGTGTTCTACACGTCGATTTGTTGCGTGTAACCGCAGGTACATTGGTGCGCGTATTCGTACCGGTTGTATTTATCAATCAGGACAAGTCACCTGGTTTGAAGCGCGGCGGTGCATTGAACATCGTGCAGCATCAAATTCAATTAAGCTGTTCACCAGAAAAGATTCCTGAAAAGATTACCGTTGATCTCGATGGCAAGAACATCGGCGATACTATCCATTTGGAAGATATCAAGCTTCCTGCGGATGTAACGCCAATCCTTGGTTCCAAAGACACAACCATCGCTTCGGTTGCTGCTCCGACGGTTGTTAAGGAAGAAGAAACAACGACAGCTGTTGCTGCAACAGATGCTGCTGCAGCTCCTGCTGCGGGCGCTGCTGCTCCGGCTGCTGCTGGTGCGAAACCAGGCGCTGCTCCGGCGGCGGGTGCGAAACCAGGCGCTGCTCCTGCAGCGGCTGCGAAAGCTCCGGCGAAGAAGTAATAGATCATGTGGTTATTGGTGGGCCTTGGTAATCCGGGTTCAAAATACCAACATAATCGTCACAATATTGGCTTCATGGCGGTGGATGAGATCCACCGCCATTTTGCTTTTTCGCCATGGAAGAAAAAGTTCCAAGCTGAAATCGCTGAAGGCAGCGTGAAGGGCATCGAAGAAAAAGTCATTCTTCTGAAGCCGCAGACTTATATGAATTTATCCGGTGGTAGTGTTCAGGCCGCGGCACAGTTTTATAAAATCCCGCTCTCCAATATCTTCGTGTTCCACGATGAATTGGATGTCGCGCCTGCAAAAGTCAAAATCAAGCAAGGCGGCGGGGCAGGCGGGCATAACGGCATCAAGTCTATCGACGAGCATATGGGCCAGAATTACTGGCGCGTGCGTCTCGGCATTGGCCATCCTGACCCGCAAGCCCCAGATAAGTCGGAAATCGTTTCTAATTATGTGCTTTCGGATTTTGCCAAGGCAGAGCATGGCTGGCGCGATGCGTTAATGCAGAAAACCGCTGAAAACATTGCATTACTGTTAAACGGCAAGAGCAGCGATTATATCAATAAATTGGTAAGTAATTAGGTTGATTAGCTGGCGTTTTTAATTATGCTGCCGCCAACATCACACTATCGGAGTTATTATGGGTTTTAATTGTGGAATTGTTGGGTTGCCGAATGTTGGAAAGTCCACCTTGTTTAATGCGCTGACCAGCACGCAAGCCGCGCAGGCGGCTAATTATCCATTCTGCACCATTGAACCAAATACGGGCCGCGTTGCGGTTCCTGATGAACGTATGGAACAACTTGCCAAAATTGCAAACTCCATAAAAGTTGTTCCAACTCAATTAGAATTTGTCGACATCGCTGGCTTGGTACGCGGGGCAAGTAAGGGCGAAGGCCTTGGCAACCAATTCCTTGGCACTATTCGTGAGGTAGACGCAATCATCCACGTGCTGCGTTGTTTTGAAGATGGCGATATTACCCATGTTGAAGGTTCGGTTGACCCCATTCGTGATGCCGAAACAGTTGATACCGAATTGATGATTTCGGATATGGATAATCTGGAAAAACGTTTGAACGCGATTTCCAAGAAAGCCAAATCAGGCGATATGGAAGCAAAAACTGCCATGGAAGTCATGGAAGCCGCGTTGAAGCTATTACAAGCGGGTGAGCCCGCACGCAAAATGCTTGGCACATTAACCGCCGCGCAAGAACCGCATTTCCGTAACTTACAGCTGATTACCGCCAAGCCAGTATTATATGTATGCAATGTCGAAGAAAGTGCAGCCGCGAACGGTAATGCCCATTCCGCTAAAGTATTCGAGCGTGCCAAAGCAGAAAAGACCGAAGCAGTTGTGATTTCAGCGGCGATTGAAGCCGAGGTTTCACAGCTGGCAACCCCAGAAGAACAAAAAGAATATCTAAGCAGCATGGGATTGAGCGAGCCGGGCCTCAACCGCATTATCCGTGCGGGTTACGCATTATTGAACCTGATTACGTTCTTTACCGTGGGCCCTAAAGAAACACATGCGTGGACATTAAAGCGCAATTCCAAGGCTCCACAGGCGGCGGGCGTCATTCATACTGATTTCGAAAAAGGTTTCATTAAAGCCGAAGTTATCGATATCGATAGCTTTTTAAAGTTGGGCGGAGAAGCTGCTTGTCGTGATGCTGGAAAGCTTCGCATGGAAGGCAAGGAATACGTCATGAATGACGGGGATATCTGCCATTTCCGCTTTAACGTCTAAAAACCAATCCACAATCTCTAACTGCGATGTTGGCTTATGGTTGTTTTCTCCCTGTCCTGCTTTGCAGGACATTATAATAACCCGCAAAGCGGGGCGGTACGCGCGTACTTAAATGTACGCTTGCGTTCCGGTTCTCGAAAAACACCCATAATCCTTAGCCGCAGCGAGATTTTGAACAGGTTTTAAGTCTTCCACTGAATATTATATATGTGGATAGCTTTATCCGCCACACCCATGACACCGCTTGGCCGCAATTTTTTGCTAAGGTGGTCTAGTCAAAGAGAGTGGGGCTTGCTATACAAAACACTCTTCTTTTCCCAACACGAAATCTCCTAGGGGGAGTTTTAAGGTCATGGCTGCACTAATATCACTAACGCGTAGAGCATTTTTTCTAACCTTAGTTGCAGCAGTGGTTGCAACTCTAACTTTTTCTGGCGAAGCTCGTGCTGATCAAGCTGATGCTGCCCGCAAGTTCATTCAAGGATTGGGTGACAAGGCAATTTCAACCTTGGCTGATAAAAGCGTAACCCCGGAAGCTGCGGCAAAAACATTCCATAATATGTTGGTGAATGATTTTGATTTGGACTTGCTTGGCAAGTTCGCACTTGGCCCAACCACATGGAAGGCCGCATCCGCAGAACAACGCAGCAAATACTTGAAGCTGTTTGAAAAGCTGGTGGTACAAATTTATTCCGATCGTTTCAGCCTTTATAATGGTGAAACATGGAAAGTGACCGAAGCAAAGGTGGAAGATGACCGCGATACCTATGTTACTGGCCTTATCGTGAAGCCAAACGCATCCGCACCTCCCGTTAAGGTGGATTGGCGCGTACGCAATAAAGGCGGCCGCCAGCAGGTTATTGACGTGATTGTGGAAGGCGTGAGCATGACCGTGACCCAGCGTTCGGAATTTGCTGCCGTAATCCAAAAGAGCGGTGGTGACTTGGATGCGTTTATTAAAACCTTGCAAGAACGTACAACCGCACAAGCGCCAGAACCCAAGTAGTTCTGTCAGTTTTTTGAGTTTTAAGAGGGGCTGTCTGCTTCAAAAGCAGGCGGCCTCTTTTTTTTGATTTTTTTTATTATTCTTGTTTGACTCGTATCGGAAATGCTTGTTAGTCTAGGAATTGGGTCACATTCCCCCAACGGAATGCTTCTATTCTGGAAGGAATAGCCAACATGATTAACACGGCGAATACGAATACAATGACGAGTAATGTTTCTCAACCAGCGCAAAAGCCCCAAAAAAAACCGGCGAACCCCGGATTTTCCTGTGGGCCTACTGCCAAGCGTCCGGGTTGGACATTCGATGCGATTAAAGGCGCCTTGTTAGGCCGCTCGCACCGCGCAAAAGAAGCGAAAGTTAAGCTGCAACAAATTATTGACCTGACGCGTGAAACGCTCGGTATTCCTGCAGATTATAAGATTGGTATCACTGCTGGTTCCGATACCGGCGCTGTTGAGCTGGCGATGTGGAACCTTTTGGGCGCGCGCCCAGTTGATGTATTCGCATGGGAAGCATTCGGCAAAGACTGGGTTGTCGATATCATTGATGAACTGAAGATTCCAAATGCCCGCAAATTCGTGCCTGCTTATGGCCAGTTGCCGGATATGAAACAAGCAAACCCTGCACACGACATCGTGTTCACATGGAACGGTACAGCTTCTGGCGTTAAAGTTGCCAATGCTGACTGGATTAGTGACAGCCGTGAAGGGTTGACCATTTGCGATGCGACATCGGCGGTTTACGCTATGCCATTGCCATGGGATAAGCTCGACGTTGTGACATACTCTTGGCAAAAAGTGCTAGGCAGCGAAGCTGCGCACGGCATGGTGGTGATGAGCCCACGTGCTATCAAGCGCCTTGAAAGCCATACGCCGACTTGGCCAATTCCAAAAATCTTCCGCATCACTAAGAAGGGCAAAGTCAACGAAGCCTTCTTTACCGGTGAAGTCATCAATACCCCATCGATGATGTGCGTAGAAGACGTGATTGACGCGCTGAACTGGGTTAAATCCATCGGCGGCGCAAAAGGCATGGTTGAACGCAACCAAGCTAATTATAAGGTTCTTGCTGACTGGATTGAACGCACCCCTTGGGTCGATTTCCTTGCACAAGATCCAGCAACCCGTTCCACCACATCGGTATGTTTCGTATTTACCGATCCTGACTATCTGAAGTTGAACGAAGAAGGCCGTGCGGCTTTCGCAAAACGGATCAACAGCCTTTTGGAAAAAGAAGGCGCAGCTTTGGATGCAAACGCATATCGCGATGCCCCACCGGGTCTTCGCATTTGGGTTGGCAGCACTGTTGAAACATCAGACATTCAGGCGTTGTTGCCATGGATTGACTGGGCATTCGCCACAGCCAAATCCGAGCTACGCGCTGCTGCATAAGGTTCCTGCCAGATAATCATCGGCAGCTAACCGTCTTTCTAAAAATTTCCAAATAATATCTACAATCATAAAAGGTGTCCTCATGGCTAAACCAAAAGTGCTTATTTCTGACGAACTATCCCCACGCGCCGTTGAAATTTTCAAGGAACGCGGCGTTGACGTTGATGTAAAAACCGGCTTGAAGCCGGATGAACTGGATAAAATCATCAACCAGTATGATGGCTTGGCCATTCGCTCTGCTACCAAGGTAACCAAGGGTATTCTGGCAACCGCCAGCCGTTTGAAGGTGGTTGGCCGTGCAGGCATCGGCGTTGATAATGTGGATATTCCAGAAGCCACGGGTCGTGGCGTGGTGGTTATGAACACCCCGTTCGGTAATTCCATCACCACAGCAGAACACGCGATTGCGATGATGTTCGCCTTGGCGCGTGAATTGCCAGCAGCCAATGCATCGACCCATGCAGGTAAGTGGGAAAAGAACCGCTTTATGGGCGTTGAATTATTCGGCAAGACCCTTGGCGTGATTGGTTGCGGTAATATCGGTTCCATTGTTGCCGATCGCGGTGTTGGCTTGAAGATGAAGGTTATCGCGTTCGATCCTTATTTATCCGAAGAACGCGCACGTGATTTGGGCGTTGAAAAGGTCGAGCTGGATGGATTGTTTGCACGTGCAGATTTCATCACGTTGCACACCCCACTGACCGAATCCACCAAGAATATCATTGATGCGAAGTCGCTGGCGAAGTGCAAAAAAGGCATTCGCATTATCAACTGCGCGCGTGGCGGTTTGGTGAACGAAGCCGACCTTAAGGCTGCAATCGATAGCGGCCATTGTGCAGGCGCGGCACTGGACGTGTTTCCAGTTGAACCTGCCAAGGAAAATATCTTCTTTGGCAATGAAAAGGTGATTTGCACCCCGCATCTTGGCGCATCGACGACCGAAGCACAGGAAAATGTGGCGCTGCAAATTGCAGAACAAATGTCCGATTATTTGGTAAGCGGCGCAGTTGTGAACGCGCTCAACATGCCATCGCTATCGGCAGAAGACGCGGTTAAGTTGCGCCCCTATATGCGTCTTGCCGAATTCCTTGGAAGCTATTGTGGTCAAGTGATTGATACTGGCATCAAGGAAATTGCGATTGACTATGAAGGTCATGCGGCAGGCCTGAATACCAAGCCAATGACTGCGCTTATCCTTATGTCCATCCTGCGTCCACAATTGGATAGCGTGAACATGATTAATGCGCCGGTGATTGCACGCGAACGCAATATTCAAATTTCTGAAACCAAGCGTGAAGTGAACCGCGATTACCCGACCTTGCTGCGTATCACACTTAAGACCGAACAGGGTGCGTATAAGATTGCCGGTTCATTGATTGGCGCGGAACGTCCACGTATTGTTGCGCTGGGCGATTTCAACGTGGAAGTCGAACCATCGCCTTATATGCTTTACGTCCGTAACGAGGATAAGCCAGGTCTGATTGGCCGTTTGGGAACATTCCTTGGTGATAACAAGATTAATATCGCGAACTTCAACCTTGGCCGTACAGGCGATCAGGCATTGGCGTTGGTATCGGTTGACCAAGCCGTTGGCCCTGAATTGATTGAAAAAATCGGCAAGTTGCAGGGTGTGTTGAAGGCCCGTGAGCTGAAATTCGCGATTACCAAGTAACCATCACGACTGATTTGGGTCGCGCCTAGACACGAATCCAAAAATCCCGCACCCTAATTGCGGGATTTTTGATTCATGGTGTGTTCTTCAGGGTGTGATGTGACGACGACAGCGTTAGATAAACTCAGCAAGGTATTGGCATTGGCCGATAGCGGCCATGATGGCGAAGCTATGGCAGCATTGCGTGCTGCGCGTACCATGTTGCATGGCGATGGCCTCAACCTTTCTCATGTATTGCAGACAGTGATTACTGAACGCCGCAATGACGTGGTGCAAGTAAGGGGCGGTGTGGTGACTTCCCTACAAAAAGAAGTCGTACAATTACAATTCCAGTTGGCCAAGGTGCAGCGCGATTTACGCGAGCAGCAGGCAGAAACCCAGCATTGGAAAAAGATAGCCGAGGATGGCAACCGCAAGCTCAAGAACCTGTCGGTGGACGCAGGCTTACGCCAGCGCCGTCTGGCGGAAGCTGCCAGGCATTTGGCCGAGATTGCAAAAGGGCTGGAAGAACAAGGTTAAAGAGTGATAACGCGCCTCTATCCCATTGCAAAGTAAGGGAACCAATTGTGTCAAAATTAGTTATTTCAAATTTGTTAATAGTTTAAAAATATACTGGTTTTATTGAAGTTTCTCTTTTGAACAGGTTATGGAAATGAAGCGCTTATCCGGTTTTTTTGTTGCTGCAATGTTGGTGCTTGGCATCACATGTGGCGCTTCAGCATTCGCGCAAAATACAGCTGCGCCGCCAACCAATACAACTGCACCGGCTGCTACGACGCCAACATGTGCGCTTGATGAATTCCCGTCGACCGAGAATGGCTCAACGACCTGTAAGAAGGTTCCGGCCTGCAAGAATAAAGGTGAAGTGATTTCATTTGATAGCGCCACGCAAAAATTTGTATGCAGGAAGATTCTCGAATGCGATCCAAAACGCCAACAGGCAGCTTACATCAATGGCAAAAACGTATGCATTGATATCCCGAATTGCGAAGCGCGCGGGTTAACCTACGCATTCGACGGAACCAAGATGATCTGCAAATAAGCAGAACGTTCAAATAATAAAAAAAGCCGCCTAGCAATAGGCGGCTTTTTTGTTAAGCGAGATAGATTTTATCCGACTTTATGCATCGCAACAGCGGTATCGGCCATGCGGTTGGAGAAGCCCCATTCATTGTCGTACCAGGTAAGGATACGCACCAGATTGCCTTCAATCACCTTGGTTTCATGCAAGGCAAAGGTGGAGGAGTGTGGGTCATGGTTGAAGTCAGTTGATACCAACGGAACATCGTAGGTCGCCAAAATGCCCTTCAGGCTGCCAGCAGCTGCTTTGGAGATGGCGGCATTTACTTCTTCAACGGTGGTGTTCTTCTTGGTGATGAACTTGAAATCCACAACCGATACGTTAGCGGTCGGCACACGGATGGATGTGCCATCCAGCTTGCCTTTCAGTTCCGGCAATACTTTGCCAACTGCTTTAGCTGCACCGGTTGAGGTTGGGATCATGTTCAAGGCAGCTGCGCGCGCGCGCGCATAATCCTTGTGCATCGTATCCACCGTGCGTTGATCACCAGTATAAGAGTGGATGGTGGTCATGAAGCCTTTTTCAATGCCGATTGCTTGATGCAATACATGCACAACCGGCGCAAGGCAATTGGTGGTGCAAGATGCATTCGATACAACTGTGTGTTCTGGCTTCAGCAAATGATGGTTCACGCCATATACCACGGTGATATCTTCTTCTTCCGCTGGGGCTGAAATCAGCACTTTCTTTGCGCCTGCCGCTATGTGTTTGGCAGCGTCAGCGCGTTTGGTGAAAATGCCGGAGCATTCCAGCGCAATATCGATCTTATGGTCTTTCCAAGGCAGAGCGGCTGGGTCTTTTACATTCAGAACCTTCACTGGCTTGCCATTCACGGTCATCACATCACCCGCGACGGTTACTTCACCGGGGAAGCGACCATGCACGGAATCATATTTCAAAAGATGGGCGTTGGTTTGTGCATCTGCCAAATCGTTGATCGCAACGACTTCAATATCGGTGCGACCCGATTCAAAAATTGCACGAAATACCAAACGGCCAATGCGGCCAAAGCCATTAATCGCTACGCGAACGGTCATACCAGTTATTCCTTAAAGCTTGGGTTGTAGATTTGAACGGCTATTTAAGCAAAGTATGGGCCGTTGTGACAATAGCATCATCGGTAATGCCGAAATGCTTATACAACTGGGGCGCCGGCGCTGACTCCCCGAAGCTGCTCATGCCAATAAAGGCATCTTGCGGGCGGAGATATCTGTCCCAGCTCATACGGATGCCTGCTTCAATCGCGATGCGTGGTGCGGTGCCAAGAACGGAATTGCGATAGGCTTCGGATTGTTGATTGAACAGTTCCATGCATGGCATGGAAACAACAACTGCCGATATGCCAGCAGCTTTAAGTTTTTCATACGCATCAACTGCAATCGAAAGTTCCGAACCGGTTGAAATAAGTGTGATTTGGCGTTTAGCAGTATCGCCACATAATACATACCCGCCCTTAGCCGACAGGTTTTCATCGCCAGCTTCGCTGCGTAAGGTCGGCAAGTTTTGGCGGCATAGCGCCAGAAGTGATGGGCCCGTTTTGTGTGCGAGTGCAAGTTCCCAGCATTCTGCTGTTTCAATGCTATCGCAAGGGCGCATCACGAGCAGATTAGGGATAGCGCGCAGCGATGATAGATGTTCAACCGGTTGATGGGTGGGGCCGTCTTCACCCAAACCAATACTGTCATGCGTCATAATATGAATGACTTGCTGCTTCATCAACGCGCCAAGACGAATGGCGGGGCGTGAATAATCAGCGAATTGCAGGAAGGTGCCGCTGTAAGGAATGATGCCACCATGCAATGCAAGGCCATTCATCGCCGCAGCCATACCGTGTTCGCGTACACCATAATGGATATAACGGCCCTTGAAATCCGGCATAATATTGCCAAAGCCTTTGACATAGGTGTTTACAGAACCCGTTAAATCGGCAGAACCGCCAATCAGTTCCGGTACGTTTGGCAGTAAACTTTCCAACGTATTGCCGGAGCAAACGCGTGTGGCAAGTTTTGGTTTTTCCTGTTTTGCTTTTGCTTTGAACGCTTTCAATGCGTCTTTCGCAGCGATGCTGATATCACCTTTAATGGCGGTATCGAATGCTGCGCGGTTGGCGGATGCCTGATGGCGCTTCGTCCATGCTTGGTATTCGGCTTGCGAACGTGTGCCAAAGCTGCGCCATGCAGCCAATACATCGTCAGGAATAACGAAAGCAGGGGATGACCAGCCGAGCTTTTCACGTGTGCCAGCAATTTCTTCTGCGCCAAGGGGTGAACCATGCACGCTGTGCGTGCCAGCTTTTTTCGGTGCGCCAAAGCCGATGATGGTACGACATGAAATAATAGTCGGGCGTGGGTCGCGATGGGCTGCGGAGATTGCTGCTTCAATGGCAGCATGGTCATGCCCATCGCAACGCAAGGTTTGCCAGCCATAGGCTTCAAAGCGCTTGGCGGTGTCTTCGGTGAAGGCGAGGGATGTCGCGCCATCAATGGAGATAAGGTTATCGTCATACAGGCAAATAAGCTTGCCCAGCTTGAAATGGCCAGCCATTGCGCCAGCTTCGTGGCTGATGCCTTCCATCAAATCGCCATCGCCTAACATGACATATGTAGTGTGATTGACCAACTCGTCACCGAAACGCGCATTCATCAAACGTTCTGCAAGTGCATAGCCAACGGAAGTCGCGATACCTTGGCCAAGTGGGCCCGTAGTCATTTCAATGCCAGCGCTTGGCATCACTTCGGGGTGGCCAGCGGTGATGGCGTGCAACTGACGGAAATTTTTCAATTCCTCAATCGTCATTTTTTCATAACCCGTGAGATAGTTCACGGCGTACAACAACATGGAACCATGACCACCTGACAAAATAAAACGGTCACGGTCAGGCCATGTAGGATCTTTTGGATTAAACTTTAAAAATTTACCCCACAACACTGCGGCGACATCGGCCATGCCCATGGGCATGCCCGGGTGACCGGATTTTGCGGCTTCAACGGCATCCATCGCCAGAACGCGGATGGCATTCGCAAGTGTGCTAAGAGCGGGGGAGTTCGCCGGATTTTGTGACATGTCTTTTGGGGCTGTGTTGTTTTGCATGCATTCTTTTTAGCATGCGAAACCGCTTTGACAAGAGCTGCTATGTCGGGCCCAAAGGCCCATATAAAACGGCTCGAAATAAGGGTTTTGTTGCACGCCATATTCTGCTAACAAAGTGCCTTCCAAAGACGAAGGACAAATAATATTGTCCCTAGGCAATAGTTACGGAGGGGTGGCCGAGTGGTTGAAGGCGCACGCCTGGAAAGTGTGTAAACGGGAAACTGTTTCGTGAGTTCGAATCTCATCCCCTCCGCCAGTTAGTCTGCTCATCAGAGAGTGGACGACTTTTTCGGGCGATAATATCGCCCATTACGCGGCATTGTCGTGATTTCAAATTCTCCGCTAGCCGAAGGATTTTCAAAATTTGGCAAAAATTTTGAAAACTGTAGCGCTTCTCTCCGAGGCCCAAAACGGCGGACGACTTTTTTGATAGAGGATGTTACTACTTGTGCTAGCAGAAAAATATCATGGCCAACAATTTTCTTTAGCTACTTTGAAATCCTTGTTATGAAAGGTTGAAGCAATGGTAATTGGCGTATCTAGGCACGATCCAATAAGAGATGGTTATTATAAACCTCTAGAAATAGCGGAAGGCGCTCTCAATTTTTTGTTCTTTGTTACGGCGCTGTTGTCCTTTGCAGTTTTGCTATTAGATAAAAATAGTTATTCTGTACTTTATGAAATAATTGAAAATTTGTTTGTAATAGCCGTGACGGCTGTTTTTTCTCTTGGCATAGGCGTACGCTTGTATTGGACTCCTAAAGCTGAAGATCAAAGACGTTTGGATTTATTATCAAATTCATATTCTCTACCATTAACTCATGAGCAAACTGCTGGCTATTATAATAATGATGAAACAGCGCCAATAAAACGTCTTGGGCTAAGTGTTATGGAAAATAGTTTTTTCAGTAAAGCTATAACTCTTGAAATGGCCAAAATCGAGAGAATAAAAATTGTACTTTATGCCATCATTTTTTTTATAACCATCCTTTATAGAAGTACTGACTTGGCTATAATCACAACTGCAGCACAAGTAGTATTCAGTGAGCAAATCGTAGCAAGATTTTTTAGGCTTGAGTGGCTTAGAGCTAGATGTGATGCCACGTATCAGGGGCTGTATAATTTGTTTCAAAACAAACCTAAACAATCAATTTTTAATGCGAAAATACTTGAATACTTTTCTTTCTATGAATCTTCAAAGTCTAATGCCGGGATATTATTATCTGAAAAGATATTTAAAAAACTAAACTATCGGCTCTCAGGGGAATGGAGTGCAATAAAATCGCTCTTAGGATTGTGAAGTGTTACCCATAGGCTGGGAAGTAGTCGCCAAAAATTTTACGCCACTCATCAAAAGCAGAGGGGATTTTATTGTTTGCTTCATATTCTTCAGCTTTTAATGCTCGATTATAGGCGCTGTCAAATCGACTTATCGCATTGGCTAAATTATCAATATTTGCAAAACCGCCAACTTGATTTTCGAAACCAGCAGGATCTGATATCTTAAATTTTATACTTTCTCGTCCTTTATCAAATACAAATCGTGCCCCGCTTGAATAATTGATAATATTGACGTTGTTAAGGATTTTTATGACAGTTAGTTCAAGATAAAATCCACTGAATGCGCCGTTAATATTTCTGTTCCACCCTTTGATCATTTTTACCAACGGAACAATACTGCCATTGTGCGCTTTGTTCTCGGCGATGATTGATGATGCGTGAACGGTTGGATTTGTAGAAATCCAGGAGTTTGTATATGAGTCGGGAATTAAATAACCCCCGCCAAAGCGGTTGAAAGCTGGGACTACATCAACTTTGAAGTCTGTAAAAGTAATGGTGACTGCTTGTCCGTTTCGACTAATCTTTGGTGTAGTTGGATAAGTTTGAAGGAGTACTGTTCTGAGCTTGTCTAATAAAGATGTTGGATTGTATTGTTGATAATAGTTGGGATCTAAAATAACAAATATATCAATGTCGCAATCTTTTAATGGCCCAATCATGGTAGATCGAGCATAGGACCCGGCTAGGAAAGAATCTAACACGGTGAGGCCTCTTTCAACTGCTTCTCTGACGTTTTGTTGTGTAGTTGATACAGTTGATGACTGAAGGCTAGTAATTTCTAAATTTGCGCTTAATTGCTGGAAGCCAGATTTTATTGTTGTTGCCATTATTTTAGCTTTTGAGGGATAATTACTAATCCTTCATATTATAATATCTACCGGGATTATTAACAATAAATCTTATTTGTTCTTTCCAAGATATTGGCAAATCTCTTTTAAGTCTTTCTATCATTAGACTATCTGGAATGTTTCCCTTGAGTATTAGCAATGTGAAATCAGGAGCTATAAAGCTTAGATGAATAAGCCGAACAAGGTGGGTTTTGGTCTTGCTATCACCGCCCATTAGCTCGGCAATAGTGGTTCCGGGCTGTTCTAATAACTTTTTGCGCATCGCATAGCCCTGTATGAATGATTTTAGCATGGTTTGCTTCTGACTTTCGGATGCTTGCGGATTTTCTGCGCTTACCAGCTTTTTGTGTATGCCGTGCATGGAGAAGCGATAATCAAGGGTGAGTGTGGGGCCAGCTTTTAGATTGATAATGATTTGGCTGGGGTAAACTACAATTCTATCTACAATTTGTAGCAGTGCCGTTTTTTGCAAAATGACATCGGTGGCTTTTAGTGCGATAAGCTGGTCGTGGGTTTTGGCTTTATCCTGATCTTCCAAATACTCACTGATATTTTCTATAATCAGATTTTCAAGTTCTCCGGCAGGCAAGCGAAGTTTGGCATCTGTTTTAATTTGCGTCGTGCTGGCCAATACATAATAGCGGTAGCGTTTGCCTGATCTGACGGTATTCGATGGCGTCAGACGCTCACCTTTATCATCATATAGCATGCCAGTGAGCAGGCTCTGTCCAGTAACAATCGCTGTTTTATGCTCCACACGATTATTAGACAGCATGCGTTGTACTGAGGCCCATAATTCCTGCGGAATAATGGCTTCATGTAGCCCAGCATAGATTTTATCCTTATGGCGGATCTGACCAATATATAACTCATTTTGTAGTAGTTCATATAAGGCACCGCGCGCAAAATGCTTCCCCCCAATCTTTTTGCCGGATTTGGTAATATTGGTTTTGCTAAGGATATCATCTCGCTTCAATTCTGCCTGTAGTTCTCTAACGCTACCCAAGGCCAGATACCGCTCATAGATATAGCGAACCTTTTCTACTTCTTCAGGGATGGGAATAAGGCTTCGTTCAACAGCAGCATAGCCCAGTGGTACTGTGCCACCCATCCACATCCCTTTGGCTTTGGAGGCTGCAATTTTATCTCGTATACGCTCGCCCGTTACCTCGCGCTCAAACTGAGCAAACGACAGCAAGACATTTAATGTCAGCCTGCCCATTGATGTGGTTGTATTAAACTGTTGTGTGACTGATACGAATGAAACCCCATGCTTATCAAACAGCTCTACCATTTTGGCAAAATCCGCGAGGGAGCGGGTGAGGCGATCAACCTTATAAACAATAATCACGTTGATGCGACCAGCCTGTATGTCGCCCATAAGTTTCTGTAGGGCAGGGCGCTCCATTGAGCCACCAGAATAGCCGCCATCGTCGTAAGCCGTTGAAAGGAGATGCCAGCCCTCATGCTTCTGGCTTTGAATATAGGCCTCACAGGCTTCGCGCTGCGCATCAAGTGAATTGAAGGATTGTTCCAAGCCTTCATCTGATGACTTGCGGGTATAGACAGCACAGTTAAGCCGAGGCTTGCTCATGGCTACCTCGGCGTTTTGTGGGGGATGATTTGGGTTTTAAACCGAAGAATATGCGGCCATTCCACCGTGTACCAGTGATGTGCCGCGCAATCTCGGAAAGACTTCGATAGCTGCGTCCATCGTAAATGAAGCCATCATTGGTTGAGGTAACCTCATGAACCTTACCTTGGTAAAGCCGCCTCAATCGTGTGCCAGTTTTGATTTGTATGTCCGGCTGTAATTTTGATGGATCACGCTCATATGCTGCTACCATCCGGTCCAGCAGTCTTTGATCAGCTGGCGACATACCGCCATATACTTCTTCCTGCCATTTGTATGAGATTACCCTAATCATCAATGGTGCGCTGAGACTCTTGGGCGCATCAAACCCGATCAGTCGCTTCCATTCAGCCAGTAAATCCGTTCGCGACCAACCTTTTAAATCTTCAATTTTCCGTACGATATCCTTTGTCATGTGTGAACTCCTTAGATTGGTCACACACACGCTCTGTTCCGATAGGAAATCAAATGAAATAGCTTCAAGAATGAAAAAATACTTTTTTGGCGGGCTAATATGCCATTATTTCCAAAAGCCCCCTTATCTTTTTGCCAGTAAGTAGCAAGTTCCAAAATATGGCCTTATCGATTTATTGGATGCAGTCAGACCGAATCTTCCCAATTCCCCTGTTGCTTCGCAAAGATTAGCGAGGTTTATTAATATTTTTAAGATTTGGGCAAATATCAGTTGTCAGTAAAAACCTGATAGCTATATGATTCACCAACAGAATCTCCTTTAAAAGAAAGCGCACTTATGAAGCCACTTCGCGCCGTCCAACAGCAAGCACGAAACAAGAACGAGGCTACCACTCCTGCAAAGGCCTCCGTGACAAAAATCTACAGCGTCGTTTCTATGTTTTCTGGTTGCGGTGGTATGGATCTGGGTTTTCGGGGTGGATTTGATTTTCTTGGCGAGAAATACAAGAAACATCCATTTAGAATTGTTTGGGCAAATGATTTGAATCCAGCCGCATGCAGAACATATGCAAAGAACATTGATAAAAACATTGTTTGCGGTGATGTGTGGAAGGCTCTTGATAGTTTACCTGATAAAACAGATATATTGATTGGCGGCTTTCCTTGCCAAGATATTTCTGTGAATGGCAAGGGGGCTGGTGTAAATGGCAAACGAAGTGGCCTTTATAGGGCGATGGTGGAAGCTATCCGTCGCACACGCCCAAAAATATTCGTTGCGGAAAATGTAAAAGGTCTTTTGATGAAGCATAATAAGCCTTCATTAGACAAGGTTATCCGAGATTTCGAGAATTTAGGTTATGATATCAAATACTATCTGCTTCACGCCGCAGATTATGGCGTTCCACAGTCACGCGAACGCGTGATTATTATTGGCACGTCATTGAACGTAGGTGAGTTCTCACCACCCAAGCAAAAGTTGTCCAAAGATAAATGGGTTACCGCAAAGCATGCCGTTCAAGATCTAGAAAGCCTTGGCGAAAAACCTGAGTTCAACCATATTTGGAGCAGGGCTGAAAAAAGTAGCGAACAGGGAAACAGAAAACTTAAAGCGGATCGACCTGCGCAGACAATGAGAGCTGAGTGCCACGGTAATATCCAGTTTCATTACAAGCTCAAGCGCAGAATATCCATGCGCGAAGCGGCGAGATTTCAATCCTTTCCTGATAGCTTTGTTTTTGACGCGAAGTTAAGGGAAACGGAGCGACAGATAGGCAATGCTGTCCCTCCTGTGCTTGCTTGGCATGTGGCAGAGGCAATCGCTGATTCCCTAAAACGTTCAAAAGCCTAATAAAAATAACAATCCATAGACTCTTTTCTCCGCGAGTTTTAGCATCTCCCCCATAACAAAATGGGCGGCGCGTGATGAAGCAAAAAGAATTTGAAGACTTGTTGGAAGTTGTAACTCAAAGGCTTACTGCCGAGTCAAGATCATCGCGTTTTGAAAAGTCAAAAGAGTTTGAAAATGCAACTAGAGATGCTTTGCAAGAGTTAGGAAAGAATCTTGGGGTATCAATAAACTTCAATCCCCATCCGTATGTTTTTCCAGACATCGTGATAGGAAATTTTGGGATTGAGGTGAAATTCACCGAAAACGATACGTGGCGAAGTGTTGCGAATAGCGTTTTTGAGGGGACGCGCGAAGCGAACGTAAAGCATATCTATGTGCTTTTTGGAAAAATGGGCGGTGCGCCTGAAGTGAAGTGGGGAAAGTATGAAGACTGCGTTATGCATGTTAGAACATCCCATGTGCCACGTTTTGAAGTGGAGATTAATCCCAAAGAGTCTCTTTTCACAAAAATGGGCGTGACGTACGAAGAATTTTTGCATTTCACACCAGAAGAAAAAATGAAGCATGTGCGTAAATATGCGCGCGGTAGGCTTAAAAAAGGCGAACGCTTATGGTGGCTCGAAGACGCCCCAGACCAGGGCCACTCGCTGCCCATTCAAGCGAGGCTTTATATGAGCCTTGAGGAACATGAAAAGCGCATGCTAAGAGCCGAAGCAACCTTGCTATGTCCCCAAGTGGTTAAGTCTGGTCGTTCAAGAACAAAATATAACGACCCTGCGCTATACGCTTTCACCTATCGAGGTATTATTTGCCCGCAGGTGCGTGACCTGTTTTCTGCTGGTAGCGTGGCTGACAAAGGAAACAAGAAGCGTGGCGGCATATATGTTCAACGCGCCACGGAAGATATTCAGAACGAGATTATTGAAGCCGCCCATAATCTGGAAGATGCATTGTTTGTTGAATACTGGGGTGAAAGCTGCAAGCCATCTAAGCGTATTGTAGAATGGTTGCGCCGAGCTGACGCTCTTGCGACAGAATGGCGACCATCTGAATGCCTCTTTCTTGACAGCAAGAAAACATGAGTGTTTCAAGGAAAGCGAAAGTTGTTAATAAAAAGCCAAAACAGGCTATAAAAAAGAAGCTTACGCGCTCTGAAACCATGCGGGGTGGTGAAGTCAAAAGACACAAAGCCTGAATTGGCTGTTCGTTCATTTCTCACGGCGAGGGGGATTGGTTTCTCAACCTATGCGAAACTACCGGGCAGCCCGGATATCGTAGTCAAAAAAGACAAAATCGTCATCCGCGTGATGGGATGTTTTTGGCACAGTCATAAATGCAAGATGGGCAATCGTATTCCAAAAACAAACGTAGAATATTGGACAAAGAAAATCATCAGAAACGTAGCAAGAGATAAAGAAAATAAGCGCGACCTAAAAAAACTGGGTTGGCGAGTGGTTGATGTATGGGAGTGCCATATACGGGACCTATCATCAGAAACGAATGCAAGAAATTTTCTCGGGAAACTATTAAAATACATAAGAGGTTAAGATGAAAATTTCTAGAGTAGTAATCAAGAATTGGAGATCAATTAAAGAAGTCGATTTCCGGCCATCTGATATAACCATCCTGGTTGGCGCAAATAATGCTGGAAAAACTAACATACTTAGCGCAATTAATTTTCTTCTTGGCGATAGATGGCCAATGCCTGGAAATTTGGATGATACAGACTATTATTTAGGAGATAGAAAAAGGCCAATCCATATTGAGCTAGAATTTGAGAATGCTCCTTATACGAAGGTAATTTTTAACACGAGTTATGAAAATTATAATCTCAGAGCTTTCAATGGCGCCACTCAAGCAAGGGGGTTTAACAATGAAGAAAGAGCAAGAATTGCATTCGCATACGTTGATGCGAGTAGAAGTTTTGAAAAACAATTCGCAGCTTCACGATATGCGCTCTTCGGACAAGCCATAAAACTTCTTCACTCAAAGCTAAGCACTAATACTGCTATTGTTGAAAAACTAAAATCAACACTAGATGATGCGCACAAACTTTTAAAAACAGAAATCTATCTTTCATTCGAGCAAGAATTAAATAGTGCTTTTTCATCGCAATTAAAAACATCAAAGTATGATGTTCAATTTGAATTCAAAACAATTGATGAAACAAATCTTTATCGGGGGCTTTACCCGTCTCTAGTAGAACGCGGTGTAACAAAAACACCACTGGAAGTTGGGTCAGGGGTACGCAATCTACTGGTTCTCGCTCTGTTTAATGCGTTTGCTAAGACGTTCAAAGGTGATGCAATACTTGGCATCGAGGAGCCTGAACTATATTTACATCCACATGCGCAGCGTAGTTTGAAGCATCGGTTTGAGGAGTTGGCGCAAGGCGGAGCGCAGATATTTATATCTTCGCATTGCGTTACTTTTTTAGATGTAACAAAAAGTGATAGGATTGTATTAGTATCATGTAATGAAGATGACGAAGGTGAAGTCTGCACCCAAGTACAGACGACTTCATATGATAGTATAATAGAAGCTAGGAAGCGCTTGCACCCAAATAAGAATATAACCAAAAATTCATTGGTCGCATTTCTCCAAAACTTTTGCTCAGCTGAGATGGCAGAGCCATATTTTTCAAGATTAGCGATAGTTGTCGAGGGAGCCAGTGAAAGAGAGGCTCTACCAATATTACTATCCCACTGTAGCCTCAATTTAGACGAAGAGGGTATATCTATAGTATCAGCTGAAGGTAAGACAGCTATTGATACCCTCGTGCAAGTATATCAAGCGCATGATATCCCTGTTTATGTGATTTTTGATAATGACAAAAATAAACCTGAAGAACAAAGAGAATACAATAAAGTCATTTGTAGATTGCTAGGCATCACTGAGACAAATCTTCCATTGGCTCAAGTAGGAGAAAACTTTTCCGTAATTGATCAAAACTGGGAATATCAAATGAAGACAAGTTTGGATTTAATAGAGCATGGCCTTTATGAAAGGCTACATGTGGAAGCAAAAAATGAACTTGGGATAACTGGTGATAGAAATAAACCCATCATCGCAAAATATATTGCTAATAGGCTTGTTGCGCTTGAAAAAGTTCCTCCTTTTGTCGGGCAAATATCTCTATGTATAAGTAGTAAATTGCATGCGCTAGGAACGCAACCCGAGGACGATAAAGCTGCTCCTGTACGAGCCCAGAGCCAAGTCTGATTATGCCGCAATAGTGGTGACGCTTTTTATAGCTTTGGATTATTTTACAGAGTCGAGCGTCTTGATAGGCTTAATTTCTAGTGCTTCGCATACAGCTAAGTAATGTCCAACTGTGAGTTGACGCTCACCTGTTTCGTATTTCGAAACAAACGATTGCGGTTTGCCGAGCCGTTTGGCGACATCAATCTGCGTTAGGCCCTTGGCCTTGCGGGCCTCGGTCAGTGCTTTTTCAAGCTTTTTGTTAACAGTTCTGGGGTCGATCTTGGGCATTAGGTCGGATGTGGCGGTTAAGGGCCACAAATCTTTAAAACCCGCCTTGGGATTAACCCGAATTGGGATATTTTGCTTGATTTGCTGTCGATAAGAAGCCTGACTGGTGGCAGGAGGGCCAATGACTCAAAAATCGACAGAAATAGCTCCCACGCGAGTTCGTTACATTAAACTGGGCGATAAAGGAGGCTGGGAGCGCGAATGCCTGAAGGAAGGGATTGCGCGCTTTGGATTTGGCACCGAGCGCTCGGAAAAGTTTGAGCTTTGTAATGCTGGACAATGGGATCAGCTGAAGCTTGCTTTCCTTGAAGAAGATAAAGACAAGGGAACCGCGACACGGTTCACCAATGAGCTGAAGCTGTTATGGGAAGACCAGAGTAATATTCTTTGGGTTACATTTATTGAAGACAGCTTTTGTTGGGGCTTCTTTGAACAAGGTGGGCCATGGCGTCATCAAGATGGCCATGGGTCGTACCGTAAGGTTCGTGATGGATGGTGCAGCAAAGATTTAAAAGGTCTTGCTTTGCCAAAAAATTCTCTTCCTGGCTTTATAACCAAGCTTACAGCTTATAGAGGTACATCCTGCGCGCTTGATCCGGTTCAAACGCGTTATATCGTGCAACGGATTAATGGGCAAAAATCCCCCGAACTTGAAAAGTCCATTGAGGCCATGGCCCATCTTAAAACTGCGCTGGTCGGTATAATACGCATGCTGGATCCAGATGATTTTGAATTGCTGGTGGATCTTGTGTTTTTAACCAGCGGGTGGAGACGGTTAAGCGTGGTAGGCGGGACGCAAAAGACAACCGATCTGGATCTTGTCCTGCCAAGTACAGGGGATCGGGCATTTGTTCAGGTTAAATCCCATACCACCGTGGCGCAGTTCAATGATTATGTTCAGCGCTTGTCGGATAGTCAGCACTATAACCGCATGTTTTATGTTTACCATTCATCGCCGCATGAAATCACCAGCGCCGATGAAACGATAACTGTGATCGGCCCTACCGAAATCGCGGCAATGACCATCAATGCCGGGTTGACCGAATGGGTCATGCAGAAGGTTTCTTAGCCTTCGATAGTTCTACATCACGCTTTTCCATTTCTTCGATCTGTCGCTTCAGTTTTTCTATTTGCTGTTCCAGTGCCATCGTATGAGCATATGCCATTAATTGATCGTCAGGCATGTCCGGTGGTAGAACAACGAGGCCAGGCTGGGGCTCTGCTGGAAGATCATTTTTGCGCTCATCCTCCAATTGATATTTGGTGATCAACTCGGCAAGCTTGATGAGAGGCCGAACATTACTCTGCATGGCCATAACAAATAGTTTGCTCATAATAAGTTCTGCTTTTGTTACTTTCTTCTTTTTACCATTTTCGATGATTGTTACTTTTCCCTGCATGAATGCTTTGAGTGAAGATTTGACGTTTGATGATCCTTTGGGGCGTCCCTTTAGGTTGCCTGATTGACCTGGCTGGAATTTGGTATGATCCGGTGGGTTCTTATAACCAACATATTTTGGTAGCTTACTCATCAGCGCCACCTTCAAGCTGAGGGGCAACCTCATCAAATGCCTGACCCGTTGCAGCCAGCGTTGCCAGCTTGCCGGTAAGCGCTTGCCAGCGCCGGATGGTCAAATCCACATAGCGTGGTCCCAATTCAATCAAGCAGGCCTTACGGCTTGTTTTTTCGGCAGCAATGAGCGTGGTACCGCTGCCCCCGAAAGGATCAAGCACAATCTGGTCGCGCTTACTGCAATCAAGCAGCGCATCCATGATGAGCGTTACAGGTTTGACGGTGGGGTGTGCGTCCAGCAGATCATCGCTGCGCCCCGCAAATGAATTCTGCCCTGCGTATTGCCACACGTTGGTCCGATAACGTCCGTGTTTGCCCAGCTCAATATTGTTGGTATGGGGTGCAGTGCCGTTTTTAAAAACAAAGACCAGTTCATGTTGCGAACGATAAAGCGAGCCCATGCCGCCATTGTCTTTGGCCCAGACACAAACGTTTTTAAGTTCGGTATATGTTTGCTTACTGGCTTCAAGGATTTCGCGCATATGACGCCAATCCATGAATACGTAGTGGATGCTGCCATCCCGTGAATGCCCCACCAGATTATGGGTAACCTTTTTAAGAAAATCAGCAAACTCGGTTGAAGACATTTCACCCGATGCCATGGCAAATTCCTGATGTTTGCCACGGCCAGTTACGTTGCCGTTAATAGCGACGTTATATGGTGGATCCGTGATAACGATATGTGCCAGCTGAACATCTAGGACGGTTGCGTAGGATGCTGGTTCAAGGGCATCACCGCAAAACAACCGATGATGACCGAGAAGCCATAAATCACCCTTACGAGTAACTACTTTTGCTTCAAGCTGGGGTAGCTGTTCTTCCTGCGCATCTGCTGTCAGCGTCTGTAGCATCAGGTCGATTTCAGGAAGTTCGAACCCGGTTAGAACTAGATTTAGTTCAGTTTCAAGTTGGGCAAGATATTGCATTTGAGCAGTCAGAGTATCCTGATGCCAATACGCGTCTTCAGCAATCCGGTTATCAGCGATCCGGTAGGCACGCTTTTCGGGTTCCGATAGATGCTTGACTATCACCGTTGGCACCTCATTGAGATTGAGTGCCTTTGCAGCCATCCAGCGTCCTTCACCAGCGATGATATTGCTATCTTCGTCAATGATAATTGGCGCATTAAAGCCAAAGGCTTGAATGCTGCTGGCAATCTTATCGAGTGCTTTCTTATTGCGGCGCCTTGGATTATGCGGGCTTGGCTTTAGTGTGTCAGGGGACTGGTAGATAAAAGATAATGCATGTGGGTTCACAGCGCTCATGGAGCTCTCCATTGGTTGAAGCATGCAAAAGCGACAGCCTGGCGACATGCCATGCTTTGAAATTCAGCTTTTTCATGTAAAACCGCAGGCGGTCGTTGCAACTCATGTCGCAAGCCTGGCCCATGCCAGGATACCCTACGTAGTGACGTAAAAACGTCGTCAGCGCTATCTGCAAATACCGGCAAGCCGTGCACTCATGTGCTGCATTTGCTGACTACAACTGAATGAACAAATAATAATGAAATTTTTTTTATAAATCAAGTCCATTATCGTAATGACCAGAGGCATGTTGCATTTTACTGCATTCCATCCGGACTAGGCACATCGTGTAAGAGGGTGGGATGTACTTTTTCAAATGGGTCAATCTTTGCTGCGCAGCTGCGTGCCCAGATAATCCATTCTTGCACCGCTGATTGATCGGCGCTTCCAGCAAGGCGACCTTCGACTACTGCAATGTAGTTCCTTATTTTCTGCGCCTTATCCCATTGCGTCGCATCCTTTGGCATGCCTTATGAACGGCTGCTCTCGGTTATCCACAGTACTTCGTTAATTTTGAATGATGCATGTGGATTGAATTTTTTTTAAATCCAAGTGCAAATGCTTGATTCACAAAAATAATTTCAATGCTTTTCGCGTTGACTCATTTCCTGAAACCCTTGTAGCGTCTAATCGCATTATACAGCGGAGAGTTTTTGTTCAATAAAACTGGTTCCACTACACCGCGCACCAAGCGCATCCAAAAAGCTTATCAAGCTGATAAGTTCGTTACCCATTTCATTTTCAAAAATTGGAATTTTAACAAGCGTGCACTTTTAGTGCATGCTTTTAGTTGTTGGAACATATCTGATATATCACAAACAAGTGGATTACATGAGTAGCGCCGGCAAACGCGTAGCTGATATTGTTATCCACAGCGAATATAAAACCAATATACATTCCCCCGATATATGGATGTACATTGATCCTGCTTTTTGTGATTGTTGGTATGCTTTTACATATAGGTATCAGAGAAATCATCTTCGCATGAATATGACTATACCAAATATTGGTGCAATTATCCGAAATGCGATTTCTCAGCAGCGGACTTTTATATGAAAATTAATGCAGATAAAACAAGAGTTGTGATGTCAAATCATAGTTGGCTTATAATTTGTGTTACTGCTCTTACAATATTATTCCTAATATTCACAAACGCGTTGAAGGCCACTGATCCGGGTGATTTGAATTATGATCCTAGCGACTTCAAGTTTACTGATTATCCGCTTTCAGAGTACCCCAAAGTATTCGATAAACTTTTTCCGTTAGGTACAGACCGAAAATTTATAGAAAATGTTCTTGTGTCTAGTGGAGGAGCCCATGTTGAATATTTGCACGACATTGTAATTTATTCATGGCAGCCGCCGCTTGTTTATTTTCCAAAAGGCCTTCCTACATGGGGGCATGGTTTTAATATAGACACCCACCATGTAGCCATTCTTTATGATAGAAATAATAAAGAGATTGCCGCGCAATCCTCAGTGGGTTGGGGTGTTAATTACCAAGCAATAAATGACATCGATGACGCCGAGACAGGAAAATTTCTATCGCCTAACGCGCGTGCTGTAATAAAGGAAAAACAAAACCAAGGAGGAAGGTAATGAGTGGAAAAATATATATTGCATCACGGAGCGCCGTTATCGCAAGTGATCCACTTCAACACACTTTTCTTGTATTTGACGCAGATGGCGATGCAAATACAACAACTGATCAGACTCTAATTTCTAGCGCAAGACCCAGTAACAGTTTATCAATAATTGTAGAAATAAATAAAACGCTAAGCCTTTCACAGGATGCTTTGATAGGTACAGATACGCCAGCTTCATTGCATTTTACAGAAGTTGATATTGGCAGTCGTGATGCTTCTGATGTTAAAGAAGAAATGGTTGTAAATGCCGCAGCAATGACTAGCGCGTATGACCCAGTTACTGCAATCTACACCCTTAATGTTCCATATTTCCCCTTTTCTGATATATATGGTAGAAATTGCAATAGCGTAACTGCCACAGTCATGGCGATGTCCGGGATTGATTTTTTTGCTAATAGACCTACATTTCCCCTTTATTTTGGTGATTACACAAGCCAGTTCCCACAATTCACATTTCAGTTTCCAAAAGCAGATGAGCTTTTTGCAGCAGGCACTTCTATACAAACGTTAAATATTTATAGCCGAACTACAAAATTTGACGATTATGGAACCGGTGATACCAATCTTAATATTGATATTGGGCAGATGCTCACTAGCAAGAAAGATTTTCACTTACGTCTTACATCAGATGGTAGCGCCACATCAGTTGATAAAATTGTTTTAAAGAATATCGATATTTCGGCCGCCACCATTGGTAAATCCTTGCGCATTACCAAAGATATTTATTCTGGCGACTATCTGATAACCCTTCCAACGGGCGCGCAAATTACTTTGAACGGAACGGTACTTGTACCATTTGCCGGTTTTAATGAAATTGATGTTATCGGAAACGATGGCAATACATATGTCATCACGCATGATGCAAGCCCTAGCAGACTGAAAGTCTTAAATGCGCTATCGACTGGGCAAAGTTATTTATACGATAATGCCAGCGGTACGGGTTATATAGTAACCAGTTCGGCTTTAGTTGGGCATGAATCAGCGACAGTTTATGCTGGTAACGCCACGATGTATTTTAATCAAACATCGAATGCAGGTGCTGGAAAACTGCTATTGGCTGATGGAACAACTATTTCCGTTGCCGGTGCAGGCGCCGCGCGATTGGCGAGTTTTTCTGGCACCCAACAAGATCTTGTTAACTTTCTTGCGCCATTAGGCGGGCCATCAACGGTTGCGCAATTGAACCAATTGCACTTGGATCAGCTTTACCCAACAACAAATACCGCTACGGTTGTGCAGTCTCTGTCAACGCCTATTCGGCCTGATGGCATGGCAGAGGTGACGTTTAGATGCCAAACTGGCTCTGGAACCATAACATCTGTTACTGGCCTGAATACTGTTGTTGTCTCAACAAATCCTACAGTTACTGCTCCTGCCTATAATATTCTCGACGTAAACCCTGGCGCGGGTGCATTGGTTGATTTCTCCCATGGCACGATAACCAATATCCAGGAATTCAGGCAGCGGGGCGGCGAGTCCGCCATGACTGCAAGCCAATTGAATTCGTTCATCAAATTCGGCAGCACAGCATATGGCACTATCCACATCACTACTGGTGGAACATTATCGATTGCTTCCAAAGCTGCGATTGATCCGGGATGGTACGGATATCTTACTATCGTGGCGGACTCTCAAAATGGGACCACTATCGTCGCGCCAGATGGCGTAGATCTGCAGGCGAGCTTGTTTGGCAATGATACGCTGCAAGCGGGCAATGTTGGCTCGCAGCTCACAGCTGGCTATGGGGTCAACCAATTGATCGGCGGCAGCG
This sequence comes from uncultured Rhodospirillales bacterium, assembly GCA_964568585.1. Classification (GTDB taxonomy): domain Bacteria; phylum Pseudomonadota; class Alphaproteobacteria; order UBA9219; family RGZA01; genus RGZA01. The sequence goes on from CAZMQI010000021.1 coordinate 32,083, forward strand.
GTGCTGACACCTTCTCCTTGTTATCTGGCAAAATGGCGTCAGGTTCTGCAATCACGGGTGGCGCTGGAACCGATGTGATTACATCCAGCGCATCGAATAATGATGCCATGGACATTGATGGCGCCACAATCGGTGGTGTTGAAACTCTTTCACTTAATACGGCCTCTGTTTTGCTAAATACAACTCAGTTGGGCGGTTTTTCTAATGTTCAAACTACCAATGCTGCTGGGCTGATGCTGGTTGGCTCCAACGCGGGCACCTATAATTTGTCCGCCAAGAGTCTTTCGGGAATAATCAATCTCACCGGGTCATCAGGTAATGATGTTTTAATTGCGGGCTCAACTACCAGAAAGTTATTTGGTGCATTAGGAGACGACCGCATCACCTATAGCTCTGGTGTAACAATGATTGATGGTGGCGCAGGCAACGACACGCTTGTGTTTGCTGGCTCGGCCCCATCATCAATTAATTTGGCAAATACCACCATTGGAAGCACCGCCATATCAGGTATTGAGAGCATCGATACATCTGGTGCAACGGGCGCACTGACCATCACGGGCGATGCCAACGACAATACTATTAAAGGTGGAAGTGGCGCCGATACACTTCTTGGTGGTGATGGCAATGATACCATCGTTTACGATGCAGCGGATACACTTGAAGATGGCGGTAATGGGAATGATACGCTTGTTTTAAATCAGAGTGTTGCAACAACCGTTAACCTTGCAAACACCACGGATCAAGTCACGGGTGGATTCACGACTACAAACTTCGAAAATGTCGATGGTTCTGGAAGTACGGCTGTGCTGACCATAACAGGCGATAGCATATCAAACGTTCTTAAGGGCGGTTCTGCGGCGGACGCCATTTCCGGTGGTGGCGGAGATGATGCTATTTTGTATGGCGCTGGTGATACGGTTGATGGTGGCACGGGCAATGATACGTTGCTTCTATCTGGTGCGAGCGCAATTACCGCAAATCTTGCCAATAGTAACCAAATTTCATCAAGTGGCACGGCCATAGGTTTTGAGCATATCGATGCATCTGCGATCACGGCAGCAGCAACGCTCACGGGTGATGCAACTGCAAATTATCTCACGGGTGGTTCGGGTAACGATACCCTGAATGGCGGCTCGGGAGACGATGTTCTAAACGGTGGTTTGGGTAACGACTTTGTATCAGGTGGCATCGGCGTTGATCAAATGTATGGCGGCGATGGCAATGACACGATTTCAGTTCTTATGGGTGAGGATGCTATTGGGGAATTGATTGACGGCGGTGCTGGTACCAATATTTTGGAGCTCGGCAACGTTGATATTAGTCAAGATACCGTTACCAATATTCAAACACTTAGAATTATAGGGACTGGAACTACCGCTAAAATATCAGCCGCACAATTCGCATCGATTAATACAATCATTGCTGCTAGCGGCGCAGCTACGTTGGCTGTGCAAGATGCAGGGACT
>CAZMQI010000022.1:0-30292 GCA_964568585.1 uncultured Rhodospirillales bacterium
GCAGAGGATGAACGTGAATCCACCGGCAAACGTGCGCTACTCAATTTCGGTCACACCTTTGGTCACGCATTCGAATTGATGGCCAATTACGATAACAGCCTGCTACATGGCGAAGCGGTCGCCATCGGCATGGCAAAAGCGTTTGAGCTATCAACGCGTCTTGGTCTGTGCCCCGAAGCCGATACGCAACGCGTGAAAGAACATTTGAAATCAGTGAACTTGCCGATTTCCATCCAAGGCCGTAACTGGAATACCGATAAATTGCTGGCATCCATGTACCGCGACAAAAAAGCCGAAGACGGTCAATTGAATTTCGTGGTCACACGAGGCATCGGCCAGGCATTCGTGCAGCAGCATGTGGTTGCATCAGACGTTAAGGCTGTGCTGGATCTAAACTAAGCGCCCGATGCAGATTGTTGGTCGTGGATGCGCTCATGCCCTATGTCAGCTGTTCAAAATAATTCTGACACTTGGTTTATGCTTACCGTATGGCACGCATGTGATACGTCATATTAGGATTCAATGCCGCAAAATCCTGCTTGGCAGAAAATAAGAATGCCGTGCCATGGCCCGCCTTCTGGTGCCCCTCTTCGGTAGCGGCAGCTTTATAATAGCTCATGGCAAACACGCGCACACTTGCTGTAAAGGATGATTCCTCCGACTTATGCTGCGCGACCATGCTGCATAATTGATGGATGCTAAGTTTTTCTCTGCGGCAGATTTCGATGAGCGCGTTCCACATCGCAGGTTCCAAACGCATTGATGTTCGGTGCCCATTGAGCGTGATGTTGCGACTGACCAGCGATGATCGAAGCGTTGTGATATCGTCATTCATAGCTTCGGCCATGGTTTCGGCCATAGTTTCGGCCATAGTTTCGGTATGTGGCCGTACAGCGATTTGGGATGTGTTGGAAACCATAGCTTTCTCCATCAGGCATGCGGGGTTGCAAAGGGTGGTTACAGGTGTATGCAGGGCTTACATTCGGCGGTATTGCTGTTTAGGCCATCCCAGTATGCGGGAATTGCTTAACACCAGCACAACTTATGGTTGTACCATAGCACCCCTATAGATTGTGGCAACAAGTTTATTACAACCTTTGGTTGAATAGCCCGATGTGTGGTATTTCAGCTGCGCAATTGTGCAGTCTGCTGTTTAGGCGATTAGATTTAGCTCACGCCGTTGCTTTCAATTCAAGAACCAGGGCATGCACGCGTTCGCGCATTTCATCAGCCAAAAGCCCATAAACCAGCCTTTGTTGGGCAACACGCGACAGGCCATTAAAGGCCGAAGATGTTACCGACAGGGTAAAATGGGTTTCGCCCGAAGGATGCGCCCCTGCATGCCCTGCATGCTTATTGCTGTCATCGGTCAGCACAAAGGCCTCCGGGGACAGGCCTTCACGGATTTTTTTTTCGATGCGCGCGGCATAATTTTGGGCGTAAGTGGCGTCTTTCATGTTTCAAACACTACCTCATCTTTGATATTCTGGGAAGTATGACTGAGAAATCAAGCAATTTAAAAAAGCTGAAGGAAGCGGTTGCCGCGGCAAGAGCTGCCAAAGGCGAGCCCGCACCCGCGCGCAAGAAGAAGTCATTCAAAGAACAACGCTACGAAGCTGGCCAGCAAAATGCACAAACGCAAGCAGGGCACATGCATGACCCTGAAGTTGCGCCGCATCTGTTCAAGAAATGGATTGGTGACCGCGTCGCCATGGTTCAAGTGCGTAATTGCGATAATCCCAATTGCGGCCAGCGCGGCGAATTCCGTGCGCCAAAATCACGGCACAATATGGAGAATTATTATTGGTTCTGCCTTGACCATGTGCGTATCTATAACGCGTCATGGGATTATTATCAGGGCATGAGCGTTGAGGAGATTGAAGACGCCTTGCGCGCTGGCACTACATGGGAACGCCCGACATGGCCAATGGGTGATAGAAAGATTGAACGCAAAGTGCGCGCTGCTTTCAAACGCGCCTTTGATGAAGACGATATTGAATCAAACGCCGAACATATCCATGCCAAGGCACAGGAACGCGGGGTCGATCCGCGCTATGCCTCACAGTTGAATGCGTTGCGTGAATTGGGGCTTGCCCCGCCGATTGATTTTGAAGGCATCAAAAAACGCTACCGCGATATGGTGAAGCTACATCACCCGGATGTGCAAAGCGGCAATGCCGAAGCGGAAGAAAAAATCAAACGCCTGAATGTCGCCTTTACCGTGCTCAAGGAATTTTATGCCTTTGAAACGGTGAATATGGAAAACGCGCACGATTAACGGCTAAATTCCCCTTATAAATTGCGTGACGCACCGCGGTAAACCCGTTATTTTCAATACACCTTATTATATATTCAGGAACACGACATGTCCGCCACCAAAGCTAAAGTAAAAACCGAAGAATTAGGCGCACCCGATATCCGCGTATCCGTGAAGCAAACATTCGGCATCAATATCGCCAATGATTTTCAGGTGCCAGCGTTTTCGAACGCGTCGGAACATGTGCCCAATCTGGATGACAGCTATCAGTTTGATAAGGAAACCACGCTCGCCATTCTTGCTGGCTTTGCACATAACCGCCGCGTGATGGTGCAAGGCTATCACGGCACGGGCAAATCAACGCATATCGAACAAGTTGCAGCGCGCCTAAACTGGCCGTGCATCCGCATCAATCTGGATAGCCATATCAGCCGTATCGATTTAATCGGTAAAGACGCGATTGTGTTAAAGGATGGCAAACAGATTACTGAATTCCGCGAAGGATTGTTGCCATGGGCATTGCAACACGCGGTCGCGCTGGTATTCGATGAATATGATGCGGGCCGCCCCGATGTGATGTTCGTGATTCAGCGTATTCTTGAAGCAGAAGGTCGTTTGACACTTCTCGACCAAAACCGCGTCATCACCCCGCATGCATCGTTCCGCTTGTTTGCAACCGCCAACACCGTTGGTCTTGGCGATACCACTGGTTTGTATCACGGCACGCAGCCCATCAACCAAGGCCAGATGGACAGATGGAACATCGTTTGCACATTGAACTATCTTCCAGCGGAAGACGAAGTGAATATTGTTTTGGCGAAATGCCCAGACCTCAACAATGATGCGGGCCGCAAACAAGTCGCCAGCATGGTGCAATTGGCTGGCCTGACGCGTAGTGGTTTTATCAACGGCGATGTATCCACCGTGATGTCACCCCGAACCGTCATCACATGGGCGCAGAATGATGCGATTTTTAAGGACATCGCGACATCCTTCCGCCTTAGTTTTGTGAATAAATGTGATGAGACCGAACGCCCGATCCTCGCTGAATATTTCCAGCGTTGCTTTGGCACTGAACTCCCGCTTTAAGGAACGCACATGCTTGCAACCCTTGCTCTATCTAGCTTCTTTGGTCTTACCGAATATCTAGGGCTTGGGGACAAGGCTGAATATTATTTTGGGTGCAGTGACCCGGGATTTTTTGTGGTGCGCAATGAAAACCAATTGACGAGAGACAAGCATCTCCAGCTTAAAGGCACCATTCCCACGCCGCAGCAGGGCTATAGTTACAAATGGCAATTCGTAAGCGTGGAAGCACCCTTTGCATATGCCGATATCCTTGTCGGCCAGTCGCTAAACGGTGATAAGCGTTTTGGCCGTGGCCTGCCATCCATCCAGCAATTACAGGTGGATCAGAAATTTACCATCCCGCAGGAAGTCAGCGTCTTCCGTTTTCGCATCGTTGGTCTTGGCCCTACGCCAACACACATCCAATGCGATTTAACGCAAACACCAACGACTATGAGTCCTGCGGATTAATTATCCAACAAACGCCGTCAAAATTCCGCGTGCGCGTTCCAACACGCGCGGAGATAGTCGCGCGGATGTCGTATCGGGGCTCTTGGCAGTGAATGCACCCGCCAACACCCCATATTCCAATGCGCCGCGAACGCTATACCCCTTGGCGCGGAACGCTACATAACTGCCCAGCAAGGCATCGCCCGCACCGGTTACATCGCGCGGCACAATGCGCGGGGTTACAATATCATCCACAATCACCATGCCGTTTCGTTTTTCGGCAGAGATTACATTGTGTTTACCGCGCGTTACCACGCACACAACATCCAGCTGGTCAGCCAATTTAAAGGCGAGCTCCCCCATTGCTTGGTAGGTTATGCCAAACTTCTTGGCAAGCGCAGTCGCCTCATCGCTATTCACAACCAGCTCATCAATATACTGGAAATGCTCGCGCTCTACCTGCGCGGGGTTGGTGCAATTAAATACTACAGTTGCGCCGCCGTGTTTGGCGCGCTGTGCCAATGCCATGGATTGCACAACGGGAACCGATGTTTGAATCATCACCATCGTATCTTTATCCAGCAATGCATCGGGAATGCGCGATTGCTCTGCATATTTATTCGCCCCGCGATAAATAATGCTCACCTGCCGCGCCTGTGCATCAGCATAGACATAGGCCTGCGATAGGGTTTCGCCTTCCACGCGTTGCACATCCACCTTTACGCCCGCGCGCTCTAAATGTTCCACGTGTTCTTGTGAATCAATATCCTGATGTCCGCCAAACGCGCCAAAGAAATGCGTTTCAACACCCATCTTGGCAGCAGCAAAAACCGCATTGCTGCCCTTACCGCCAAAACTGCGATCATACGTTTTCAACGATAAAAAACGCAGCCATGCAATCGGATTGCTGCCCAGCTTTTCTTTATGTGGTTCTACAATTCCATTTTCTAAATCAGCGATAATATCGCCGCGACGCTTATCAACATAAATCAGTCGTTGGTCATCACCCGGCGGCAATTGCCCCATCAGGTCAGAAATATCCTGAAGCTTGCGTTTGCGGTCTACGCCGCCTGAACCAAATCCAACAATACGCATAAAAAACCTGTTGCTAATACGCTTAAAATAAAACGCATGTTTACTCAAAGATAACGCTAGCCAACTGTCAAGGGGCGCAATAGTTTCGTACGATATGAGCAAACTTATCCACACCAGCGAAGATCCAGTAGAAAGCTTCAAACGTGCCAGCGTGGCGACAGCCAAAACGCTTGCCGGTGAAGCGGATATGGATGTGGTCTTCTCCACCGATCAATCGACCAGCCTTTCATCCCACCCATCTTCCACTATGGCAAAAGGACAGAAGCAACGCGTGCGCTTGCCGTTGCCATCACGCGCGCTTTCGGCACATGACCGTGCGCTGGTTCGTGGTTCCGTTGATGCCGCTGGCCTGCGTATGCGCTTTCATGACCCGAAGGCCTTTCGCCGCCATGCGCCTGCGGGTGATAATGCACGCCTCGTGTATGAAGCATTGGAGCAAGCACGCTGCGAAGCGATTGGCGCAAAAGCCATGCCCGGCATCGGCGAAAATCTGGGCGCGGTGTTGTTCGATCGTGCTAAACGCCAAGGCTATGATCATGCAACCGAACGCGCACAAATTCCCATTGCCGATGTAATGCGGTTATTGGCACGTGAAGCACTCTATGGCGCGCCCATTCCGCAAAATGCGGTGCAAGCGGTTGCGCTATGGCGGCCATGGGTTGAACAACGCATTGGTAATCATCTGGGTGAGCTTCCAAAATTGTTGAACGATGCGGATGCCTACGCGCAAGAAGTTCGAAAATTACTGGTTGCCATGAATATGGACTTCCCCGGAAGTCCTGATGAAGAAAGTGAAGGCGATGACCGCCCGCATGAAGCCGACCCGCAAGAAGACAAAACCGAACAGGAACAAGCCGAGGGAGGCTCCGAAAGCCAAGACCAATTGCCAAAGGACGCGGAACAACAAGCCGCCAAAGAAGCGCGTGAACTTGGCGAAGGCGATGAAGGCGAAGAAAAACCAACATCTGGTGATGATGATGCGGAAACAGAAAGCGAAGAAGAAGAGATCCGCGAGCCACCCAGCGCCGCGCAAGCACAAGCCTTAACGGTCTATAACGCATTCACCACGCAATTCGATGAAGTGAAAAGCGCAACCGATTTATGCCCATCCGAAGAACTATCACGCTTGCGCCTGCAACTGGATAATCAGGTACGCCATTACCAAGGCCTTGTGTCAAAACTCGCCAACCGGTTGCAACGTAAGTTACTCGCGCAGCAAATGCGTAGCTGGGATTTTGACCGCGAGGAAGGCATGCTGGATGTCGCACGGCTTGCGCGCGTGGTTGCATCCCCCGGCGTTCCATTATCGTACAAGATTGAAAAAGACACACAGTTCCGCGATACCGTCGTCACGCTGCTGATTGATAATTCAGGTTCGATGCGTGGCCGCCCGATTACGATTGCTGCGATTACTGCCGATATTCTGGCGCGCACGCTGGAACGCTGCGCGGTAAAGGTGGAAGTGCTGGGCTTCACCACCAGCACGTGGAAGGGCGGAAAATCGCGTGAACAATGGCTGAAATCCGGAAAGCCACCGCATCCCGGCCGTTTAAATGATTTACGTCATATCATCTACAAAAGCGCGGATGCGCCACTGCGCCGTTGCCGCCGCAACCTTGGCCTCATGCTGCGCGAAGGATTACTCAAAGAAAACATCGATGGTGAAGCCTTGCTCTGGGCGCATTCGCGCTTGCTGGCACGCCGTGAAGACCGCCGTATCTTGATTGTGATTTCAGATGGCGCGCCAGTCGATGATTCAACGCTGTCATCCAACCCATCGGTTTATCTGGAACAACACTTACGTGAAGTCATCACCAAAATTGAAGCGACCAGCCCCGTGCAATTATTGGCGATTGGTATCGGCCATGACGTCACGCGCTATTACAAACGCGCAGTGACGATTACCGATGTGGAGCAATTAGGCGGCACGGTGATGAACGAACTGGCAGAGTTGTTTGATGAGTAGTTATGCTGTGGGCGTATTGAACGTCATGCGTAGGCGCGGCGCAATATGTTCCCACAACATTACATTTACATACACATCCCAAATCAAGCAGCTTGTGGCTAGCAAAAAGGTAGGCACGTTTATAATAAACGAGATAAAAAAATCGGGGGTAACGTTAATTATTTTTATTACATAATGGATACCCACATTGTAAATAACAACAGGCATAAACACACACGTTTTTGCAATCAGGATTTTCCAACGGAATCCTTGCGTCGCTGGATAAAAATGTTTCAGCAATTTGATTGGAACATTTGTATACACGCTGGGCTGCGCCGTCGTAAACACCATCATGGCGCAGAACATCACACAATAAATAAATGTCAGCACACTATTTATTACGGTTTTTCCAACCCACATCGAGGAATCATGCGCCAGCACGGCAAAAACACTAAATGCAATCACTACAGTAACTACAATAATAACAACGCCGATTGTCACTTTTGAATCTATCCATATTAATCTCCAGACCTTATTGGCGACAGGAAAAAGCGTATAATGTGGAAATGCGGAGGCTTTCGAAAGACCAACGTAGAGATTATTTATGAACAGCCGGCCCAAAAAATAAAGCACAAGCAAAACAAACGTCACCTTGGCGAACAATGGGTATTGATTGCGTTTTATTTCGTTTATCAGGCTCATATCCGGCTTACCGCCTGCCTTTTTAATAGCAATTTCTACTGCCTGCGCGGCATTCTGTTGCGCTATAAGTTCGTTCATATCTACCGCCACATAGGTCACTGCAAGCGCGGCAACGAGCACTAAAATAAAATATAAAATCTGTGATTTGAAGATTTCCGGAAGACGTTCTTTGGCGTAGGTAAAACTATCCCGCAATAAATCGGTGGTCTTCAATTGCGGTAAATCGTCCATAGCATGCCCACTCAGGCCGCTTTGATAATCCTATTACGACCTTCGCGCTTGGCCTTATAGAGCGCGGCATCGGAAAGCTGCAATAGCTCGTCCATTGATTTACCTTCGCCAACCATGACATGGCCGAATGAGGCTGTCACGTGCAATGGCGTGCCATCGGGTGCTTTCAATTCAGCACGTTGAATGGCGGCGCGCAAGCGTTCCAGAACCTTTTCTGCACCATCACTGTCCAAGCCTTTTAAAATCAACAGGAATTCTTCACCGCCCATGCGGTACGCATCATCATAGGTGCGGATATGGCGCAGCAATGTATTGGCAACGCCCACCAGCACGCGGTCGCCGGTGTCATGGCCATAGCTGTCATTCACATTCTTGAAATGGTCGATATCCACCATCGCCAAGGTGAAAGGTGTTTTGGCATTGGTGAAACGGTTCATCTCGCGGTTAAAATCTTCCTGTAATCCGGTGCGGGTGCGAAGACCTGTCAGCGGATCAAGCCCCGCAGCTGCTTCGCTAAACGCGCGTTCAAGGCGGCGCACCGATGTTACAAATTCATCAAAGCGCGATAAGACGCGTTCATAATCCTGAATGGGTAATGCTTCGCCATCGGGCGCGCGCAATAAAACTAATTTTGCGGAGGTGTGAAGTTGTTCGTGGAGTTCGGCGAGACGATTTAAAATCGGGCCTTGGTTGGGCAACGCAAAGGTTGCGCGGTCATGCCATTGCAAAAAAGAATTGGGCATCTTGGCATCATCTGCTTTTGATGCGCGGTCTGCACCGCCGTAAAACGCTACCTGATGCCATTGCGATAGCCATGCGATATGATCATCCACCACCTTGCCGAGGCCTTGAACGATGCGGGTACTGGCTTCCATGGTGATTTCCTTAAACGCTTATAGGGTGGAGTTATGAGCCTAATCCCCAGATATTAGGGATTAGTAAAAGGAAAGATTTTACCCCTACCCTGCCCAAAAATCATATATAAGCCATTGAACTGTAACGATAAAATAAATCCACATGGAAACCTAATCCATTCGCCCCTACGGTCCGTATACTAATTAGTCAAGTAGCAGTGCCCATGCTTTCTAACCTCGGGGCTGCGCCTCTAACTCTCGATGCTTCAAAGAAGATCAACAGGAGAACGAACCATGGCTCATTTCGACGACAATTTAACCCGTGCTGATAATTTGCGTTTCATTCGTGGCGCAATGCAATCGCCGATGCTTGAAAAAATAAACGAATTCGAACTTGCGACCGCGTGGCGCGAAAAGGGCGATCAAAAAGCGCTCCATAAACTCATCAAATCCTATGCACGTTTAGTCGTAGCGATTGCCGCAAAATTCCGCGCCTATGGCTTGCCGATGGGCGATTTGATGCAGGAAGGCCATATCGGTTTGCTTCATGCCGCCAACCGGTTTGATACCTCACGCGATGTGCGTTTTTCAACTTATGCAACATGGTGGATACGAGCGAGCGTGCAAGACTACGTGCTTCGCAACTGGTCGATTGTGCGTACCGGCACCACCGCTGGCCAAAAAGCGTTATTCTTCAACCTCCGCCGTCTTCGTGCGCGCATTGAAGGCAAGGCTGCCCGTGAAGGCAATCTTGACCCCATTATGCTGTCACCCGAAACAAAGACGGAGATTGCAGGCGCATTAAAAGTAAACGTGCATGATGTGGAAGTGATGGATGCGCGCCTGACAGGCCACGATCAATCGCTGAACGCATTGGTGCATGATGATGGTACGCATGATTTTCAGGATTTCTTGGTGGATGACAGCCCCAATCCTGAAGAACTGATCATGGCGCAGCATGATGGCGATGTACGCCATGCATGGTTGGGGGTCGCACTTCGTCAGCTTGATGAACGCGAACGCCGTATCATTCGTGACCGTCACTTGCGCGATGAAGCTGCAACGCTGGAAGATTTGGGCAAAAAACTCGGCATCAGCAAGGAACGGGTGCGTCAACTCGAAACCCGTGCGATGGCGAAGCTTAAAAACCTGATGCAGGAACAGGCTGTGGAAGGCCATGTACTTGATGCAGCGAATAAGCCCAAACAAATCGAGTCGGCTGCCGCTTAAACACTATTGGGTTTTGCACCATGCGGAGACATACTATTCCGCATGGTGCTTTCTCATTCCGACGCATATTCCGAAGATTTAATCAAACTCTCCGCTACGATTCAGCCGGGCAAAACCCTGCTGCGTACGAAGCACGGCTATTTCCTTGTGCTCAATCACGACATTCTTATCAGCATGTCATTGATGAAATACGGCGAACTTTCCGAATATGAATGGGATTTGATGAAACCGTTCATCAAACCGGAAATGGTCGTCGTCGATGCCGGAACGCATCTGGGCACCTTCCTTGTCCCCTTCGCGCATCGCGTGGGGCCAAAGGGCAAAGTGATAGGGTTTGAACCACAACCTGTTATTCATGAATGTCTGATGACCGCGATTATGCTGAATAAATGCGGGCACAATACCGAAATCCATCATTGCTGTATCGGTAATACCAATGAAGAGCTGGTGATTGATGAGCCGGATTACGACCATGTCGGCCAGTTTGGCGGCGTGCCGTTTAAAGAAGCAGGCTATGATGAAGCCAAAATGTCCAACAAGAAGATAAAAACCAGAGTAGTTCGTCTGGATGACATCTTCAAAGAACCGCGTTTTGATTTTTTAAAAATCGATGTCGAAGGGATGGAAAACGATGTGCTGCTAGGCGCCGCCGAAAGCATCAAAAAATTCCGCCCGGCCATGTTCATTGAAAATTGCCGCCGCGCCCAATCCCCTGAACTCATGAAAACCATTTTCGATTTGGGCTACCGTGCATGGTGGCATACCGGGCGTTTGTATAAGGCGGATAATTTCAATAAATGCGAAGAAAACGTGTTCGGCCAACGCTGCAACACCAATGTGCTGTGCTTACCGCGTGAACGCGGCGATGCCGAAATCCCCAAGGGATTAATCGAATGCACCGACATCCACCACAATGTGATTGCCGAAAACGGCCAAATCACACCAAGTATTCCGGATTATGAACCGAGAATTTAGTGGCGGAAATGCCGAATGCCAGTAAACACCATCGCTAAGCCAGCCTTATCGGCGGCTGCAATCACTTCATCATCCCGCACCGAACCGCCCGGTTGAATAACCGCCGTGGCGCCGGCTTCCACTGCGGCCATCAAGCCATCGGCGAAGGGGAAAAATGCATCGGATGCAACCACGCAGCCCTTGGTGAGGGGCTCCGATAATCCCGCATTCTTTGCTGCTTCCGCTGCTTTCCATGCTGCGATACGTGCACTATCCACACGGCTCATTTGGCCAGCACCAACGCCAACGGTGGCTTCGTTTTTTGCATACACAATCGCGTTTGATTTCACATGCTTGCCAACGCGGAATGCGAACAGCATATCACGCACTTCGTCATCTGATGGTTTGCGTTTCGTGACGACCTTTAATGTCTCGGCGGTTACATTCCCATCATCACGGGATTGCAGCAATAATCCGCCCGCAATGGAACGAAGCGTTGCGCCGCCGCGTTTGGCATCGGCCATGCCATGCGTCAATAACAGGCGCAGATTTTTCTTCGCGGCAATAATCTTTTTTGCATCTTCATCGGCTTCGGGGGCAATGATGACTTCGGTGAAGATATCGGAAATCGCGGTTGCGGTTGCTGCATCTAACCGTCCATTAATGGCAATTACGCCGCCAAATGCGCTCACAGGATCGCAGGCAAGCGCTTGTTTATAAGCGCTAATATAATCCTTTGCGCTGGCAACACCGCATGGGTTGGCGTGCTTGATAATCGCGATGGTGGGTTTGGAAAATTCGCTCGCTAACTCAAATGCGGCATCCGCATCATTGTAATTATTATAGCTCAGTTCCTTGCCTTGCACTTGTTCGGCACGCGCCACGCATGGTTCGGATTTGCGGGAAACATACACTGCGCCTTTTTGGTGTGGGTTTTCACCGTAACGCAGCATTTGTTTGCGCGTGAAACTGGCGGTGATGGTTTCAGGATATTCATCACCCAGTTGCCCAGCAAACCACGTCGACACCATCGCATCATAGGCAGCGGTATGGGTGAATGCTTCGGCGGCGCATTTTTTGCGGAACGCCAAGCTAATCGCGCCCTTATTGGTTTGAAGTTCTTCCAATAATCCTGCGTATTGGCTTGGGCTGGTCAGCACTGTCACGAAATCATGGTTCTTGGCTGCTGCACGAATGAGCGCAGGGCCGCCAATATCAATGTTTTCAATGGATGTCGCGAAATCCGCGCCCTTATCAATTGTTGCCGCAAACGGGTATAAATTCACAATCACGATGTCGATCGGCGGGATACTATGTTCGGTTGCCTGAAACTGGTGCTGCGTATTGGTTCGTACTTGTAAAATACCGCCATGGATTTTTGGGTGCAGCGTTTTAACGCGGCCATCCATCATTTCCGGAAAGCCGGTAAACGCGCCCACTTCGGTCAGCATGATGCCTTCAGCTTCCAATGCTTTGGCAGAACCACCGGTTGAAAGAACTTCAACATTCAACGCGCGAAGCGCCTTGGTCATTTCAATCAATTGCGTTTTATCCGAAACAGAAATCAGCGCACGAACGGGTTTGACTAAATCTGGCGCAGGAACAGTTGAAACAGCATGGAGCGACATAAACGGCCTTTTTTATTGTGTGTGAAGGCCACACATTTAACGGAGTTTCCCGTAACTCTCAAGACATCAACAAATGCCCTGTATTAATAGGGTGTTTTTACCATTTGACGCTTGCTTGAAAGCATTAACGACACTATCAATAGGGTATATTTTATTCATGGTTATGGTGGAGATTTTCATATGCGAAGTGGTTTACGATTTGTTGCATTAACTGCTGCTGCCGTCAGCCTTGGTGCATGCAGTGTCGAATTTGATTTTTCCGGTGAGCGAACGGGAGATAAACCTGCCGCTGCCGAACCACAAAATTGCCCTGAAGCCCAAGCCAAGCTTTCCGCCGCCAATGAAGCAGTAATTAAAACTGGCTCTGTTTATTTAAATGCTTCAGAACCAACCCGTGATGCTGCATTACGTGGCCACATCACCGCAAAAGTGGATCACCTTGCTGCTCTAGCGGCTGTCAACACACTCTGCCCGCACTAAAAATTTATTTCGTTTTGCCTTCACGCAACAGCGACCACATCCATTTGGTATCGCCTGCATGGGTCACGCCGCGCACCACAATCTGGCGGCTGGGGCGGGCATAGGTTTTTCCGTAATACAATGTTTCATCAAGCGATAAACCTTGCGCTTCGCCATGCCCGTTCTCACAGCGGAAGCGATAGCCATTCCCGCCGGGCATTTTAATCAGCACCGCTTTGCCGTTCTGGATAAGGCTGGCCTGCACCAGCGGGTGCAGATGAAAGCGTAGCGTGATGTTCTTTCCTTCGCGGCCCGATACTTTGTCTTCCCCGCGCAATGCATCGCCTTCATTCATCAATGTCAGTGTACGTTGATGCATCAACCCTTCACCCGCCATATATCCATCATGCGTCAATATCACTTGCTGTTGCTGTTTGGTGTCTTCGCGCAGACATTCGATGCTGGTTGGGCGCTGGCCAATGCCGCCCGCCGCTAATACTTCGCAACTATTCTTATCATCCACGGTTAATGCGGTGTGCGCTGCCGTGGCTGCCATCGCCGCATACCAATCATCATTATCGTGGCCGGGATGCGCGCCACAATTGACGAATAGACGTTCACGGCCAATGCTGCATTCAAAACTGGATAGTCCTGCATGCGCTGCACTATCCAAACCAGCTTGCGGCGGCGCATTCACATCCACGAATACCAGCATGCGGCCCAATGACAGGCGTTCATATCCGCCCTGCACCAGACTTTTTGGCGCACGGCCACGTGTATCGGCCTGCGTCAGCAAGGCTTCGAGCATCACGGGGTTTTCTTCTTGGCTTCCGTTGAACAAACATAATGCGCCATCCCCGTGGCGATAAAAACGCAGCGCTGCTGCTGCACGTTCAATCGCGATTGGCAATTCCGGCGGCATAGATGCTTTTTGGGGAATTTTTCCGGCTTTCAATGCATGGCGTAAATCAACGAGACATTTGAGTGCCACCATTTGCTGGCTGGGGTTGCGTTCGGCATTGCTGCCATCTGCCAAAATCGCATGACGCAACGCGATGGGCATGATTTCAAGGCCAAGCTTCAATGCCTTATCGCCGTCGGGAAATGCAACACCGGCGAATATCAACCCGCGCAGTACCAAGATTAATTCAACGCCCTGCAATTGTGCGGCGGCAGGCAAATTCACATTATTCAGTTTTTCTGGTGCATCATCATCGTCCTGCATCACAAAACCGGCAACTGCACGCGGCAATAGACGCAACAAGTGTTTATGGTGGCGCACCAGACATTCGAATACCCGCATGCGGAAGGGAGTATCCGCGCTCGCCAATACGAAATCATGCATCGCAATCAAATGCGTCAGGCGCAATGCTACCAGATGCGGCTCCCACACATAGGGTGACCATTGTTCGAAACGGTCGAGCCATGATGCCATCAAACTGCGTGCCACGCGGCGCGCGGTATCACCGCCAAGCGAACGTAAATCGCGCAGCCAGTCAAACCCATGCACCGTAGTCAGCCATGCAGTATTGGCTTTTTCAGGAAGCCATTGCGGCGGATGCGCGGAGAAACTTTGCCCGGCAAAGCTGAATTTCCCGTCCACGATGCTTTCGCCAATGGCGCTATCACCCGGCCATGGGTCGGAGGGTATAACCTCCAACGCTTTGGGCACAGGGCCGGAGATCATCATGCGGTAAAGCGAACTGGCATAGGCAAGGCTTTGCAACCGGTGGCGCATGCGCGTCATCAGGTCAAACTCGGGCGGGAATGTGGTTGCAATAACGTTGGACAAATGAATTCGCTTAAATGGAAAATCTGATGCCCTTATCGATAGCGTAAAGATTGCATACAAATCGTTAAGAAAGCTGGTGATGTGGTTTTTTTATCAAGCAAATCTGCGCTTTGCTAAAACCCAAGTGTTAATAAGGGCACAGCCAGCTTTACGGCGTTTGAGTATAAAAAACAAAAAACCCAGCTCGATTAAGAGCTGGGTTCTGATTTGTTAGGCTTGGTCTTAACTAGCCGCCGCCGTCACCGCCGCCGTCACCGCCGCCGTCACCGCCGCCATCGCCACCGCCGTCGCCACCGCCATCGCCGCCGCCATCGCCGCCGCCGTCACCGCCGGTGCAGCATGGAGGAGGTGGTGGTGGAACATAGGTGCATTGGTTCTGTTCGGTCACATGGTCTTGGTTGTCTGGGCAAGTATGACTTGTGGTCACAACAATCTGGCCTGTGTAACCAGCAGGGCAAGCACGTGTGGTTACATGGGTTGAAGGGGTGCAGATCACACGGCACTGATTGTCGGTGCTTGTGGTATCACGGCCTGCGCCACCATTTGAACCATCACAAATGTGTGAGGTGGTTGTGGTGATGGTACCTTCTTGACCAGCTGGGCATGGGCCGCAAGTGGTGGTTGATGAAGGTGTGCAGGTGATGTGGCACTGGTTGTTGGTTGTCGTAACATCACGGCCAGCACCATTGTTCGAACCATCACAAATGTGTGAAGTGGTCGTGGTGATGGAGCCTTCTTGGCCAGCTGGGCATGGGCCACAGGTGCTGGTGGTTGAAGGTGTGCAAACAACTTGGCAGTGGTTTTCCACGGTTACAATGTCACGACCTGGGCATGAGCAGCTATCGCATACATGCTTGGTGATGGTGCGGATGTAACCTGCTTGGCCAGCTGGGCATGCACTGTCTACATAGCGTTCGCTAGGAACACAGGTTGTAGGACGGCATTGGCTGGTGTCGCGTGTTACTTCATCACGGCCTGCGCCATTGTTCGAACCATCACAGATGTGCTTGGTGCGAACCGTAACGGTACCCGTTGAACCAAGCGCGCAAGGCTCTGTGGTTACTACCTCAGATGGGGTGCAGCTGGTGCAGTTTCTGGATACTTCTGTTTCTGCGATGGTGCAGCTGCAGGTACCTGGGTTATCCGTAGGTGTGCTGGTTGACGTTTCAGTCGTCGTAGTTGTGTCCGTAGTTGTGGTTGTATCTGTGGTTGTATCAGCAGTAGTTACAGCAGTGGTTGATCTGCCATACTTCTTAGGTGTGCTGATACCAACAGGGATACGTCCATAGGTTGCGCGTACGCCGCCATCAATACAGGTGCGAACTTTGTTCACAGTAATGCTACCGGTTTGGCCGGTTGGGCAAGCCTTGGTGCTGTTACCAAGATCCTTGGTTGGAACGCATACACAGGTGTTGGATACTTGAAGTTCAGAAATAACACCGTCGTTACCTGAACCTTCAGGGCAATGACGGTAACGCTTCTTGGTGATGGTACCTTCCATATCGCCATCTGGGCAAGCTGCTGTGAAGGTATCGCCAACTTGGCCTTCTTCACAAAGATCACCGGTAGTGGTTGGAGGAACGCAATTGTCGCTGATAACATCCACGGATGGAGCAATCGCATCGTCACCTTGGCAGATTTCGCGAACGATAACTGAAACGCTACCTGTCCAGCCAGCTGGGTGACCAGCTTCTTGGCAAGTCTTGGTTGCAGAATAGGTTCTATCAACGCAGCCGGTAACAGTCTTCCAAGTTGTGTCTTGGCAGGTCATGCGGAAATCAACGAATACCACGGTACCAGCACCAACAGTTGCGTTTGCAGCTGGGCCAGGGATTGGGACATTTTCAGTTCCGGTGGTGCCGCAAATCCAGCGTGCTGTGAATGAACCAGGGTTATTGCCTTCGCGTGGTTCCAAATAACCAATATCATCGCGTGAGATAGGAAGCGATACAGCTTCGCCAGCTACGCCCGTAGGTTGACGACCAAAGCTGCCAGATGTGCTGCCGGAAGTGCCGCCGGATGATGATGAGCTACCGCCCGATGAGCTGCTACCTGATGACGAGCTCGATGAAGAGCTGGTGTAGGAATAATAGAACCATGACGACGATGTAGTGGTCGTTGTGGTTGACGTGGTTGCAAAATATTGGCTGGTGTTGCTTGAGCTAACCAGACCTTGCAAACGCCATGCGCCTGCCGAGCAGGTTTGGGTTGGAGCTTTAACGTCCGACACTTGCAGGTTGCGTGCAAGACAGCAATTTGCAACGTGAACATTGTCAGGAGTGTTGGTCAGGAATGCTGCCCATTCTTCTGAGGTGTTGAATGGGATGAATAATGGGTTGGTGATACCAGCTGCATCAACATAGTGACATGCGCCGTGCACGTATATTGGTGTCTTGCTGATGGTCACATCCGGCTGAAGGCGTGCACCCGTGTAATGATCGCTGGTAATCAGCTGACCGTTTTCGCTGCGGATTGGGCACTGCGTATAGGTTGTGCTGCCATCTGTTACGGCTTTATCAATCGAACACTGTGATGCTACTTCCGCATGCGCTGATCCGATCAGCACAAACATGGAAACAATCAAAGAGAGAATAAAATTGCGCATAAAAAATACCCTTTTAAAAATGTTCGTTTCAGCCCAAAAAACAAATGAATTGCATAAACTTTTATCAATCGTTTTTTAGCACTTTTTAAAGGATTTGCGAGTCACAAATTTACTTTCATCTTTCCTTAACTGGTTAACGCGTTCAAAAACCATGCGTTTTTTTTGCCAGCTTGGTTAATAGGTTAATACGGGGGGAGTAATTGCTAAATTAAGGCAAAAAAAATGCCCGTAACAAGCAGTTTGCCACGGGCATTAATCCATATAAAAAAATGATGTGATTTTTACATTATGCAGTCGGCGCAGGCGCTGCACGGCGCTGTGCAACTAAAGCTGGCGATACGCCAGCGACATCATCCAGAAATCTATTCGCCAAAACTTTTCGTTGTTCCGACGAATCCGCTCTGAAAAATGCAACTTTTGGTTTTCCATCTTGGATGTAACCAAGCGTCAACACAAAAACGCCATTCGGATATTGTTGCGGCACATTGCTACCGGGCGGCAATGTTCGTCTATATTGTTCCTTATCCAGTGTTCCTGTTTTTGCAAAGAACACATGACCGTTTGGCGGTCTATCTCCCGTGGATGCAAGTGTCGCAGCAGGTGTTCGGTTGCCCAGATAGGCATGGCTGGTATGCTGGCGATTTGTTGGGTTGGCTAATTGGCTCAGCGTTTTTCCATCATCCAGCTTGTATAAATATTCAACCAGATGTGCGACATGCAATGGCGATGCTTGCGATGTGCCATGACGCAATCCTGCTTCTGCTCTGCCTGATGTATCACCAATGCGTGATCCGGTGATGCCAAGCGCATTCTGTTCTTTTGCAAGTGCTGCACGATATGTATCAAAAAAACGGCGCGTCGCTTCGGGCATAGCGTTAGCCACCACATTATCATTTCTGCGATCCAATACACCGCCGCGCATCGTCATCGGACGAAAATTGGCACGAAAGCTGTTTGCACCCGGATAATCCATCGCGCGCGCTACTTCCACAATCGTCGCATCATTATGTGACTGGCTCATCATGCGCGTCAGCGCCGTCTGATTTTGCTGGATGTATTCAAGTCCGCGTAGCTTGGCGATGAATGCCAATGCCGCGATTTTGGTATTGGATGATAAATGGCCGATGCCATTAACGTTATGCCCTTGCTCCGGACGGCTTGATTGGATGTCATACACAATGTGTTGATGGCGGCCAAAAATCTGGTTTTGTGGCAAGGGTTCGTTGAACACCGAAGGGGTTGGTGCTTCGGGCGGAATACGTGCTCTAGTGGGGCGCGGCAAGTTTGGTGGACGCAAGACCATTTCTGGTTCCTATAAACGGATTAGAACTATTCAAAAGCCTAATCAAAAACTGCCATTTTTAAGTTAATTGCCCGTTAGGATGGCGGGATTTCGCCAAATATTGCCTAATTATTAACAAAATTTAAGGTTTCAATTAAGGCATAAACCACTTGTTTATTTAATGACTTTATATTGAACGACATAATATGGCGTCATCACGTTTTGCTTGCATGTGCGCGTGCTGTATTATTCTCGTAATTATCTATTGGTATAAAAATTATTCCGGAGCTTAGGCAATGAAAACGACCCGCCGCGATTTTATGATTGGTGCAGGACTTTTTGGAAGCGCGCTGATGCTGGGCAGCAATCCGCTCTCTGCAAATAATACAGTCGCTGCCGAAGCTGCGAAAACCGCTGCGGCCACCCCGCCAACTCTTAAAGGCAAGCTGTTTGCATTCGGTCTTGGTGGAAGGAAATTCCCCGGTAATGAAGGCAAGGAACGGAAAACCACCAGCATTCTAACGACGTTTGACTTGGAAACCCGTGCGATGAAACAAACATCGCTCGATATGGGTGAAGGCCATGCTGCCATGGGCGCAGGCGATAACCGTATTCTGTGCGTATCGCATCATAAACCCGTTTCCATGATGGTCGACAAGGACCACAAGGTACTTGCAACCTTCACCGCGCCAGAAGGATATTACTATGGCGGCCACGGTCTGGTATTCCCTGAACGCAACCAATTCATTTTGCCGATGCGCGCTGCCAAGCCACACACCGTTGCCGATACAGGCCGCTTTGAAGTCTATGATCTGACCAAGCTGACTAAAATCGATATGATTGATAGCGGCGGGATTCAACCGCATGAATTACACAAGATTCCCAATAATCCTGCCGAATTGGCCGTTACCCATTATGGCGATATCGCGGATCGCAAGAAGCCACTGGAATTCAACGTAATTGATACCAAGCTGACCATTCTGGATAGCCAGACCTATAAACCAAAACGCCATTACGACCAGAATGAATTCAACGCTATGTCGACCCATATGCGTGTCTCAAAGGATGGCTGGGCGTATATCGTATTGACCCAATACGTCACCTTTGAAAAACCGGAAAATCTGAAACCGGGTGAGGATGCTGAAAAAATCGCGATTGCTGAAATGGAACGCATCTTCAAACAGAAATGGGATTATGCGGTTCCCGATATTGCACGTCAGGAAAGGCATTTGGCCGTTGGCCTTCCCTTCCTGCGTATCAATACGCAGACAGGGGAACGCCAAGTGATTTACTTGGGCAATAAGCATCATATGCGTTCACAATCGGTTGCATATAATACCGCACTGAATACCGCAATCGGGCTTTATTACCATTCCGACAATCTGGTATTACACGCGCCCGGTAAAGACGCGGAGATCATCACCAACGATCAATTGAAGCTAAACGGTATTCGCGGTGTTGCAGAAATTCCAGGCACCACCTGTATTGCCGTATGCGGCACCTATTACGATGTCGCGGTGATGGATTTGAAGACGCGTGAAGTACTCGCGCAGTTCAAATCATCCAATTATGATTCAACCCATTTGTATCACGACGCGGACGTATAAGCCGCACGCGATATTCACCCAACAAAAAACCCCGCTTATTCAGCGGGGTTTTTAATGTCTATATTCGGTTCACTTAACCGCCATTGCCTTGGCCGGGACGAAGGCCTTGCCCATTGCAGCCACATGGCTGTGCTGCCGGACGCGCTGCTTCAGGTGGATAATCACTGATACGATAAATGACCAGCGGGATTTCTGGTTTGCGTTCTGCTGGCGGAAGCTCTTCAACCGTTCTGCTTGCGGTAATGCAATGAGTTTCCTTATAGCCGTTTGCAATCCTGGTTGCACAAATCTCATTAATTTCTGTGCTGGGTGGCGCTGATTGGGCTTGGGCTTTACCTGAAAGTGCCAACGCCGCTGCGCTAAGCGCTGCTGCTGTGCCCACTGCGCGGGCTGCTGATGCAAAAGATGACATGTCGTAATCCTCTTAAAAATTGCTCGTTGTTAAATTAAGCCGTTAAATAAAAATTCTTAAAAAACCAATTCCTATCTCTTGGTTATATCAAACGCGAATATGTAATCGCAATTATTTAAATAGTTTTGAGCATGGTTAATGCGCCAGTAAATGTACGGATATATATAAGTGCTACCGCCCGACCGGTTGTTCCGCAATTGCAGGGCGGGTTGCGCGAAGCGCAGAGGCTTCGCAACAATGTGGAACAGAGCGAATGGCGAAACCAAGCATAAAAAAAACCCCGCCATTGCTGACGGGGTTTTTGAATTATTTATAAACTTAAATGGATCGGTTTAATTAACCGCCCCAATTAACCGCCATTGTTGCATTTGCAATCAATAGCACGTGGGGCACGAACTGGTGGACGTGGTGCTGCAGCTGGTGCGCGCAATTCTGGGCGAACTGTTGAAGTCCAACGGCATGAACGCTTACCGCCGGTTGGGGTATCATTGCCTGGAACGCGGTAGAAATTGCGGCCTACACCATCATTTGGTTGATAACCACGGCCTGTATATGCGCGATCGCCGCCGCCATTGCAAACCATGGTGCCAAGATCGGTTTGGATTGTACGAACTTCATGGCGACCAATGCTGCCTGCTGGTGCGTAACGTTGTGAATAGGACGTTGCATCTGGACGTGATTGAGCGTTTGCATTTGCTGCTACCAACTGTCCTGCGGCTGCTGCGAGCGACACGGTTAGCGCCGTACGAGCAACTTGTCTCACTACTGCGCGGCTTTTGAATAATGATACCATTGTTATCTCCTAAAAAATTTCAGCTTATTGCTGTGTGCAACTTTATATCGAATACGGATTTGTTCAACAACTACGTTTATACTTTCATGTTGATTCTTTTAAGGCGCGGCAGCTATGGCGCTGGTTTTCCATGTTGTTTTGCGCCCAGCGTATTGTGTTAAGAAACATGTTAACATGTACCAGAACACAAAAAACCCCGCTATTACTAGCGGGGTTTTTAAATCATTTAAGATGATGCGCTTACATCATCGGAACGCCGGGACGAGACAGGCATTTCACCTTGCGTTCTGAACCACGACCACGATGCGCTGTATCAACCTGTGTCTGTGTATCAAGCACGTGATTGCTACCGCCGGTAATTTCAGCAGGACCACCATTGCACGCTGCAGCACGATCAACATCCACAGTTTCACCAGCTGCGATTTTTCCTTTAGGCGGATCATTTGTAAATCTGCGACGCGTCATGAGAATTCCTTTTATGGTTAATAACTTTTAAGCAAAACTCTGCTTTTTAATCCGCTTATTATAATGTTCAGCAATGAATATGCGGTTAACCGAGGAAAACATTATATAATGCACTGATAACACAAACAAAAACGCGGCTGAAAAATCACATAAAAAACTGGCAATAAAAAACCCCGGTATTTCTACCGGGGTTTTTGAAATTCATATCGGGTAATTAACCGCCGCCATCTCCGCCACCGTCACCACCACCGTCGCCGCCACCATCTCCGCCGCCGTCACCGCCGCCATCTCCGCCACCATCACCGCTTACAACAATAAGCGTGCATTGGTCGTTGTTAACAGTGGTCTGGTCACGACCTAACCCACCGTTCGTGCCATCACAGATATGTGCGACTGTGGTGTAGCCTTGGCCGGTATAGCCAGATGGGCAAGCCGACGACGTTGTATTGCTGGATGGATTGCACACGATAATCGGTGTGCAGGTGTTGCTTACCGTTTCTTCCGTAACGGTGCCTGATGGGCAAGCACGCACATTCCGCTTGGTGATCACACCTGCATAACCTTGTTGGCAAGGCGATGTGAAGGTATTACCCACCTGACCAGGTGTGCAGCTTGTTACGCATGTATTGCTGATGACTTCTTCAACTTCATTACCCGATGGGCATTGACGCACACGGTGCAGGGTGATGATACCAGTTTGACCCGATGGACATGCACGTGTGTAGGGCGCACATGTTGCACCCGGTACACACGTTACAGTGCATTGGTTACTGGTTGTTGTGGTATCGCGGCCTGCGCCATTATTCGAACCATCACAGATATGCGCGGTGGTTGTGCGAATGTAACCGGTTTGACCCGATGGGCATGATGCATCCACATAGGTTGATGAAGGTGTGCAGGTAACAATCGGTGTGCATTGATTGTTGGTCGTCACAATATCACGGCCAGCGCCATTGTTTGAACCATCACATACATGGCGGGTACGTGTGCGGATGGTACCGGTTTGACCCGATGGACATGCGCTTTCCACAACATTGTTCGATGGAGTGCATGCTACATGACATGCAGGGCCCGTGACGGTGACCACATCGCGGCCAGCGCCATTGTTCGAGCCATCGCACACATGTTCGGTGGTAGTGGTACGGCCGCCTACTTGACCCACTGGGCAATTTTCAAGTGTCGCAGTTGCGCTCGGTGTACACACGGCATGGCATGCTTGGCCAGTCGTCGTTACCACATCACGGCCTGCGCCGTTATTCGAACCATCACACACATGGGTGGTCGTTATCGTACGGCCACCTGAATAACCCGGCGCGCAATCTTCAATCGCAACCGCTACGTTGGGTGTGCACTGAACTTGTGGCACGCAATTGCTGATTTCACGAACGACATCACGGCCTGCACCATTGTTCGAACCATCACAGATGTGACGGGTGCGAACATTGATTGTGCCGGTTTGACCGGTCGGGCATGCGCGTGTGGTGTTGGTCACACCTGGTGTGCATGCACTGGTGCATTGGTTATCAACGCTGGTGGTATCACGGCCAGCACCATTGTTCGACCCATCGCAAATATGACGAACGGTTGTCTTAATGACACCGGTTTGACCTGTCGGGCATTGGCTATCCAATACCTGACTGGTTTCAACACAGTTTGAATGGCAGGTATTGCTGAGTTCACGGACTTCAATGTCACCGGACGGGCAGACACGGAAATTCTGGCGTATGATGGAACCGGTTTGACCTGACGGGCAAGGTGACGTGTAGGGATTGCATACCGCGCCAGGCGTACAGGTTGTGGTGCACTGGTTGGTTTCCGTTACAACGTCACGGCCTAACCCATTATTCGAACCATCGCAAAGATGTTGCGTACGAACAAGGATTTGTCCGGATGAACCTGATGGGCACGCACGGGTCGATGATGTATCGGACGGCGTGCAGGTGTTGGTCATCGGACGGCAATGGGATTCACGGATAACGATATCGCGTTCACCGCCATCAAACCAACGCATCCAGTTGCCACCGTTACCAGCATCTTCCCAACCATTCCAACCACGGCGGCTATGGCATACGTGCAGGGTAATTACCTTCACATAACCTTCCTGACCGATAGGGCATACTTCTCGGGTTTCGTTGCGGCTTGGAACGCAAGTGGTTTGCGGACGACATGTATTTTCTGTTGTTACCACAATGCGGCCAGCGCCATTATTCGAGCCATCGCACACACGGGTGTTGATGGTGATCACAGAACCGACCATCACGGGTCCGCCAACGCTCACACCGCAACTAACGGCTGAACGGCTGATTTCACCAGGGATACAGCCTGTCGTGGTGATGCAGGAATTGCTTACCACTTCTTCGCTGACAACACCCGATGGGCATGCACGCACATTCCGCTTGGTGATCGTGCCAATCTGGCCTGATGGGCACGCTGTAGTGAACGTTGCACCAACTTGACCCGGCACACATGTATTTGTCGTACAGGTGTTGCTCAGTTCTTGTTCAGTGATAATACCCGATGGGCATGCACGAAGCCTGCGCTTGGTGATAAGACCGGTTTGACCCGTTGGGCAGGCAGCCGTGAAGCTTTGACCAACTTGGCCGGCAACGCATCGATCGGTGCAGGTGTTGGAGATTTCAACGTCGGAGATGATACCGGATGGGCACTCACGAACATGCTTCTTGGTAATCAAACCGCTTTGGTTGCGTGGGCAATTCACAGAGAATGTTTCGCCGATTTGACCAGGCGTGCACACGCCAGAGCAGGTGTTGGAGATTTCAACGTCGGAGATGATACCGGATGGGCATGCACGAACATGCTTCTTGGTAATCAAACCGCTTTGGCCGTTCGGGCAAGATTGCGCGAAGGTTTCGCCAACTTGGCCAGCGGTGCAACCCACAACGCAGGTGTTGCTGACAACTTCATCCACAGTCGTATTGCCGGGGCATACACGTACGTGACGCTTGGTGATAAGACCCGTTTGACCGGTTGGGCATTGTTCGGTGAAGTTGTCGCCATATACGCCCGGCACGCAAGTGGATGAGCAGGTATTGGTAACATCGGTTTCAGCAGTGCTGCAGGAACAGATGCCCCATGGCGCAATGGTGTTACCTGATGGAAGCGCCTGAACACATGTTTTGACTTGATGAACAGTCCATGTTCCGGTTTGACCTGTTGGACATGTCTTCGTGACATTACCCAAATCAGTTGATGCTGGGCATTCGCAAGTGTTCGATACCAATGTCTTGGTATCTACTGCTTGGCCATTGCTGCCATTCGGGCAGGTACGCATGGTTTTGTAAATCGCAGCACCGGTGAACCCTTCACCGCAGCTTTCGGAAAAATTATCGCCGACTTGGCCAGGCGTGCAGGTGACTGCAACACATGCGCTGGTATCATCGGTTACAGTGTCAGTACCTACGTCATTGCTATCGCATGTACGCACTGTTGTGCGAGAAATATTGCCGGTATAGCCAGTTGCACACGGAACACTTGTGACAACGGTTGAAGGCGTGCAGGTCGGTGCACGGCATGTATCCAATGCAACGGTGGTGGTGATATTGCCATTCGGGCAATTTTTCTTGTTAAGCACCGTAACCGTGCCAACCCAGTTTGCTGGATGGTCGTTTTGTACGCAGGTGCGTGTGCCAGCGGTGATGGTTTCAACGCAGGTATTTGGATCAATCGGGGTCCAGTTAGCGTTGCGGCATTGAAGACGGAATGTGGTGAAGGTGATGTCGCCGATTTCGCCGTTGATGACACCAACGGTGCTACCATCGATAGCGGTGGTACGACCATTTGTGCCCGCATCCGTTGAATGATCAACCGTCTGACGACCAAGGCACTGCCAACGTGCAAGATAGGTTTCGGTTACGCGGGTGCCTTGTGGAAGCACTGCGCCAATGTCATCACGTTGAACAGGCAGCAAATCAATCGGGTAATTCGGGTCATCCACCAGATTTTGGTTGAAGCGAATAATCGCATTCGGTTGCTGGGTGAGCGGACGCGCTAAATAGGTGGTGGAAAGAGTTGTTTCAACCAAACCTTGCAAATTCCAAGTACCAGCTCTGCACTCTTCTGTTGGTTGCGGAACGTCGGAAACACGCATCACACGCGATACGCAGCAATTGGCAAGGTTAGTGCCGGTTGGATGGTTTGCAATAAATGCATTCCATTCGGTCAATGTATTAAATGGTACAAAGACGGAAGCGTTGATACCGCGTGCATCAACGAAACGGCACACATTGCTGATGTTGATAGGCGTTTCACTTAATGCATTGGTGGGCTGCAAACGCGCCGAGTTGTAACCCGCATTGGGGAGAAAATTATTTGTGCCTGAAATCGGGCAGGTAACATCTGTACCACCAACCGTCGGTTCATCGAGCGTACACGTTGCGGCATTGGAGACATGCGGCATGCAGAGGAAAAGGAAGGCGAGCAAAAGTGCTAGGATGGGTTTACGCATCGTCAATGCCTCTGATAAAAAATAATGGCGCAAAAATATGCAGTCGTGTTTGCAGCGGCCAATCTATTTTTATGTCCATTAGATGGCAAGACCTTTTTATTGTATTTTCGTAACAATAGTTAAGAACTAGCCAGTATTGATTTAATCAGGCAGTTTGATTCGACATAATTGTGCAAATGTTATCCACAGGCCCTAAACTACACTTATATATATGAGCATCGATTCTCACCATTTCCGCGAAGCATTAGGCAGTCTCCCCGCTGGGGTTAGCATTGTCACCGCACATCATAAAGGTGATGCGATTGGGATTACGGTCAGCTCCTTCACCTCGCTCTCGCTCACCCCGCCGCTCATTCTGTTCTGTCTTGATTGGAAATCCAAAAGCCGCAGCGCATTTGGGGTGCGTAAAAAATTCGGCGTTACTATTCTAAGCGATGACCAAAAACATTTGGCGCAACATTTCGCGGCGGCTGGAAAAAAATCATGGGACAACGTACCGCACACCGAAACCAAGCATGGCTCCAAAAACAGTGTGCGATTATTGAATGGTGCCGTGGCATCGCTGTCCTGCACCGTCACCAAAAACATCAAAGCAGGTGACCATGTCATCATCATCGGCAAGGTCGAGGCCATAAGCGCTATAGATAAACAAGCGCGGCCATTACTGTATTGGCGGCGCCATTACCACGAACTTACCAATCTAAAAGAATAAGATTTACGGATTTAGTGTGACCATGGTTGCGTGTGTATCGCGCAGTGTTTTTTCATCACCCGTCAGCGTGATGAAGGTTCCTGCATTCCACTTATCGCGCAGATCACCATAATGCTTGGCAAAAATCTGGCCACTTTCTCCGCCTGCGATGATGAATAATGATTTTTCTGGGTTCGCCAAATCATACACACCGCGATAGCCTGCACCGTGTTCGACGTCGAACGGGCGCGCGTAATTTCCGGGCGCGGCACGTTTCAATGTATGACCATCGCCATCGGTTTCAATCTTCAACGATGTGAGGCCGGAAAGTACCGGCACATGCGACCATAAGGGATGTTTAAGTGGTGCGTGATGGTCATCGCCCCAACGCCATGCCCACCATGTGCTGCCATGACGTTTGGTTAGCGCGGCGATTGCTGTATCAAACGCTGCGCGAATTGTGGTTTCAGCTATGCTTTGCTGTTCCAACGCCCACATGCGTGGCCACATGGTGTCTGCCGTGTAATTCTCGCCGAACACTTGTTTCATCAACGCATCTAGCCATGCGTGATAAATCAAGGGTTCGGGGCTAGCCCGCTCCATGGTGCCATTCCATTTGGCAAGCGCAGTAAGGATTTGCTTTTCGGTTTCATTTTTTCCCTCCACTCCACGCAGCAGAATGGGCAGGAAACGCGTTGCAGCCGTAGACGTTATATCCAACATCGCGCCACTTGCGTGTTGTGCATCAAATTTCGTGTTAGCAGTGAACGCATCATCAAACAATGCTTCCAAACGCATCGCGCGGTACGGCTCTGCCCAATCTCTGGCAAATGCACAGCTGAATTGCGCGCATGCTTTATCATCCATAATCGCCTGATTGGCGGTCATGATGACGCCAGCGTCTGGATCTTTTAAGCGTAATGTTTGCGTAATGCTTCCATTCCAGAACGTATTTGTACTGGCCAAAAACCCATCTGTTGTACGTTTTGGAACTGTTCCCACCGCCACATACCCTATATGCCCCGACTTATCGGCATAAACCAGATTTTGCGGTGGCACGGAATAATCGTTCAGCGCCGCTTCAATTGCAGCGGCGCTTGTAGCGATGTTCATATTGTAAAGTGCCTGCGCGGTTTTATCATTCTTGGTAAAACCGGTGAATTGCAGCACGGCTTTTTTGTGCGGCGGCGTAATAGCAGTGATGGCAGGCACGATACCATTCAACACAACGCCGCTTTCGTTTTCTTCAACAACAATCTGTACATCCTGTGCGCCTTTGACATGGATGGTTTCATTGCGTTGCTTAAAATTCGTGTTTGTATCATCCACAAAGGTAATGTCTTGCACATCGATATTCGATGTGGTGAAGCCCCATGCGACATGGCTGTTTTGCCCCAGCGGGAAGAACGGAATGCCCGGCGCGGTTGCGCCTTTCAATTCGCCTTGCGGCATCACAATACGCGCGAGATACCACAGAATGGGCGACTGCAATTGTAGGTGCGGGTCATTGGCCAAAATCGGCTTACCGCTTTGCGTATGCTGCCCCGCAATCACATAGGCGTTCGATGCGGTGTGCGGCAATTTTTCATAAGCATCGGCGATGCTTGGCAATGCAGCAGCGCGTGTCCGTTCAACCGGGATTGTTGGCTGCACATTTGCTTGTTTCGCCACAGGTTCTTTTGAACGTATCCATTCCATGGGTTTTAATGTGGTCGGTACATTTTTATCAAGCGGCGGATACAGCGCGTTGATGTAGTCAAGCTTCCAGCCTTTTTGCAATAACTGCTCGCGCAAAATTTCATCGTCAAGGTTACCACTCAACTGCCACGCCATCATCTTTGCCCAAATCAATCCATCCCACGCATTCCACGTGGCTGGTTTGAAATTCAATAATGTGAATTCAGCCGGAAGCTTTCCTTTTTCTAAATATGCATTCACGCCTTTGGCATAAGCTTCCAGCGCTGCTTTAGCATCAGGCGCTAAGCTATCAAAATACGGTTTCACCGCTGCATAAAACCCCAGCGCGCGCATTTTCTTATCGTAGTTGATTAAATCAGAGCCAAGGATTTCTGCTAGCCGCCCACTTCCCGCACGGCGCATCATTTCCATTTGGAACAACCGGTCGCTGGCATGCAGATAACCCAATGCTGCATACCCATCGTTTAAAGTTTCGGCAAAAATATGCGGCACGCCATGCCCATCGCGGTAGATGCGCGTTTGTGCAGCGACAGCATTGGTTGTTTGAGCGCCAGATAGCGGAGCATTCAACCACACAAACCAACCGGCAATCGCCGCAACGCACAAAACCGGAATTGCAACAACGCCAAGGATGATTTTTTTCATGTTAGTTTAGATTAATGAGTACTGTTTTCTTTTTAGTAAAATGTTCCAGCATTGCTTCCAGCGTCGCTTCTTTGCCAATGCCGGATTGCTTGAACCCGCCATAGGAAAGGCCGGGCTGTACCACCACATTCTGGTTCACCTGCACAAAGCCAGCTTCCAGTTTATGCGCGGCATCCATGGCGGTTTTCAAATCTTTCGTCCAAATGGTTGCCGCTAACCCATATTCGCTGTCATTGGCGGCAGCCAATACTTCAGCATAGGTTTTAAACTTGATGATGCAGGTGACGGGGCCAAAGATTTCTTCGCGTGCCAGCTTGCTATTGTTATCAAGGCCCGTGAACAATACTGGCTGAACATAAAACCCGTCCTTTAATTTGGCATCATTGGGGAGCGCGGAACACCGCACCGCCGTTGCGCCGGATGTTGCTTCACCAGCCGCGATATACATTTTCACTTTTTCAAACTGACCCGGCGAAATGATGGTGCCGATATCCGTCGTTTCATCGAATGGGTCGCCCATTTTCATCGCGTCCACTTTGGCTTTCAATTTTTCAACAAACGCATCGTGCAATGTTTCATGCACAAAAATGCGCGAAGCCGCGGTGCAGCTTTGCCCGCAACGTGTGAAACGCATGCCGTTTGCCGCGCCATCCACTGCTCTGTCTAAATCAGCATCCTGCATAATAATCATCGGGCTTTTGCCGCCCAATTCCATCGTCGCGGTTGCCATGCGTTCAGCGGCGTATTTGTAAACAATTTTTCCGGTTTCAACGGAACCGGTGAAGCTGACTTTGCCAACGTCTTTATGTTGGGCGAGCGGCGCACCGCATTCGGGGCCCATGCCCGATATCATGTTGAATATTCCCGGCGGTAAAATCTGGCCACAGAGTTGTGCGATGCGTAATACGGCGAGTGGTGCTTCTTCGGCTGATTTCACAACCACCGCATTGCCGGCAACCAATGC
>CAZMQI010000023.1:0-28934 GCA_964568585.1 uncultured Rhodospirillales bacterium
CATTCATTGTGCCGCCCAACAGCCCGCGCCATTTTGGTGACAGCATGCGCCATCCCCAAACCGCGCCAAGGTTGACGTGGGTATTGCCATTGGCAGTCATGGCGTTGATGCCTGACAAAATGGCTGCTTTTTGGTTGGTCATCGGCGTTACTGCTCGTGAGCAATAGGCATTTGGCCCGCGCGTGGATGTTATACTGCGATACCTGCCTCTATTATCAATCCAGTCATTATTACTATCATCCGGCCAGTAATAAGCACGCAGCCTGTTTGCGGCAGATGTGGTTGGCGGATCATCATCTTGATCCATGCCGTTCGCCTGTGCATCCACACAGCCGCCCCATGATGTTGGGCCCCAGTTGAATGTTGTGCCATCCAGCCAGCTGGTATGGGTGTTGCCGATATTCACGCTTTGGGCAAAGGGGACAAGGCCAATCCATAAATCATCTTTGGTGGCCGAATCGCCGAACAAAATATTCACAAGGTCAGTGGCAGATGATTTGAGATTGGTCAATTTCTGACCAGCCATGGAGCCTGTGTTATCCATCACGAGCACTAGTTCCAGACCACCCGAATTACGTGCGACTTCGGTATGGGCATTCACGGTCATTACGTCAATCCCAACGATACCCATGAATATGGTTGGGATGGTCGCACTGGCAGTGATAATGGGCGGTGCACCTTCTACATTATTTACGAATTCCAGAGGCGATATGTTCGCATCCATGTAGCCTTGCGGGAAATTCACGTTGAAATAATTTTGCGCGGTTGTGGTCACTTGTTCGGGCTGTGCATTGGCAATGGAACCAGCAGCAAGTGCAGCAGAATCCAACGTGTCCGATAGTTTTGCCTGCGCCATTTGTGCTCTGGCATAATCGATGGATGCCCCCACGGATGAAATGATAGCCGTGAAAGCAAGTGCGATGATGGGGCCAGCAACGCCTTTCTGGTCGCCTATAAACGATTTGAGGAAGGTACGGAAAAAGTTTGCCATGATGTGTTCCTTCCTTTTTACTGTGTCGAGATGACGTCTAATGCGCCAAGACGTGGTTTATAGAATGCATATTTATAAAGCTGCGGGTTGGTGCCGTTGAACATATCCGTCACCAGATTTTGGTGGTTGTAATACACCTCGGCAATAATCACGGTTTCGCGTTCGTTCAAGACAAAGCCTTCGGGCAATGGGCTGGCAAATCCTGGGCCGCCGAAACTGCTTTGTGTATTGGTAAGGGTACCGCCCCCTTCGTATTGCCATGCAACTTTTGGAGTATCATTCACATCGCGGTGAACTGCTGTGATGATGACATGGCCAAGTGCAGCGAAGGGGAACGGTTTCATGATTTCACTGGTTGCGGACAGGATATTATCCAGCTCCGCAGTGGTAATGGTATCACCCTGTGACACCACGTCGGCTATGGTATATGCCATTTTTTCAGTGCGGCCATTCACCAGCACGAAATTCGAAATTTCAACTACGCCAAGGAACAGGGTCAACAGTAAGGGCAATATAACGGCCAATTCAATCGCGGCGACACCACGCTCATCTCTGATGAATGAGTGCCTTGCAAATTTCATGAAGCATGCGTTCTGTTTCATATCATCAACTATAAGGTTCGTTACGCACTACAATGTGCGATGTCAGCTTAATCAGGCCATCATCCGCAAGCATTTGTGACAGGAACGGTGTCATGACTTGCCATGGGTAGGAAATTTCATACACGACAATTTCCCCCGCAACACCAAGTCCTGTGGTGCCCATGTCGGCATCCCATTGGCCATTTGAATTCACATCGGAATAGGTGTCGCCTGTATCATATATGCCGTTGCTGTTTCTATCGACGAATGGCTCTGGCTTTCCGATATCGCCAAACGCTTTATAAACTCTGGTCACAATCGTGATTTTGGCGGGGTCTAAAAAGCCGGATAAACGTTGGTTGATGGTGTTACGAATGGTTTGTTCGCGCGAGATATTTTCTTCTGTATATCCTGTTTTACCTGTGCGCGTTCCCGTGTTCGCTGCATTTTCCAAAACATTGGCAGCCATGAATACCATGGAGAATTCGAGGATGCCGAAAATGAAGAACAATAACACTGGTAGCACAAACGCGAATTCAACAGCGGTGATACCACTGTTGTCTCTGCGAAAACGGGACAGAATATGGCGTTTGTGTTTCATATGCACGCTATGGGGTTCAATAACCCATAAACAATAGCAATGACGCGCTTAAGGTTTGTTTAGGAAACGGCTGGATTTTCGGCAGATTTTAAGGGGTTTTACTTCCAAAATCGAAGCAAACACACGAAGCATCAATAGGATAAGCAATCCCTTATGCTTAAAGGCGCATTAACGCTATAAATAATATATAAATAGACTGAAAAAATCGCCTAGTACTTCATCAACGAAGTCCAGAAACGCTCTAACTTACGCAACATATCGTTGAGCGGAGCCAAGTCACCTTCAGCCAGAGTCGCAGGGCTGAGTGATGCAATTTGGCGATCAAATTGTTCTTTGAGCATCTTATGCAGTACAAGACCTTTTTCGGAAAGCTTCACACGGATTGAACGTTTATCGTGCGGTGATTTTTCCTGAATAATGTAATTATTTTCGGTCATCTTCTTAACGTTATATGAAACGTTCGAACCGAGGTAGTAACCGCGCACGGTCAATTCACCAACCGTCATTTCATCTTCGCCGATGTTGAACAGGATAAGCGCCTGGACGTTGTTGATGTCCTGGATATTGCGGCGATCAAGATCGATTTTCACCACTTCAAGGTAGTAGCGGTGAAGACGTTCGATAAGGAGAACGGTATCAAGATATGCGTGGCGCAAGGCGGTGCTCCTGAAAAAGGCTTGCTAGGCGGAAGGCGGGGTAGGTTATTAAAGAGGCGGATTGATAAAAAACTAACCTAATCAAGAGTATTAGAATCGTCCTTACCAATTCGTTAATAATATCAGGACAAAATAAACAAACAAGATGCCACAAATGATGATTGCAAAGGCCAAATATCACCACTAAAAACGTGCGTTACGTATGAACAATGAATACCGGATAGGCACACATCAGCTTATTCGGCCAGTTGCCGGTTTAGCTCAGCGGTAGAGCAGCGGTTTTGTAAACCGAAGGTCGGGAGTTCAATCCTCTCAACCGGCACCATTTTTTAAACGTTGCGCTCAATATTGTTGGAACAACACAGTTGGAGCGAATGAACGATGCCCCCCATTAAACGCACACGCAAGCCGAGCCACACCAAGATTGTCGCAACGCTTGGGCCTGCCAGCTCTTCGCCAGAAAAAATCAAAGCGTTATTCGATGCGGGCGTGGATGTGTTCCGTTTGAATTTCAGTCATGGCACACATGAAGATCACCGCACGCGCTATAATCATATCCGCGCACTTGAAAAAGAATTTGGTCATCCCATCGCCATCCTTGCGGATTTGCAGGGGCCAAAACTTCGTGTAGGTACATTCAAAAACAGCAAGATTGAATTGAAAGCAGGGCAGGTATTTCGTTTGGATATGTCCCCTGATGCTGGCGATGAAACGCGTGTGCAATTGCCGCATCCTGAAATCTTCGCTGCCATTACGGTTGATGCTGATTTATTGCTGGATGATGGCAAGGTGCGTCTGCGCGTCACCCAATGCGGTAAGGATTTTGCCGATACAGTTGTCGTTGCTGGAACTGCGCTGTCCGACCGTAAGGGCGTGAATGTGCCAACGGTTGTTTTGCCGCTTTCCGCGCTGACTGAAAAAGACCACAAGGATTTAGCCGCTGCCTTAGAAATGGGCGTGGATTGGGTTGCATTGTCTTTCGTGCAGCGCGCCGAAGATGTGGAAGAAGCCAAGAAGATTATCGCAGGGCGTGCAGGGTTGATTGCGAAGATTGAAAAACCATCCGCCGTGCATCAATTAAAGAAGATTATCGAAGCTGCCGACGGGTTGATGGTAGCGCGCGGTGATTTGGGCGTTGAAATGCCGCTTGAAGATGTGCCGAGCATTCAAAAGCGTTTAATCATGAAAGCGCGTAGTGCAGGCAAGCCAGTGATTGTTGCAACCCAGATGCTTGAATCGATGATTAGCGCACCAACGCCAACCCGCGCAGAAACATCAGACGTTGCAACTGCTGTTTACGATGGTGCGGATGCCGTGATGTTGTCTGCCGAAACTGCTAGCGGCGCATATCCCATCGAAGCGGTTACCATGATGGATCGGATTATATCGCGCGTGGAAGTGGATACGTATTACCGCTCGCAAATATCGAGCTATCATCCAACCTTGCAGCAAAATACGTCGGATGCCATTACGGCGGCCGCACGTCAGGTGGCAGAAACCGTTGGCGCCGTCGGCATCGTGACTTACACGACTTCTGGCTCAACTACATTGCGTGCTGCACGTGAGCGGCCGCAGGTACCCATCATCTGCATCACCAAAGAAACCAAAACCGCGCGGCGTCTGGTGTTGTCATACGGCGTTTATCCAATTCCGGGATTCGATGCCAAAACGTTTAACGAAATTGTGCTTTATGCCTGCCAGATTACGCAGGAACATCACCTGACGCGCAAAGGCGATAAACTGGTCATTACTGCAGGCGTACCATTCGGTATACCCGGCAGCACCAATATTCTGCGTATCGCTGAAATTACCGAATAAACACCCTGAAAACGGATGCTTAAGGCGAAGTATTCTGCGGATAATTAACGCGCCAATTTTAGCGCCTTCGTCAGCTTTCGGGTAAAGCCGATGGCGATGTCATATAATGCCAGCCACATCATGAACAGCATCAGACGCGGGTCATGTAAGGGCAGACATTGCCAGCGGTTATCATCGTTGATGAGCCACTTTAACATCCCCGTGATATTGCCTTTGCGTGCATTGTACAAAATATCCCGTCCAAAATTACGCGCGATTTTATTGTTCTGCGGTGATAGGAATGTGTGTGCATCGAAATCAGGATTGTGTTGGTAAGCCAATATCGCTTCTGCGAAATCATTATCGAATTTTTTTATCTGGCATGGATAGGTATTCGGTCTGCAATCCATTTCAAAAATATGGAAATCGTTTCCGTCGCCTTCATGCAGCACGCCGATATTCATCATTCCGTTTAGCTTCAATGTCGTGCCAAGCTTTGTTAGGAAATCGAAATAGGGGGCTGCGGAAATAACGCCTCTGGCCGTTGAAACTCCTAAATCACCACGCATCATGCCCATCATCAAACTGGCATTGGATGCAACCAATTTGCCATTGAAGAATAGGGGGTCGATACGCACCTGTTTGCCAATGATATATTTTTCAACAATATGAGCACATTCACGGCATTGCCGCAGGCAAGCATCAACATCCTCCTGTGTTTTGCAGATAATAACACCATCGCTGCCAAGGCTATGGTCGGGCTTTACAATCGCGGGTAGGCCAATCTCAGCAATCGCTTTGGGGATGGCGGCAATGGTTTCGCAAACTCTAAATGGCGCAACCGGAAAACCAAGAGCCGATAATACTCGGCTCGCACCACATTTGCCTTTTTGCAGGTCGATATATTGCGTGTTTTGCACGGGGCCGATGCGGGTTTTTACTTCGTCGCTTAAATTGCTGGTGGCAATCGCGCGTACCAAATCATCATCGCCCAAGATAATCCAGTCATAGGCTTTGGGATTATCCGTCACCAGCTTTGCAAGCTGTGTGATGACATGGTCAGGATTATCGGATGAATCAATCCACTGCGAAACATTGCTCCCCGCAAAGCATTTGTATTTTGGATGGGCGATAACAGTGGTTGTTAAATCGGCACGTGAGAATAGATAAGGGTATTCACCGCTAAGGCCGCGGCTGTTATTGGTGCATGCCATTAGAACGTTTTTCATAGCAGGAATGCTAAACGGAATTGTGGCGATGCGCTAATAATATAGGGGGGGGGATAGCTAGTGAATCGCCTGTTTCAGGCGGCTGAGCAAGTAGCTTGGATCTTTCTTCCAGCTTTCAATCAGGTTCTTGGCCGTTCCTGTTTCCAACTTGTCGAATGCAGCAAGCGCTGATGACAATTCTTTTGGATTGACGATTTGTTCGCCTGGGCGTGCGCCACGGCTGAGCAAGAAGATAGATACGAAGCTTGGCTTGTCTACGTCGAGTGCTTTGCACAGTACGGAAACAGAGCGGCCGCCATCTTCGGAAACCATCATATCAACCATCGATACATCAAGGCCGGTCTTCATCGACAGCATGATATCAAATAATTTAAAGAAGCCCATACGAAGGGACTGGATCATCGCGCGCGGTGTAATCGCTTCGCGTTCTGCAAACCATTCAGCAACTTTTTGCATCGCCAAGTGGTCATTGCGATCTGTTTCCATGCTGGACAACAAATCATTCACAGAATTTTCCAATGCTTGGTCTACTTGACCAGCGGTAATGCCAAAGCGGCTGATAATCGCACGGCGTAAATCGGCGCCAACCCACCAATAGAGTTGCTTACCCATATCAGCGGTAAGTTCTGGGCGGTTTGTCAACGGTTCGTGCAGTTTCTTGCCAAAGCGTGCAGCTTCAATCATCACATGTAAGGTGCGTGTTGAAAGTTTTGCGCCAAGGTTTGAAGCAACAGCAGCCATCACATCCACGTCACCTGTTGCGACCATGGCATCGACAACCGCTTCACTGATGCTGGTGCGTTCGCCGATAGAAAGTGCATGATCGGTGCCGCGCGCTTCAATTACGAAGATTAAATCTTCGTCTTTCAAACGTGCGCTGTTGATAAGAACTGGTTTTGCAACTTCTGCGTGGGCGTCGCATGCAAGGTTCAGCAATACGCGGTGTGGTACATTCGCGGAGAAGGAGAGGCGCTCGGCGAGCATTTGTTTAACTTGGAAGGTTGTATTACCAACCAACTCGTCGATGATTTCGTTGATAAGAATTTGTTCGCGATCGCTGAGGGCGTTATCGGAAAGGAAGATATCTGCAAGGATGCCAGCCAACTTCACGCGGCTTGGTTCAGAACGCTCTCTGGCGAGATTAAAGATTTCTGGTAATTTTTCGCCAATCGTTACGTTCATGAGATAATTATTGTTCTTCCTGCTTTGTACGGAAATAAATCAAAATTCCGCCTAATTTGTTAATAGCCTCCTCAGTAAACACTGTAATCGTTAAAACTCTCTTGATTTTCTAATCTCTTTCAATAATTTCAGGCGAATTTATGGTTAAATTCAATTAATTACCGTCGTAAATTGAGGAAAAATTGCCTCAAATTTTATGGGTTATTTGGAGTAAATTAGTAATCATTAACGCCATTTTGTCGCAGCGCAGCGCAACCCAAGGAAATCAGCCACATAGCGTTTCAAGATTCAGGTGACGCTTTAACTAAACCGTGCTTTATCTGCGCCATCAAAAAAAATCTTCGCAAACGGCTCTCGCCGTTTTTTTTCAAAAAAAGTTTTCAAATGCAGAATCGGTTTTCAAAAATACTTCGCATAGGAACGCGCGGCAGTCCGCTCGCATTAGCTCAAACGCAAACTGTGCTTGCGCTGTTACGACAGCATTATCCTGAATTAAACGATGCCGCTGCTGTTGAAATCGTGGTGTTGAAGGCATCTGGCGACCATGTTCTGGGCAGCAAGGATGAACGGTTAGTGGA
The DNA here is from genome assembly GCA_964568585.1 of uncultured Rhodospirillales bacterium. Taxonomy (GTDB): domain Bacteria; phylum Pseudomonadota; class Alphaproteobacteria; order UBA9219; family RGZA01; genus RGZA01. The sequence continues at coordinate 7,616 of CAZMQI010000023.1, forward strand.
TGTTGGCGGGAAGGGCCTATTCACCAAGGAACTGGAAGAGGCCTTGCTGCAAAACCGTATCGATATTGCAGTACATTCGATGAAAGACGTGCCCACATGGCTGCCGCAAGGTCTGGAAATCGCGGCAACGCTTACCCGCGAAGATCCGCGCGATGTGTTGATTACCAATGGAATCGATAGCCTGAATGGTTTGCCAAAAGGTGCGATTGTTGGAACTTCCAGTCTTCGCCGACAAGCGCAGATACTAAACAAGCGCCCGGATTTGAAAGTGGTGCCCCTGCGTGGCAACATCGAAACCCGCATTAAAAAGCTCGAAGCGGGGCAGGTGGATGCCACATTGCTAGCCCATGCCGGGCTGAAACGTATTGGCTTGGCTGCGCGTGCTAACGCCATTCTGGATACCACAGCAGTATTGCCTGCAGTATCACAGGGCATTATCGGCCTTGAAATCCGCGCAACGGATGACACCATCCGTAACAATCTTGGCATCATCAATTGCTCCAAGACCATGTCGTCGATGCTGGCGGAACGTGCAATGCTCGAAGTATTAGATGGTTCATGCCATACTCCCATCGCTGGCTTGGCGGTGCATAATGCGGATGGGTTGCTGTTGCAGGGTCTTGTGGCGCATCCGGATGGCAAAGGTTTGTGGCAGTGCCAGCAACAAGCTGCAGCTAACGATGCTGTAAGTCTGGGCCGTGAAGTCGGCCGAGCATTACGCAAGCAGGTTCCCGCAGGTATCTTACCGGAATAGCCAAAAAAATATGAAGCCAGTCATTCTTATCACCCGTGCCAGCGAACACGCATTGCCAACTCGAAAAGATGTTGAGGTTTTGGGATGTAATACGATGATTGCCCCGATGATGGATATTGTACCTGTGACAGGCGTGCAGCCAATTTCTGCAACAACCGCAGCCGTGATTGTTACCAGCCGCAATGCGCTGGCAGGCATTAAAACGCTTGAAAATGCACTCATGTTCCCGCTTTTTATCGTGGGCAAGGAAACCGCAGCATTATTCAAGGCCGCAGGCTTTAAAAACATTGTGGCAACAGCCGAACAATCTGCCGATCTGCCGCGCTTGATAAAGGCGTCGGTTGCGCCCAATGCCGGTGCGCTGGTGCATATCACGTCTGAACATGCCCATACCGAATTTTACGACACATTGCTGGATGCAGGCTTTGGCATTGATCAGCGGATTGTGTATTCCGCCAATGCCGCCAAGCAATTTGATCCCGCAACGCTAAAAGCCCTTAGTGACAATATGCTTAGCGGGGTGCTGTTTTATTCCGCACGTACGGCGGAGATTTTTAATAGCCTGATTATGGCATCAGGGCAGGGCAATAGTCTTAAGCGATTGACTGCATTTTGTTTGAGCGATGCTGTAGCTGCCGCAGTTGATAAGACAGCATGGAAAGCGGTCATAACCGCGAAATCCCCAACCCATCAATCAATGATGGATACTTTAAGAGATTGTCTTGCAAAAGGGCTTTGAAAGCCACATTCTACTGCTGATACAACACAGTGGTGCAGCATGACTAATGAAAATCTCCCCAGTTCTTCACTGATGAAATCCAATTCAACCATCAATCCTAAATCACCCCATGTTGCGGGGACTACCCGCGCGACAATCGCATTCATTTTTTCGCTGCTGGCACTGGGTGTTTCGGGCTATCAGCTGTGGCAGACAAGCGATGACCGCGAAGGGAAGGTTGTTTCGCCGCTTCGCACTGAAAGCGATATCGAAAGCCGCATCAAGGCGCAGGAAAACCATCTGGCGATGCTGGATGATACCTATAAAAAACAAATCGATGAATTGCACAAAAAAATCAACGAAATCCCGCCGCCCAACAAAGACACGGTGGAGCTTTCCGGTACGGCTGCCGCTGTGAATATCCGCATGGCGGATTGGGAAAAACAGAATGCGGAACTGAAACAGCAGATTAAATGGGAGCTCATCAGCAAATCGAAGAATATTGCTGCGCTATCGGTGCTTGAACACATCACACGGAAGGCACAATTGGGCTTATCCTTCCGGAATGACGTGAAGGAACTGGAAAGCGCCATCATCCCCAACGAAACATCGGCGCATGCCTACAATCTGCTCAAAGGGTTTGATAAACCGCTGACATCCGATACGGCATTGCTGAATGGCCTTCATGCGCTCATTCCCGATTTTCTTGCGCGGGAGAAATTGGATAAGGCCGATGGGTTCTTGGATAAGGTTGGTATTCAACTGCAAAAACTGGTGGTTATACGTAAAAAAAATGGGCAGGTGAGCGATGATACCCCCATTGGCAAGTCACTCGATGATTTGCAGGTCGCCATCATCAGCGGCGATTGGCCAAAAGCAACCAGCATCGCATCGAGCTTTGCCGAAAAGAACCCCGCACAATTGCCAAAAAATTTTACAGCATGGCAGGAAAAGTTACGTGATAGAGCCTTGACCGAAGAAGCAGTGAACGCATTGCAGCATATGGTCATGAATGATTTGAAAGATGTGGCTATCCCCGATGCTGAACCACCCGCTATGGAAAAACCGGTTGAAAGGTCTCCCGAGAAAGTTCCAGCCAAAAAAGCACCTGAGGAAAGCGTCAATTGATTAGATTACTGATTTTCCTTCTCAAGATTATCGTGCTGGTCTTTGTCGCTGTCTGGGTGGCGGAGCGTGCAGGTAAAATCACCTTTGAATGGAAAGATAGTGTCATTGAAACATCGGCTGCGCTTGCGCTTGGCGTGGTCGCATTGCTGGTGGTTATTGCTTATAAAACCGCAAAAACCATTTCAATTATTCGTAGTACCCCGCGGCTTTACCGCATGCATAACCATTTGCGTCAGCAACGTCTGGGGCAAAAAATGCTATCCGATGCGGTGGGAGCCTTTTCCGAAGATAAAAAGGGCAAGGGTGTCAAATTCCTGCGTAAAGCGGAAAAATTATTGGGGCCATCCCAGGTGGTGGATCTTGTTAAAAGCCATGTGGGGCAATCCGTTTCAGAGCCGAGCACCAGTGCAGTGGCCGAAGCCAGCTCTCCCTATGCGTGGAAGCAAATCATCGAACAGCATCTGCGTGATAATAAACCAGCCGACGCATTGCTGACCGCGAACAGCTTTGCTGAAAGGCATCCACAACTGCCTTTGGCTAAGAAGTTATTGTTCGATGTGCTGGTGCGCCAAAAGAATTGGGACAAGGCGATGGCAATGCTGGAGCAATTGCGCCTAGGTCACGGGATGACGCGTAAGGAATGGCGCGATACCAAGGCCGCATTGCTGACCGAACGTGCCAGAGAAGCGTTGGAACATAATCATGCAACGCAGGCTTTTGAATGGACATTGCAGGCAGACCGCATGCATCCGAATTGGGTGCCGACGGTGCTGACGGCTGCGCGTTCACTGGCCAAACAGGATAAGGCGAAGGAAGCCGCCACGCTGATTGAACGCGCATGGCCGAATTGCGGGCACGAACAATTGGGCGATGTGTATCTGGCGTTAAAGACTGGCCGTAGCGATTTACAAAAAGCGCAGGCGGCAGAAAGATTGGCAAAAAGCAGCCTTAGCAATCCGGCATCACGCCTATTAGTGGCACGCGCATTGACCAGAGCAGGCTTATGGGGTCAGGCACGCAGCTATGCCAAAGCATTGGCGGATGAACACCCATGTCATGACTATTATGATTTGCTGGCGCACATCGAAGATATTCAGACAAATGACAAGGCTGCCGTTGCACAATGGAAAAATCTGGCAGCGTCTGCGCCGCCGGATGAAGCATGGGTATGTTCCTCATGCAAACAACCGCATGGCGAATGGCAGGGCATCTGCCAATCCTGCAACAGCTTTAATACGCTGCAATGGTCAACGCCGCTGCATAAACAATCCCTGAATAAAAGTTAGCTCGCAAGGTTTTGGTCGCCAAGGGCGATCCGCACCAAAATGGTGCGAAGCCGCGCGGCGTTTGAGCGATATGAAGTCATAAAAAAACCGCCCGAGTTTCCCCGGGCGGTTTTAATTTAGTTGGCGCTAAGATTAGCTCCGGCGGCTGCCCATGAATTGCAGCATGTACTGGAACAAATTCACGAAGTTCAGATACAGGCTCAGTGCGGCAAACACGGCCAACTTGTCATTGGCTTCCGAGCCATGGCTTTCGGAATAGTTGTCCTTGATGCGCTGTGTGTCATAAGCCGTTAAGCCAACGAATACCAGCACGCCAATACCCGAGATGACAAAGTGCATCATCGACGATTGAAGGAACATATTCACGACTGAAGCGATGATAAGGCCGATAACGCCCATCATCAGGAAACTACCCATCTTGGTCAGATCGGCTTTGGTTGAATAACCCCAAAGTGATGTGGCCGCAAACATGGCAGCAACGACGAAGAAGGTGTTCGCGATACTTGCGCCGGTGAAGATAATGAACACGCTGAACATCGAAACGCCCATTAGCGCGCAGAACAGCCAGAACATACCCTGTAATGCTGATGCCGATGACCGCTGTGATACAGCGCCCATGAACAACATGAATACCAGAGGTGCAAACATGGCGACGTAGCCAAGAATGGAAATCTGGCGGGTTACTTCATTAAAAAACGGTGCGTACAGTGCTGGGTTGTTACCAATCAACCATGCCACAAGGCCGGTGATGGCAACGCCTAGTCCCATGTAATTGTAAATGCGAAGCATGTGGGCACGAAGGCCAGCATCCATACCTAAGCGTTCAATGCTCGCACTGTCGGCGCCGCGATTGAATGGGTTGTTGGTCATAGTTTTTTCTCCATGTTGAAGTGCGAGGGTTAGAAGTTCGCACGGGTTATTATATAGCACGGAATTGTGACGATTCAATGGTATTTGAAAATTATGATATAATTTCAAAGCCTTACGCGGGGTATCACTTTGATTGCGTCAGCAATCCCATCGCCATGCGCGAGAAGAATTTTTTTGCAGGCGGAATCTTTTCAATCAGTCCCAATCCAAAACGGCGAATGAGACGCAGCGGCAAAACATTATTGGAGAATAATTTCACCAGAATATCCGTCGCAGTCATGAATGTGAAGTGGTCAAGCTGTCTGCCTGCTTCATAACGTTGCAATACATCCTCTGTACCAATATCGCCATCCGCTTTGAACCGTGCTTCGATGATGTCGCCTAGTGTTCCGATATCACGCACGCTTAGGTTAAATCCTTGGCCGGCAACGGGGTGCATGCCATGCGCGGCTTCGCCAATTAGTGCAAGGCGCGGCGCATACAGTTTATCTGCCAACATAAAGCGTAATGGATATTGCTGGCGCGGTGTTGCAAGGCTTATCTCGCCCAGATTTTCACAGCCGCGTTCCTTCAATAAGCCAATAAATTCAGCTTCTGGCATTGCTTGCAGCGCTGCCGCCGTACCTGGATTTTCCGTCCATACAATACTGGAGCGGTTATCGGTCATCGGCAGAACTGCAAATGGCCCGCCGGGGAAGAAATATTCCAGCGCAAGATTGTGATGCGGGTTGGTGTGCTTAATCGTCACCACTAATGCCGTTTCATTATAGGACCAATGGCGCGCTTTAATTCCGGCATGTTCACGACAGAATGATTTTTTGCCATCTGCGGCAATCAGCAATTGTGCGCATGGCGTGCTGCCATCATCCAGCGCCAGCATAACGCAGTCATTGCTGTATTCAATTTCTGTGATGCTGACGGGGCAGGCGAGCGTGACGTTCTTCAACTCAGCAATACGTTCAAATAATGCAGTGCGGAAAATAGTGTTCTCGACGATATAGCCGAATGCATTATCGCCTATAGCAGGGCCGGTTGCGCCACTTGGCGCAGAGGCATCGCGCTTAAAAACATTCTTGCTTTCGAAATCAAGCGTGATGATGCTGCGCTGATCTGCCACGCGGATGTCATCAATGGGGCAGGTGGTGTGTTTAATTTTATCCCATACGCCGCACGCATCCAGAATGATGGTGGACCCGTATGCAATGGCAGTGGTGCGACCATCAAACGCTGTGCTGGTCATTTTGGCCTGCGCTTCGCGTTCAACAACCAATACATCAAGCCCGGCTGTGCCAAGCCGTGCAGCCATCGTCAACCCCGCAAGACCGCCGCCTGCGATAATGACATCGTGCTGTTTTTTCCGTTTTACTGTTGTTCGTGGTTGGGTTTTACGCATAATTGACCCTGATGGTTGATTGCTATAATTTAGGCCAATTCGTCAAATAGACAATACATATATACGTTCAATTTCCATATCATTGGAGCCAACTAAATGAAAATGATTATTGCTGTCATTAAACCCTTCAAACTAACTGAAGTGCGCGAAGCACTTAACGAAATGGGCGTGCATGGCATGACAGTGACCGATGTGCGCGGTTATGGCCGCCAAAAAGGCAATTCTGAAATGTATGTGGGCGCGGACGCAGCAACTAGTTTCGTCAATAAAGTAAAATTTGATATTGCCGTCGAGGATAACCAAGTAGATGCCGTTGTGGACACCATCTTGAAATCAGCCGGTAGTGGTAAAGTGGGCGATGGAAAGATCTTTGTTTACAACATTGAACAAGTGGTGCGTATCAGCACCCATGAACGTGGCGCTTCCGCCATCTAACAATTAAGCCCCATTTTAAAATTAAGTGTGTTCATGCGTTTTATCTTAGCTCTCCTTTTGCTTGTCTTGTCGTTTGGCGCGGCACCCGTTTACGCGCAAAACGCTGCTGTTGCACAAAAGGTAGAAGAAGCGCTCAAGCAAAATGATACCAAGCTGACCGACGAACAGATGAATACGGTTATCCAGACACTGGAGAACCAGGCGGAACGTGATGCGTTTTTGAACAAGCTAAAGGCGCTGAAAGCTGCAACAGCATCAACCGATCAAGCCAAGAAAGAGCCTGCTGTACAACGAGTGCAGGCATTGGATGCCATCACCAACTCCATGACGGCGGCCAGTTCCAACTTCACCATGATTGTAAAAAGCTTTGCCGATTTGCCGCAGGCGTCGCGTTGGCTGCAAAAACAATTCGATAGCGAAGATGCACGAAATGCATGGCTAAACTTCTTCGCCCAAGCTGCCGCGGCTATCGCCGCTGGGTTAATCGCAAAATATATCGTGAAGCTATTCTTGCGTCGCCCGCGTCGTATGCTTGCTGAATTAAAATTCGATAATTTACCAACCAAACTTGGCGCATTTTTTGGCTATCACTTGTTATCATTGCTTCCAGTGGTGGCATTCACTGCGGCTGCGCTATTCACGCTTGGTGTGTTCGAGCTGGAGCCAAAGGCGAACAAGGCAATGGTTGCATTCCTGGATGCCTTCATTGTTCAGCATGTCATTACGTGGGTCATGCAAATGATTTTTGCCGAGCGTGCGTCACGACTACGGTTTTTGCCGCTCGCCGATGAAAGTGCAGCGTATCTGTTTGTATGGTGTACGCGCTTATCAGCCTTCATCGTATTCGGTTTCTTCTTATCACAAGCTGCGCTGTATCTGGATGTGCCAAAGGGCTCCGTCCATGCGTTTTCATCGTTCATCGGATTGATGATTACCCTGATGGTGGTGATTATCGTGCTGCAAAACCGCGCGCAGGTTTCAAACTGGCTGCGCGGCAAGAAGGATAAGGAAGGTGAGGCCACCTTTGTGCAATCCACCAGAGCGCGTGTTGCCGATGTATGGCACGTATTGGCCATTGTTTATCTGGTGATTGGATATGTGATTGCTGCGCTGGATATCGAGCAGGGCTTTACAACCTTGATCAAAGCAACACTGGTCACGCTCGTTACCTTTATTCTGTTCCGGTTCATTCTTTCCAGCATTGATCATCTGGTGGAGAAAGGTTTTGCACTACCGGATGAATTGAAACGTCAATTCCCGTTCCTTGAACAGCGTACTAATTCTTATCTACCTATTCTGGAACGCGTGGTTAAGGCATTCGCGTGGATTATCGGTACGCTCATCATCCTCAGCGCGTGGGGGTTCGATACCGCCGCATGGTTTGGAACGCCGGTTGGAAAAAAAGTTGTCTCGGCGGCCATTTCCATCACTATCACCTTGTTTATCGTTATCGTTGCGTGGGAATTCGTTAGCAATGGCGTTGACCGTTATCTGCAAGGCGAAGACGCACATGGACGCCGCATCGAACGCAGCGCACGTATGCGAACATTATTGCCGCTGGTTCGCTATGCATCACATACCACGCTGATTATCGTTGCCAGTTTTATTATTCTTTCGGAATTCGGGCTAGATATCACGCCGCTTCTGGCTGGTGCCGGTATCATCGGTTTGGCCGTGGGTTTTGGCGCACAAACGCTGGTGAAGGATTTCATCACAGGCCTATTCATCTTGCTGGAAGACACGATTTCGGTAGGTGATGTCGTAAAGGTCGGCGAGCATTCAGGCGTTGTGGAAACCTTTACCATCCGCACCTTGAAGCTGCGCGATGCCCAGGGCCATGTGCATTCCATTCCCTTCAGCGAAGTAACCTCAATCGTCAACCAGACCAAGAATTTTGCCTATGTCTTGGTGGAAGTTGGAGTTGGCTATGATGCCGATTTACAGAATGTCATGAAAGTCATGAAGCAAGTGGCTGATGAGATGCGAAAAGATCCGGCGTTTACGCGTTATATCTATGAAGCGATGGAAATCTTCGGGATTGAACGCTTTGATGCATCCTCCATCGCCATGCGCGCGCGTATGAAGACCGATGGCCAGAAGCAATGGGCCATCAAACGCGAATATCTGCTGCGTTTGAAACATGCATTTGATAAGGAAGGCATTGATATTCCATATCCAATCACCGTTCAACGCACGCTATCGCCAAATGATTTGGCAGTACAGGCTGCAAATCAGCAACTAGATGCGAAAGCTTAAATTATAGATTTAAGCTTCGGGGCTGAAATCTTCCCAGCCATTGGCGGTAAGGCGTTGCAGCGCGGGGAACCGCGCCTTATAGGCCATCTTCTGGCATTGTTTTATCCAGTAACCCAGATAAACGAAATCGAGCATACGTGCCTTTGTCTCTTCAACGAGCCGGATAATAAGTTCGGAGCCAAGGCTGCGTTTTTCTAATGCAGGATCGAAGAAGCTGTACACCGCTGATGTGCCGCTGGCCAGATTATCAATCAACATCACGCCGACGATTATGCCATCGCGATTTTGTAAACACAGCAATGCGGCGTTATCTGAACCTTCCTTCATCATGGCGATGAAATCGGGCAATTGCATCTGCGCCATGTCGCCATCATTGTGCCGCGCATTTTGGTATGCGTTGAATAAATCATAAAGTGGTTCGGCGTCTTGGGTGGAAAGCATCACCGTCGTCAAATCACGGTTCTTCGCATGAATGCGTTTCAGATTTTTGCCAAGTACGAATTCATTGGCTTTGATACGCACCGGAACACAGGCCATGCAGGTGGGGCAGGCGGGCCTGTATATAATGGTCTGGCTGCGCCGAAAGCCAAACGGCGTTAACTGGCTGGTAAGGACATGGTCGGATGGCGCATCGCCCAACAGGCGCGTGAAAATCTTCTGCTCAACCTGCCCTTCAAGATAGGGGCACGGGTTTGGGCGCGTCAGGTAAAAGGGCAGTTCTTTCAGCTCTTCGCCAATAAACGACATGAATTAAGCCTATACCTAAAATTTGAAGCAATTGTTAAGCAAGATTCAGGCTTGGTTAAACGTAATAAACTATATTTCCCATATCAGATTTTTGAAAAGGGATATTTTATGGCTACTGGCATGCAGCAAATAAGTGAGAATTTGAGGATAGCAACTTGCAGCTTATTGAATCCAGCGCCCACAAGAACAACTTCTACAGTGCCTGGTGCAATGGAAATCACAAAAGCGTTTAGTGATATGAGTATGGCCAATTGCGTGCAATCTGCTGCATCAGGCCATAACTGGTTCGGTAACCGTGCAGGCGCCCAAGAACAATTCGATGCGTTACGTAAAGCTGCGTTAGATCCAGACTTTAAAGGTAATGATTCATTTGGTTTGCAGCAGGTTGAACAGTTGCGCGGCCTTTTACGTAATCAGAATTACGATGCTCAACAAGCAAAAGCACTGGTGACGGGTTTGGTCAACCATGCGACCATGCTGGCGAACCCAACGGGCTCACCAATTCCTGATGCGGACCGTAATGAATTAAATAGGATTATCGAACAGACTGCTCCGCCTGCCTCCTCGACTGATGGTACTCGTGCGGCACCACCATCACGTGCACCGGCTGCACGTCCTCCAAACTAATTAGTGGCCAAATTAATTAGTGGCTAGGCGAAGGTGGCGTTAAACGCGGTACCGAAGCTGGCGTAAGCGCAGGCGAAGCCACAGGAGCATCTGGCAGTTTATTCGTAAAATCAGCAGCAGGATGAATGGCAGGGCCTTCTGGTGCTGCCGCATCCGTTTTTGCGCCTGCAGGTGGCGCAGTGGGTGGCGTTTCAGGTTTTGCATCATTGCCATAACGGCGTAGCAGCACAATACTGATACGGCGGTTCTGCGGGTTCTTGGTATCATCCAGCAGCAACGGTTCACGGTCGGCTTTCCCGCGAATATCCGTCACGCGGTCTTCGGTAAAGCCGCCCATAATCAATGCCATCATGCTGGAATACGCACGGCTGGATGATAATTCCCAATTATTGCTGCGCGAAAGTCCACGATACGGTGTGCTATCGGTATGCCCGGCGATGGTAATTTTATTCGGCAGGCGCGAGATGACTTTACCAACCGTCATCACCAATTCGCGGCTACGTCCCACCAGATTTGAATTGCCGCTGTTGAATAATGAATAGCCGTTCTTATCGACGATTTGAATGCGAAGGCCTTCCGGTGTGCTATCAATCAGCAAGTTCTCTTCCAAGGAAGCCATTTCAGGCGATTTTTTAATGGCTTCGCGCAATGAATCTTCGGCCTTTTTGAAGCTTTCTTCTTCGCGTTTTTTGGCTTCTTCCAAGGCTTTTTCGTTCATCTTATCGGGCGGGACTTCTTCAGGTGCATTTTCTCCCGCCAATTTCTGTAGTGGCGAAACTGCTGCCGCGTCGCCACTTGTCAGTTTGTCGTTCATTTGTTTGTTTTTGCCGGCGGGCGCACCATAACCAGGATCCTCCTGACGGTCTTCATCGCTTTCATTTTGTTCGGGCACAGCCTTGCTCACGCCAGGGGGCGATGTATCGTTGACTTGTGCGCCATCGGAAGTAACGGTCTTGCCGCCGAACACGCCGCCAGAACCGGATTCCGATTTAGAGATAGACGCAGGGGAGAAATAATCGGCGATACCTTTGCGTTCAACGTCGGTGGTTACGTTGAGTAGCCATAATAGCAAGAAGAACGCCATCATCGCTGTCACGAAGTCGGCATAAGCAACCTTCCACGCACCGCCATGATGCCCATGGCCGCTTTTTTTAATGCGTTTGATGATGATGGTTGTGCCGCCGCTATCGTTGCCTTTACCAGCCATGATGGATTACCCCGGTGCCGGTAATGCAGACGTCGCTTCTTCCATTTCCAGAAAGGTCGGACGCAAATCATTCGGGATAGATTTACGCGCGTATTCAATCGAGATAGATGGCGCATAACCGCCCAAATGCGCCAGCAAACCAACTTTGATGACTTGGAAGTATTTGCCGTTCAGTGCAAAGTTTGCATTGAGCGCATTAGCAAGCGGTGCCAAATAACCATAGGAAACCCACACACCAAAGAACGTTCCAACAAGCGCACCGCCGATCATGTGGCCCAATACTTCCGGCGGTTCGGTAATCGAACCCATGGTTTTAATAACGCCAAGCACGGCGGCCACAATACCCAGAGCAGGCATACCATCCGCCATGCTTTGGATAGCGCCAGATACTTCGTGCTCTTCTTGATGATGTACTTCAATATCTTGATCCATCAATGCTTCAAGTTCGTAAGGCTTATCCGCGCCAAGGGTCACAAGACGCAGATAATCGGCGAAGAATTCAACCGCATGGTGGTCTTCAAGGAATGACGGGAAGGGCTGAAACAGCGTGCTTTCATCAGGCTTTTCGATGTGCGCTTCCAGTGCCAGCATTCCTTTTGTCTTGGCAAGTTTGAATGTTTGGTACAATACGCTTAGCAAATCGATATAGCTTTGTTTGGTGTGTTTTGGTTTTTTAAATGCCGTAGGCAGTAATTTGCCAACACGTTTCAATGTCGCAGGCGTGTTTGATGTGATGAACGCACCAATACCCGATCCAAGAATGATAAGGAATTCAAACGGCATCCACAGCACGGCCAGATTGCCGTGATCCATGGCATAGCCTCCCATGGTGCAGAAGATGACAACCAAAATACCGATAATTGCGTTCATTGGATGCTGTTCAAAAAGTTTTGAAAAAGGTTGTGGTAAATCAAGTGGAACGTAATGGTCAAACGGGTGCTTGCGACCGTTCGTTAATTATTGACTGGTGAGTGTTAAAGAGAATTTAACGAAGTTGAACAAATGATAGAACTCATATAACGTAAAAGACGTTACGAGCTTGGTATGAATTAGGGGGAAGCAATCATGGCAATTATGGATTGGGCAGCATGGTGCGTAATCGCAGGGCTATCGTTTCTTTCGATTGGTGGATTGCTCATCTGGGCGTACGGCGATTCGATGAATCCACGCAAAGTTGAAGCAGGTCTTGGTGGTTCAGGAAACAAGCAGCCAAGCTTTATGGGCGTTATCGTCTATGGTATCGCGTTGATGGTGCTGGGGCTTGGGTGCCTTGTGCAAGGTACGCTGTTCATCATGGGCTAGGAAGCCCTCATTTTTTCTAAATCGAAATTTCTTATGAACTGGTTTGGGAAACTAAGCTGGTCTGACAGTCACCAAGAACGGCATTAATGCATAATAAACTGCGGCCAGACTGCTAATCATCAATATTAGATAAGTGGTTTGCGTGCCGATGATACGCATCACATTCGCTGCACTGTCCTTGCCGACGCCATAAGCATGCAGCACGCGCGCGATAAGCAACATGATGCCAAGGCTATGCAGCACAGGGGTGGGGGCGCCATGGACTTCGATGAGAAACATGAGCAACAAACACATCGGCACGAATTCAACAAAGCTGTGCTGTGCGCGTTCGGCACGTCTCCATAATTCTTCATTGCGTGACTGGCTGTTAATCGCAAGACGAATGTATTCGCGGAAGATGTTAAGCGATAGGACGAGCAGCAATAACCCGAAAATGCCTGCGTATAAAATTGTGACCGAAGGGGTGTATTGCATGGAAGCCTCTTAAGAGCGTGATAGCCCAGCCTATGCTGGTTTTTTATTTAGTTCTATGGCTTTTTGTAATTCCTTGGCGCCAGCAGCCGCGCCGTCTTTGTGATTCCACACCTGCCCGATGACGGCGATGAATTCGACACCGATTTGAACAAGCGGCGCGCAATTCTGTGCAGTTATCCCGCCAATTGCTACGCATGGTGTTTTTACCGCTATCACCCAATCTTCGAACACACTCATGGGAACAGGCGGCGCTTGTTCTTTGGTGGTACTGGGGAAGGCGGAACCGAACGCCACATAATCCGCGCCTTCTTCGGCGACATCCATTGCGGTGTCTTTGCTGGCATAACAACTAACACCAATAATTTTGTCTTTACCCAAGATGCTGCGTGCCATCGTATAGGTCATATCATCTTTGCCGATATGCGCGCCATCGGCGCTGAAGCGTTTTGCCAAATCCACCCGGTCATTTAGAATGAATGCGATGTCGCGCGACCAGCATATGGGCATCAACGTTTCAATCGCCTTTTCCCAATCCTCGGTGGTTTTATTTTTAAGGCGCAATTGCACGCATGCAATATCCGCATTGTCCAGCACCGCCGGAAGCTGCTGCGATAATGCAGCCAGCTCGAATTCCGGCGGGGTGATAAGATAAATGCGGGTCAGGAAATGCCCCTGTTTGGTTTAAGCCTTGCCTTGATAAATCTTCACCAACTCATCAAGCAGCTTTAATGCATCTTCGCGTGGACGTTGGAATGAATTGCGCCCGATGATGGAGCCATTGCCGCCGCCATCACGAATGGCACGTGCGTCATCAAACACGCTGCTTTCGCCTTTGGTTGCGCCGCCGCTAAATACAACGATACGGCGACCATTAAAGCAGCATTGCATGATATGTTTCACGCGGTCGGCCATGGTGCCTTTTGCAATGGCTTTGGCTTCGTAAACTTTCTTGGCTTCGGCTTGTTCCAAGAAATCGGTTGGCAATTTCACCTTGATGATATGTGCGCCAAGCAAGGTCGCCATGTGTGCGGCATAGGTGATGACGTCAAACGCTGTTTCGCCATCCTTCGACAGATTACCGCCACGTGCATATGACCACAGCACAACCGCCAAACCAGCTTCCTTAGCTTGGCGTGATAGGTCGCGGAATTCTTCATATTGGTCATACATCACATCCGAACCAGGATAGATGGTAAAGCCAATGGCGGAACAACCCAAACGCAACGCGTCTTTCACGCTGGCGGTCACGGCTTGATCAGGGTTTTCTTTTTGGCGTGAAAGGCTGTTCGCGCTGTTCATTTTCAAAATGGTGGGAATGGTGCCAGCAAAGGTGCTTGCGCCAGCTTCGAGCATGCCTAGTGGAGCAGCATACGCATTCAATCCGGCATCAATCGCCAATTGGTAATGATAGTGTGGATCGTAAGCTTCGGGGTTTGGCGCAAAGCTGCGTGCAGGGCCGTGTTCAAATCCTTGGTCAACTGGAAGGATAATCATCTTGCCGCTGCCACCAAGTTTTCCTGCCATCAACATGCGTGCAAGATTGGCCTTGGTACCTGGGCAATCGCTTTCATAATTATCGAGGATTTCGCGGACTTTACGGGTGAGTTTCATGGGGAGCCTAACATGGGTCAGAAATTGCAGAATGAACCGATATGTTTAGCCAATGTATCCGGCTTTTTCCAGTCCAGAACACGAAGAGCATAAAAATGCACAAATATGGGGTTTTTCTAGGATAACTGGCGAACCGGTGGTATGAATAGGGCTTATCGGCTGCAACACAATTTTAGGTAAAACGAATGGGTTCCATACTTTCTGGCTTGGCAGCTATTTTATTAAGCGCAGTCTATGCCGTCTTCATCTATGTGTTCCTGACAATTTTTAGGAAGCAGAACAACTCAGTCATCCATGTGTTCTTCACATTATGTGGCGCATGGTTTGGCGTACTCATTCAAATCATCATCACATCTATCTTCTGGGATGATTATACGCCCACCGACCATCTTGATGTCGTGCTATTTCTTGGCAGTTTTCTGGTGCTGATTGTGGTGTTCAGTGTGCTTGGATACTTATTTGCGTCCAAATTCTATACCCAGCTTTCCAGCAAAGGTTCGTATTTCGAACAAAAAAAATAGACGTCGCACCGTCATTTTTTACGCCTGAACGGGGCGGGGGATTGGCAATTCTTGGCCATTCTTGAATATCCCAAAAATCGCCTTAAAATCACGCTGTAACATACTGATTATGCACGTATATTTTGCCTTATAAATGCTTGCATTTCTATGCGCCATGCCTACACTCACGGCATTAGAATCATAAAGCTTATTAGGGATATATCGTGAGCAGTAACCAAAACACTATGCCGCCAGCGCAGCCGCCTTCAAATACCAATACATTGCCCATCTCCATTGAAGATGAAATGAAAAAATCCTACCTCGATTACGCGATGAGCGTAATCGTGAGCAGAGCGCTGCCCGATGTGCGCGATGGATTGAAACCGGTTCACCGCAGAATTCTATACGCCATGAAAGATGGCGGCTATGACAGCTCCAAGCCTTACAAAAAATCCGCCCGCATCGTGGGTGACGTGATGGGTAAATATCACCCTCACGGTGATAGCGCGATTTATGATGCGATGGTTCGTATGGCGCAGGATTTCTCCATGCGCCTTCCACTCATCGACGGGCAAGGTAACTTCGGGTCGATGGATGGCGATCCGCCAGCTGCGATGCGTTATACCGAAGCGCGTTTGGGCAAAACCGCTGAAACCTTGCTGGAAGATATTGATAAAGAAACAGTGCTGTTTCAGCCCAATTACGATGAATCCGTGTTTGAACCAACCGTGCTTCCGGCACGTTTCCCGAACCTTTTAATCAATGGTGCGGGCGGTATTGCGGTGGGTATGGCCACCAACATCCCGACGCATAATTTGGGCGAAGTGATTGATGCATGCTGCATCCTGATTGATAACCCCGAAGCCTCCATTGAAGATTTGATGGAAGTGATGCCAGCGCCGGATTTCCCGACGGGCGGTATCATTCTCGGCCGTAACGGTATTCGTTCTGCATTCCACACCGGTCGTGGCTCCGTCATCATCCGTGCGCGCACACAAATCGAAGAAGTGCGTAAGGATAAGCTGGCCATCATCGTCAACGAAATCCCGTATCAGGTGAACAAGCTTCGCCTGATTGAAATCATCGCATCACAAGTAAACGATAAGGTGATTGAAGGTATCTCGGATTTACGTGATGAATCCGACCGCGATGGCGTGCGTATTGTCATCGAGCTGAAGCGTGATGCGATGCCTGAAATTGTGCTAAATCAGCTGTATAAGCACACGCCGCTGCAAACATCGTTCGGCGTGAACATGCTTGCGCTGCGTGATGGCCGCCCGGAACTGCTCAACATCAAGCAAGTGATGGAAGCATTCCTTGCCTTCCGCGAACAAACGATTAACAAGCGCACTGAATATGAATTGCTGCAAGCACGCGACCGCGCACACATTTTGGTTGGCTTGGCTATTGCTGTTGCGAACATTGATGAAGTTATCAAAATCATTCGTGCGGCTTCCGACCCTGCACTTGCAAAAGCTGAATTGCTTGCACGTGAATGGGCAGCGGATGCGATTGCGCCATTGCTAGCATTGGTAGAAGGCAGCGAAGACAAATCGAAGAAGACGTATCGTCTGGATGAAATTCAAGCCAAAGCGATTTTGGATTTGCGTTTGCATCGTTTGACTGGTCTGGAACGTGAAAAAATCTCCAACGATTTGAAGGATATTGCCGCCAGAATTGCTGATTATATTGATATTTTAAGCAATCGTCCACGCGTGCTCACCATCATGCGCGATGAAATGCTGGCGATTAAATTGCAGTTCAACACACCGCGCCGTACCACCATCGAAGATTTGGAATTCGAAAGCGATATTGAAGATTTAATCCAGCGCGAAGACATGGTGGTGACGGTTTCACAGTCTGGCTATGTGAAACGTGTGCCGCTTTCAACCTACCGCGCACAAAAGCGCGGCGGTAAAGGCCGCACGGGTATGACAACGAAGGATGAAGACTTTGTGGTCGACATCTTCATCGCCAATACCCATACGCCGATGTTGTTCTTCTCCTCGCGCGGTATGGTCTACACGCTCAAGGTATATAAGCTGCCGCTGGGCAACCCTGCGGCACGCGGCAAGGCCTTGGTAAATCTGTTGCCAATGCAACAGGGCGAAACCATCACTGCCGTGATGCGTATGCCGGAAGATGAAGCCACCTGGGAAAATCTATACGCCATGTTTGCGACATCCGCTGGTACGGTTCGCCGTAACAAATTGTCCGATTTCACCAGTATTCGCCAGTCAGGCTTGATTGCGATGAAGCTGGAGGAGGGCGAAAAGCTTATCTCCGTTCACACCTGTGATGAAAGTGACGACGTGTTGCTTGCCTCACGTCTTGGTAAAGCCATCCGCTTTGCGGTGACCGATATCCGCGTATTTGCGGGTCGTAATTCCATGGGTGTACGCGGTATCAAATTATCTGAAAAAGACGAATTGATTTCCATGTCCATCATCAAGCACACCGAGGCAACCGCCGAAGAACGCATTGCTTACTTACGTGCGGCTGCTGCACTTCGCCGCGCTGAAAGTGGTGTTGAAGAAGTTGTGGAGGCAGGTGATGAAGAAGAAGGTAGCGTTGCGAACATCACGCTATCGCCTGAACGCATGAAGGAATTGGCATCTGCCGAACAATTCATCCTCACCGTATCGACATCCGGATTTGGTAAGCGCACGTCATCATATGAATACCGTATCTCCGGCCGTGGCGGTTCAGGTATTTGGGTGATGAATATGGGGGCCAAGAACAACGCCATCGTGGCTTCATTGCCGGTGGACATTACGCATGACCTTATGCTTGTCACCAATGGCGGCCAGATTATCCGTATGCCGGTCAAAGACATTCGCGTGGCTGGACGTGCCACCCAAGGTGTGACGCTGTTCCGCGTTGCCGAAGGTGAACAAGTCGTGTCCTCAGCGCTTATTCAGGAAGAAACAGCGGATGAAAAAGACGAAACCAGCCCGCAAGGC
Organism: uncultured Rhodospirillales bacterium; assembly: GCA_964568585.1. GTDB lineage: Bacteria > Pseudomonadota > Alphaproteobacteria > UBA9219 > RGZA01 > RGZA01. Next base: position 25,887 of record CAZMQI010000023.1, read on the forward strand.
TAAGGCATCAAGCAGCGAACAGCTGGTTGGCCTATACCCGGGTACATTCGATCCCATTACATTGGGTCACACCGACATCATCCTGCGCGGCGCAAAGGTCGTGCATAAACTGGTGGTTGGCGTGGCAGATAACGCTGGTAAGGGGCCACTGTTCAGCTTGAAAGACCGTATCAAGATGGTCGAAGCAGAAGTCGCCAAGCTGGACACGAATATCGAAATCGAAGTGCGTCCCTTCAAAAACCTGTTGATTGATTTTGCAGGGCAGGTGGGCGCGCGGGTGATTATTCGCGGCCTTCGCGCAGTATCAGATTTTGAATACGAATTTCAAATGGCGGCGATGAACCGTAAAATCGCACCAGAACTTGAAACCGTGTTCTTGATGTCGTCTGACAAATACCAGTTTATTTCATCGCGTTTTGTTAAGGAAATCGCCCGTCTTGGCGGCGAGGTGAGCCCGTTCGTCAGCGAACGCGTGCTAAAGCACATCAAACAAAAACTGAAATAGAGTTAGCGGCTCCAGTTTGGGGCCATAAATGATGGCCCTTTAAGATAGGCGGGGCGGCGGTAAATGCCCATCGACATATCGGCGGCGTTCAACCCCGCCACGCGATAATTTCCGTAATCATCAAAACCCAGTGCTGTTGGTGGCATCATGCGCTCAAGGCTTAATTCGTTCGGGTTATCATTGCCAATTCTATACGCCAATCGAAAATGGGTTGTATCGCGCAAATCATTGAGCAATGTGTGGATTAGAGCTTCACCGGCTACGGTATCATACATTCCTTGTTTTGGATTGGGTACACGAAACATATTGATAAGCGCAACCGGTTCATTGGCGCGGTAGCTGATTTGTAATGCCTTACCAGCGATGGGGGAGTAGGCGCTATACCCTACTAGATGACCATCGCGCCGTACGGTGCATACGCGTCCTTCAGCAATGCAGCGCTTCAAGGTTTCAACTGCGCCTGTCATCGTCGGGACTGACATACCGCGATTGAGCAGTGTTTGTACTACCTGCAGATTTGGAACATCAGCAAGCAACGCTTGAATCTGTGGATTTTGAACGACGCGGAAGTGATAGCCGATAACTTCCTTTAATTGCTCCTCGTCAATCGGCGCAATTGATGAACAGATTGGCTCGCTCATAATGCCCCTTATGGTATAAGAACTGCAGGACGGGACGGGCCGATGCGCTGCATTTTCATCCCTGCATAGGCTTGGTTGATGCCAGCCACAACAATAACAGCGTTATTGGGCGCATTTGCATAACTGGCTGTACTAAAGGATTGTTTTTCAGGCCCCATCAATGAATCGATTGATATAAGGCTTGGGTCTTCATCCAACGATTTGCCATATGCAATACGGCGAATTCCGCACTGTGCGATAAGATCCAACGCTGCAATAACGAGTGATTTTCCTGTTTCCATATCGCCTTTGAAGTCTTCAACTTTAAACATGTTGATCATGCCAACATAATCATCGCGTGCAATATCAATACCCAGTGCACTGGCCTTGTAAGGCATATAAGATGCAACGCCGACTGTTTTTCCGGCGGCATTTTTTGCAACAATCAAATGTCCGGCTTGAACACATTGCACAAATTGTTGAACGCTGGCGCGCACGAATAGATCACCATCTTTTGTTGTATGTGCCGCAAATTGAAGAAGCGCCACATCATCCATCTTTGGGTCAAACGCAATATTGGCGATGCTTAAATTAGCTCTCCAATAACATGCGATAGCTGCCTGAAAACCGGCGACATCACGGGAATCGATTTTGGATATTGTGGGTGCGGGCATCAAAAAAATCCTTTAAAATATATGCCAATCTAACAACGCAATTTGAAAGTAATATGCGCTTTTTGCGGGATGGGTGTTTATAAGGGCAAAAACAGCCAGTAAATGCTTAAAATAATCAAAATCAATGAGTTGACCTGCACGGCGCGAAAGGCTATTAAACCTCATCTTTGAAATAAAGACCCTGTAGCTCAGCTGGTAGAGCACGCGACTTTTAATCGAGTGGTCATGGGTTCAAATCCCATCGGGGTCACCATTTCCTATTCTGTCCGGAATAGGAAAATCATGCAGGTGACATACCTATGATTCAGTTTTACTCAAATCAAAATGGCATTGTCACAGTTTCCGAAACCAAGCCTACAAATACTGGCGGTATTTTCTGGTACGACGTTCTCAATCCTTCCAAAGAAGAAGAGGCATTGATTGAGTCCATGCTTGGCATTGATTTGCCAACGCGTGAAGAAATGCAGGAACTGGAAGTATCCGCGCGTTTATACAGCGAAGGGGAGCAGCTCTTTGCCATCGCATCCTTCCCGGTTGAACAAGCCGAAGATGATTATTCCAACGTCAACATTACCTTTATCGTTGCCAAAGATTATATCGTGACCATGCGGTATGTATTAACGCGTGTGATTACGCCATTCGCCACCAAGCTGCTGCGTAAACCTGCGCCATCTGCACAGGAATTGTTGCTGAGCATGATGGAAGCGTTTGTTGCATCGTTTGCCGACATGCTGGAAAAGAAATCCGCGCGGCTTGACGGCATTGGCCGCGCCATTTTCACGCAGCCTCATGCCATGAAGGTGAAATCTCTTAACAGCTTTTCGGTGCGTAACTGGCGCAGCATGCTGCAGAACATCGGCATGATGGGGCAAATCTTGGCCGTCATCCGCGAAGGGCTTGTATCCTTTTCACGCATGGCGACGTTTCTATATGGCCAAAACAATCACGTATGCCTTGATAAGGACGCGGCTGCACGGCTCGCCACTATCGAACGCGATAGCACGCATCTTTCCGAACATGCGAATTATCTATCCGACAAGGTCAGTTTTTTATTGGAAGCAACCCTTGGCCTGTTGAACGTAGAACAAAACCAAATCATCAAACTATTCTCCGTTGTGTCGGTGGTATTAATGCCGCCAACGCTGGTGGCCAGTGTGTATGGCATGAACTTTAAATGGATGCCGGAACTGGATTGGCATTATGGTTAGCCCTTGGCAGTAACAGGCATGGTGCTTAGCGCTATCTGGCC
>CAZMQI010000024.1:0-27531 GCA_964568585.1 uncultured Rhodospirillales bacterium
GGGGATGCTGCGGAGCCTTTTGAAGCATATTTAGTTGAGGAGGAAGGAAAATTTATTTGGCAGATACGTGATCTGGAAAATACTCAAGCAACCATGGCCAAAGAACTCGAACAGGCGGGGCTATCTCAGCGTGAGATAGGCAAAGAGTTGGGCTGTAGCGCCGCCAAAGTCAATCGGCTTTTAAAAGAAGAAACAAAACCAAAAAAGCGTGATGGCGAATAAATATGTCAGAAGCTTGTTTCACTGTTTCATAAGTATAGGGTTGAAACAGTGAAACAGCTTGGTCAAATAAACAAAGCGCTAAACAATGATGAAACACCTGACATCAAACTATTGGCGTTGTTTATTATAGTTAGAAACAAGCTAGGAAACAGGTATGAAACAGAAGAACAGGTGCATCAACTGATAGAACTGTATAATGAGCGTGCAGCCATTATGGAATATGATGGTGGTATGACGCGTCACGAAGCTGAACGACTAGCGTGGCGTATGATTTTTGAAAATCAAAATTGAATAAAATCAAATGGTCTATTAAATTTTGCCAAATGATTTCGAAAAATTTTAAAAGAAAACTATGAGCAGATCGCCTGTTGAATTGGTGAACGCCCTAAATATCAATTGGCTAAGACGCACGGGTAGACTTGGCGCTGGCTGGCAGTCTTCAGTGAGCTGGCAATATGGCGGAGAACCTTGTGGCAGCATTCAATTTGAATGTAAGTCACTGTATGAAGCTTCCTTAGATTATTCCTATAATGGGGAACGGATTAATCAACCCGTAACAATAGAATGGACACATTGCCATTTTGGCGGAATGCGGCCTTGGTTTATATGTTCTGCATGGAGGCGTGGTCAATATTGCGGAAGGCGTGTGGGAAAACTATATGGTGCAGGCAAAATATTCGCATGCAGACATTGTTACAGGCTTTGTTACCGTAGCCAGCTTGAGGATACCAAAAGCCGAGCTATAGGCCTGACTCATAAACTATGGGCAAGGCTTGATGACGATGGCAAGAAGCCAAAAGGAATGCACTGGAGAACTTATAATCGCTTATGCGAACGTATTGATAGGGCCGAGGCAATATCATGGGGATATTTAGCGCAGGCCATGCAGCGATATATGTAGCCGAGGTGCTAAATTGTGCCAGTGTGTTCCGCACCGTTTATTAGGCAAAACTTAGGCATAAATTTTAAATGATATGGTGAGAGACAGATAAGTCTCTGATTTAAATGGCGACCCCTACGGGATTCGAACCCGTGTTACTACCGTGAAAGGGTAATGTCCTAGGCCTCTAGACGAAGGGGTCGGCTGAAAGGCAGTGCTTAAAAGAGAGCATTGAATAATCGCTTCGGGCCCATAAATCAAGATGTTTAGCGCAGCCGCCGCAACTCTTTTGAAACAGGGCTAAAACCCAATAATCGGGCGGGTTATTGCCTCCCGCATCCTGCTCCAAACACCGCCCTGAACACCCCAATTCGCCTTAAACGATTAATAAACTATCGTTGGGCAAAACTTGACCCATGAGCACGAACGAGCGCGATACCGAGTTTCAGGAACAGCAGGATCACTACGCCAAGGTCTTTACCCAGGTGGGGGATTTGGTGACGCCGCCACGTTATTACGTGATGGGCGATAGCCACAGCCTGTTCTTTGCTGGCGCGGATAGCGTTTTAGATACGCACACGGTGTTCGGTCCCATCCATAAAGGGGTGCGCGTTATCCATATGGGTTCGGGCCTTGCCACATCTTTGGCCAAGGCTGGCGGGCGTAATTTATCGCGCGAAAAGATTTCCAAAGCACTTCCCGAAGTAATGGCCAATGGCAACCCGCCGATCGTGATGGTGTTTGGCGAAATGGATTGCCGCTTTCACATTCGCCAACGCGCGCAAGCCGCAAATAACGATACCGTTGATGGCTGGGCAGCATCCGCGCAAGTGACGGCGTTGCGTTACATATCTTTCATCATGGAATTAAAACTGAATGGGTTCAAACCACTTGTGTATGCGCCCATCGCCAGCACGCCGCGCCCAGCCGATGCACACCGGTACCTGACTATCGGCACGACGATGGAGCGCAACTGGCTGACCATTCAGTTCACCGGCATGCTGCGCGAATTGTGCCGCGCGCGGGGGATTGAGGTTGTGTCGCTCATCGACAAGTTGGTGGATGAAAAATTGAACACCATTCCCGATTTTTCCAGTGATGATGTGCATTTAAGCCAGCGTTACTGGCCGTTATGGGAATCGCGCACCCAAGGATTATTATAATTGGCGGGCTTGTTATAAAGCCTGTTTTCCGGCGCTTGAACTGCGGCTATGCTGGTTGGCATGTCGTTCGTTCCCAATCCTTCCCATCATGAAGATGCCCCCGCTGATTTAGTGGAAGCGCGCAGGCTGACCAAACGCTTTGGCGGATTGTTGGCGGTGGATGATGTCAGCTTTGCAATCAAACCAAAAGCCATCACCGCCATCATTGGCCCCAATGGCGCGGGCAAGACAACCGTGTTCAATTGCCTGACGGGATTTTATCGCCCGACATCCGGCACGCTGACCGCAAATACAGGTACGAATGGCGCATCATTCGATTTAACAAAATTGCCAACGCACCAAATTGGGGTGAAGGCTGGCCTTGCCCGAACATTCCAAAATATCCGGCTGTTCAAACGCCTGTCGGTTCTGGAAAATGCATTGGCGGGGCAACATGTGGCGTTGATGGCTGCATCCGGTTTTAGCATTGCGGGATTGCTTAATACGAAAGGCTACCGTGCCGCCGAACAACGGGCGGTGGAGAAGGCACGGTTCTGGCTTGAAAAGCTGGGGCTGGTCGATCTGGCAGATGCGGAGGCGGGAAGCCTGCCATACGGCGCGCAGCGGCGTTTGGAAATCGCGAGAGCGCTATGCATGGATCCAAAGCTGTTATGCCTTGATGAACCAGCCGCCGGATTAAACCCCAGTGAATCCAATGCTCTCGCCGATTTTCTTAAAAGCTTACGCGATGCGTTCGATATATCGGTTTTGCTTATCGAACATGATATGAGCGTGGTCATGGGGATATCCGACCATGTCATCGTGCTGGATCACGGGGCAAAGATTGCAGAAGGCAAGGCAGCAGAAGTGCGCGAAAACCCCGAAGTCATCAAGGCGTATCTGGGGGTGCCTGATGACTAATGTAATGCTTAGCTTTAAGAATGTGTCTTCATCCTATGGTCCGGTTGATGTGTTGCATGATGTTAGTCTGGACGTACAGGCGGGCGAAATCGTCACGCTGATTGGCGCGAATGGCGCAGGTAAGACAACCTTGCTGATGACCTTGTGCGGTAACCCGCGTGCCAAGACCGGAAGCATCACATTCCAAGGCCGCGATATTACCAATTTGCCAACCGATGAAATTATGCGCGGACGCATCGCGCATGTACCGGAAGGCCGCCATATTTTTCCGCGCATGACGGTTCTGGAAAATCTGCAACTGGGTGGATATTTTGAAAGCGCGGCGCATAACGCTGCTGATTTGGAAAAAGTTTTCACGTTGTTCCCGCGTTTGCAGGAACGTATCAAGCAGATTGCCGGAACATTATCGGGCGGGGAACAGCAAATGCTGGCCCTTGGCCGTGCGATGATGTCGCGCCCAGCATTGCTTATATTGGATGAACCATCGCTTGGGCTTGCGCCGCTGATTGTGAAGGATATCTTCGCCAGCTTAAAACGGCTGAATGAAACGGAAAAACTGACCATCTTTTTGGTCGAACAAAATGCCAATGCCGCATTGAAATTGGCACATAAAGGCCATGTTCTGGTGGGAGGATCCATCACCCTTTCCGGAACAGGGCAGGAATTACTCAATCACCCCGCAGTACGTGCTGCATATCTCGAAGGCCATCAGACAAGGAAGTCCGCATGAAAAAGATTCTATTAGCGTTAGGTTTTGTATTTGCGGCAAGTGTGGCGCATGCGGATATTTCAATTGGTCTTATCGCGCCGCTTTCCGGTCAATATGCTGTCTTCGGCGAACAGATTAAAAAGGGCGCGGAGCAAGCGGTAAAGAACATCAACGAAGCTGGCGGTGTGCTTGGCCAGCAATTGAAACTGGAAACTGCTGATGATGCGTGCGACCCCAAACAAGCGGTAGCCGCAGCCAACCAAATGGCCAGCAAAGGCGTTAAATATGTGGTGGGGCATTATTGTTCGGGTTCCGCCATTCCATCATCCAAGGTGTTGATGGAAGAAAAAGTATTGCTGATTTCACCAGGTGCAACCAACCCCAAATATACCGATGAAGGCAGCGACACCATTTTCCGCGTATGTGGCCGTGATGACAAACAGGGCGGCGTGATTGCCAATGAAATCGTTGCCAAATATAAAGGTAAGAACATCGCGTTGCTGAACGACAAATCCGCCTATGGCCGCGGATTAGCGGATGAGGTGAAGCGCGAATTGAACAAGGCCGGTATCACCGAAAGCAAATTTGAATCCTTTGCCGCTGGTGAAAAAGATTATTCGGCGATTGTCGCAAGCCTCAAGCAATCTAACATCGATGTCGTGTTTATCGGTGGCTACCACACCGAAAGCGGCCTAATCACCCGCCAATTACGTGAAGCGGGCTCCAAAGCGCAAGTCATTGGCGGTGATGCGTTGGTGACCAATGAATTCTGGTCAATTACAGGCAAAGCGGGGGAGGGCGTGTTGATGACCTTCGGCCCAGACCCACGCAAAAATCCCGATGCAAAACCGGTGGTGGACCAGTTCCACAAAGCCGGATATGAACCGGAAGGCTACACGCTGTATTCCTACGCTTCTGTGCAGATATTCGCCGATGCCATCAAGCAAGCAGGTGTAAATGATGCCGCAAAGGTCACCAAGGCGATGCATGCGGATAAGTTCAAGACTGTGTTGGGTGAGCTTGGCTTTGATGCAAAGGGCGATGTGCTTGCGCCAGCCTATGTCATCTATATCTGGAAAGACGGCAAATACGCGGAGCGGTAAAGTTTACTGGGCTGCCTTCATATCCGCCAATTCGTCCATATATTCTTGCGCGTAATCGCAGTTCTTCATATGGTCGAACCACGGGCCGCCGCGCGTGTAATGCACGATGGATGGCGGCGTTGCTTCTTTTTTGTTATGGCCTTCCAGCCAGTTCCAGCGGGTTGGCAATGCGCCGATCTCTTCGTCTTTTAACCAGCAAAAACGGTGCAAATCGCGCCCCGGTACTTTGTTAATCAGCTCGATTGTCAAAGCATCATTCGATGGATGCGTGGTATTGAACATCATCAAGGAAGACCAGTTCTTGCGTGCATAACGCACCTGCATCTGGGCATCCATCTTCACTGTTTCGGTGGGTTCGTGATGATGCTGCACGCACATCACGGCATATTTCGGGTCGGCCAGTTTCAAAAGATTGGCGATGTCATCTAGCCACAAAAAATCGCAATCGCAGAATATCGCCCACTGATTTTGTGGGACAAGCGTTTTGGAAAGGTGTGGCGTCAAGAAACGGGAGATGGCGAATTCCGTGCTCATCGGCGCATCGGAGATTAGATCAAACATTTGGCCGTTACGTTTTGAATAAAGGCGCGTGTAAAGTTTCTGTGCGCGCATTTCTGCCAGTTTTATGGGGAATATATCCACCGGAATGCTTGCGCGTTTCTTCACCGAATGGACGCATACCTGATAGGCTTCGTCTTCGCGTGGGTCATAGCCGATGAACAGGGATACAGACATAGAACACAGGCATTGGAGGGGCTGGTAAATAACTACAATCCATTTATATTATCATTCAGTTAAGATTTCTCTAGCGCCAATCTGGCCCCCGATTTGCACATGTCACCCATCATCCTTCCTTATAAAGGCATTATGCCAACCATTGACCCCACTGCCTATATCGCGCCTGGCGCGGTCGTGGTGGGCGATGTGCATATTGGCCCGCAAAGCTCCGTCTGGTTCGGCTGCGTGCTACGCGGCGATGTGAATGTCATTCGCGTTGGTGCGCGAACCAATATTCAAGACGGGACGATAGTGCACGTAACTTATGGTGGGCAGGGAACGCATATCGGCGATGATGTGACGATTGGCCACATGGCTCTGCTGCATGATTGTACGCTGGAAAGCCATTCCTTCATAGGCATGAAGGCCGCGATTATCGACAAGGCGCGGGTTGAAAGTTTTGCGATGGTGGGTGCGAATGCGCTGGTTACACAAAACAAGATTGTGCCAAGTAAGCAATTATGGGTGGGCAGTCCTGCGAAATACGCACGCGATTTAAAAGAAGACGAAATCGCGGAGATTAAGCACCGCGCGGTGCATTATGTGAATATCGCGTCCAATTATCTAGTTAATATTTTATGTGAATAAAATATCAGTCCTGACGCGATGATATTTTAAGCGTGCGATTAATCCGCTTTTACGCGTACATAACTGCCGGGGGCATCTTCAATCGCATTTTCAGATGGCTTACGCGCGGGAACCTGTGCGCCAGCATAATGGGCAAGCCATGAAACCCATTCCGGCCACCAAGAACCATCGTGCTTCACTGTTGCGCCCATCCAAGTATCGGGGCTTTTGGGAAGGCGCGCATTAGTCCAGTAATTATACTTACGTGCAGAGGCGGGGTTCACAACGCCCGCAATATGCCCAGATGCGGAGAGGGTGAAACGTACAGGCCCCTTCATCAACAAAGAGCCAGCATAGGTTGATTTCCAAGGGGAGATATGGTCATCCCGCGTGGATAGGAAAAAGGCAGGCGTATCGATTTGCGTTAAATCAATCAGCGTGTCTTTTAGCTTCATCTTGCCTTTGGCGAGTTTGTTCTGCTGATACATCTCGCGAAGATAAAAACTGTGCATCGTTGCGGGCATCCGCGTTGAATCGGAATTCCAATATAATAAATCGAATGGGAATGGTTCCTTACCCATCAGATAATTATTGACCACAAACGACCAGATAAGATCATTCGCACGCAGCATGTTAAAGGTTGTGGCCATTGCATTGGCATCAAGGAAGCCTTGTGCATTCATGCGTTGTTCCATGGCTTGCAATTGTTCATCGTCGATGAATACCGATAATTCGCCAGCTTCGGTGAAATCCAGCATCGTCACCAGATAGGTCGCACAGGACACGGTGGGCAGTTTAGCTTTTTCATCCGGATGCTTTGATAGGTAGGCGAGCATGCAGGCCAGCAATGTGCCGCCCAGACAATAGCCGACAATGTTGATATTGGGTTCACCCGTGATGTTGGCGATTTCTGCCATTGCGGCCATGGGGCCTTCGCCCATGTAATCTTCAAAACATTTACCTGAAAGATGTTCATCCGGATTGACCCACGAAATGATGAACACGGTGTGGCCTTGTTCCAGCAAATATTTCACATAGGATTTTTTTTCACCCAAATCGAGGATGTAATACTTGTTAATCCATGGCGGGATGATAAGCAGGGGTGTTGCGAATACGTTTTCAGTGAGCGGTGAATATTGAATAAGCTGCATTAAATCGTTTTGATAGACGACTTTGCCTTTGGTGGTGGCGAGGTTACGCCCGACTTCAAAGGCTTTTTCGTCCGTCATCGCGATTTTCAATTCGCCATGCCCGCGTTCCAGATCACTGAGAAGATTTTCAAAGCCTTTGATTAAATTTTCGCCGCCGGTTTCAACGGTGCGTTGGAGTACATCAGGATTGGTCAATAAAAAATTGCTGGGCGAAATGGCGTCGACAAACTGGCGCGTATAAAAATCCACTTTGCGTGCAGTTTTTTCATCCAGCCCTTTGGTTTCCTTCACGGTGTTTTGTAACCAGCGTGCGGAAAGCAGGTAGGATTGCTTAATATAATCAAATACTGTGCCTTGGTTCCATCCTGTGCCTTGGAAGCGGCGGTCATTTTGTGCGGGCGTGATGACGGGCTGCACATGTTGCTCGCCCATGAAACGCATCGCCGTCGCATTCCATAATTTCATATAATCTTGCCAGAGATTGATGCTGGCGGTTATCAGCTTGTCGGGGTTCTGCATCATTGCCTGCGTCAGATCGAGGAAGGCGGCAGAGATATTTGCGATTTCCGCCTGACCCGCGGCGGTATGGGTTTTATTTTCTTTCTGGCGTTCCAGAAAATCACGCATTAATTTTTGGCTATGTTCGCCAATCCGCACCATGGCTTTGGCCAGTTCCACAGGGTCGGGAACCTTAACTTCTTCCTTGTTTGACCCTTTGTTTTCTTGGCCGGATGGTTTTGTTTTTTGAGTTGTCATGACATATTAATAAATAGGCTTGCAACGCGGGCTCTGCACAGGCACTTTATATGTCTTCTTTAGGAAAAACAACGAGATGCGACTTTATCTTCAACTATTTTTGGGGCCATTGCTTTTGGGAGCGCTTTTGCTTCTGACCTCCTGTGCGGATACCGAATGGCCGCAATGGATTAGCGGCGAGCCGACCAAAGAACAGTTGAACGCCTATAAAGGCCCCATTCCGATGCCGGATGGCAAGACCGATGGCAAATCATGGCCCAATCTGGCCGATGTGCCAGCGCGGCCAAAAGTCATTTTGCAGGAGAATGACAAGAACGCGCTCGTTGCCGAAATGAAAGAAGAAAATGCACAAGGCTTGGCGGAGATTGCTGCATATAATGAAGCCAACCCACCAATTGTAAAACCAATTGCCAAGCCAGCGCCAAAACCGGTTGTCAAAAAAGCAGTAAAAAAGAAGAAGAAAAAGCCAAGTAATAAAAAGAAAGCAAGTCATCATGCCCAGTGAAGTAAAAAGTAAATCACCCCTACGTTTAGGCATTGCGGGTCTTGGTAATGTCGGCAGCGAAGTCGCGCGCATTATTGAAACGCAGGGCCCGCATCTTGCGCGCCGTGGTGGACGTGACATCGTTATCACCGCCGTTGCTGCACGCGATAAGCAAAAAAAACGCAGCTGCAAACTGGACAACGTGGCATGGGTAAATAATCCCGTTGAGCTTGCCACGCATAAAGATGTGGATGTGGTGGTTGAATTGATTGGCGGCAGCGAAGGCGTTGCACGCGAATTGGCAACAGCAACATTCAAAGCAGGAAAGCCGTTCATCACTGCGAATAAAGCATTGCTGGCACATCATGGCGTTGAGCTGGCAACGCTTTCCGAACAAAATAATGCGCCACTCTATTGCGAAGCAGCGGTGGCCGGCGGCATCCCGGTTATCAAAACGCTTCGTGAATCCTTGGCCGGAAATGCTGTTAAAGAAATCTATGGAATTTTGAACGGCACGTGCAATTACATTCTCACCACCATGCGCGAAACGGGCAGAGCATTCGCCGATGTTTTGGCCGATGCTCAAAAACTAGGTTATGCGGAAGCAGACCCGACCTTCGATATCGATGGGATGGATACCGCGCATAAGCTGGCGATTTTATCGTCGCTCGCGTTTGGTTCGCCCGTTGATCTGGCATCATTATCGGTAAATGGTATTCGCAATATCAGCCTTGCAGATATCAGCTTTGCTGATGAATTGGGGTATCGCATTAAATTACTGGGCGTGTCGCGGATTGCGGAAAAAGGCCTGATGCAACGTGTTTCACCTTATATGGTGCCATATTCTGAACAGCTCGCGCATGTGGAAGGCGCGTTGAATGCGGTCTTCATCGAAGGCAGCGCAGTGGGGCCATTGACGTTGATTGGTCGTGGCGCTGGCGGTGCAGCAACGGCATCCTCTGTGCTTGGTGATATTATTGATGCTGCCAATGGCGGCGCGCCTGCTGCGTTTGGTGTGTCGGTTGCGAACATGCGGCCTGTGAAGGCATTGCCGGATGTAGATAGCATCGGGGCGTTCTATGTGCGCTTGATGGTGGCGGATGAACCAGGCGTGCTGGCCGATATGGCGGCGATTTTACGCGATGCGCGTATCTCCATCCAGTCACTTCTGCAAAAAGGCCGCAACGAAGCAGGCCCAGTAGCCGTGGTGTTCATTACCCATGACAGCAATGAAAAAGCAATGGCAGACGCGCTTAACAAGCTTGGCAAAATGCCATCTGTTCTTGAGGCGCCCTGCGTGATACGAATTCTGCCACATTAAGAGAGAAAATTATGCAAACGCAACGTAAAACGGAAAACACGATGACCACTGAAACATCCCCAAAAGTTATGGATCGCAATCTTGCCATTGAATTGGTACGCGTGACCGAAGCGGCTGCGCTTTCGGCATCCTTGCTGGTGGGGCATGGCGATGAAAAGAAAGCTGACCAAGCGGCGGTGGATGCGATGCGTAAAGCGCTGAACGTATTGCCGATTGATGGCACCGTGGTGATTGGTGAAGGCGAACGTGACGAAGCGCCCATGCTGTATATCGGTGAAAAAGTGGGCAAGGGCGGTGCGCCATTGGACATCGCACTCGACCCGTTGGAAGGCACAACCATTACCGCAACAGGCGGCCCTAACGCATTAGCGGTTATTGCTATGGCGGAATCCGGCGGGTTCTTGAACGCGCCAGATGTGTATATGGAAAAAATCGCGATTGGCCCAAGTTATCCTGAAGGCATTATCGATTTGGATAATTCCATTCAGCAGAATTTGAAGAATATCGCCGCCGCACGTAAGGGCGAATTATCAGAAATTCTGGTATGTATTCTTGATCGCCCGCGCCATCAGGAATTAATTGCCAAGGTACGTGAAACAGGCGCGCGTATTATGTTGATTGGTGATGGCGATGTCAGCGCTGTGATTGCAACGACATCACCCGAAACCGGCGTAGACGTATATATGGGTACGGGCGGTGCGCCGGAAGGTGTGTTGGCTGCTGCGGCGCTTCGCTCCATTGGTGGGCAGATGCAAGGCCGTTTGTTGTTCAGAAATGATGAAGAAAAGGCACGCGCCGCACGTTGGGGCGTAACCGATTTGAACCGCAAATATAGCCTGATGGATTTGGCCAAGGGTGATGTAATGTTTGCCGCAACCGGCGTGACCACAGGCCCGATGTTGCGCGGTGTACGTCGTTTCCCCGGTGGTGCATATACGCATTCCGTTGTCATGCGTTCCAAAACCGGAACTGTGCGTTACATGGAAGCGCATCATAATTTTAGAACGAAGCCGTGGTCGTAAGCAAATCACTCACTAACCGTAAATGGATAGTGCAACCAAGTAATGACCGCTTGGCGCTGACGATACAGCAGCGCCATGCTGTGCCGGATATTGTAGCGCGTGTGATGACCATTAGAGGTATCACGCTGGATGATGCGGCGGATTTTTTAGACCCGACATTGCGCGCCTTATTACCTGATCCGTTTCATTTAAAGGATATGGATGCGGCGGTAACCCGCATGATTGCCGCCATTAAAAACAAAGAAAAAATCTGCGTCTTTGGTGATTACGATGTGGATGGCGCGACATCCTCCGCACTGCTCATCCGTTTTGGCCGCGCGATTGATACGCCCATTTCCTATTACATTCCTGACCGCATGAAGGAAGGCTATGGGCCCAACAGCGCAGCAATACAGCAATTAGCCGCGGACGGCGTGAAGCTGGTCATCACGGTTGATTGCGGCATTACGGCGCATGAACCGCTGGCCGCTGCAAAGGCGGTTGGGCTGGACGTGATTGTGCTTGATCATCATGCGGGTGAACCGAATTTGCCGCCGGCCGCAGCAGTTGTGAACCCGAACCGCATCGATGAGACATCGCCCAATCGCCATATCGCGGCGGTGGGGGTAACGTTTTTGTTTTTGGTCGCACTCAACAATAAATTGAAAGAACAAGGTTTGCCTACGGCGCCAACATTGATGGATGAATTGGATATCGTGGCATTGGGCACGGTGTGCGATGTGGTTTCATTGACGGGCATCAACCGCGCCTTTGTTCGCCAAGGTCTGCGCGTGATGGGGCGCAGCAATAATATCGGCATCAATGCTTTGCTGAATGTCGCGCGCAATAAAGGTGCGGTGGATACGTATACGGCGGGCTTCGTGCTTGGCCCGCGCGTGAATGCCGGTGGCCGCGTGGGTAAATCGGATTTGGGAACACGACTGCTTAGCACCACCAATGAAAACGAAGCGCATGACATCGCCGTGCAGCTTGAAAAATTAAATGAAGAACGCCGCGCGATTGAAGCAGAGACTTTGGAGCACGCGCTGGCCATGCTGCCAGCATCCAATACCCATGCCGCATTTGTGGATGGGGATGGGTGGCATCCGGGCGTCATCGGGCTTGTCGCATCGCGTGTGAAAGACCGATTTAATCTGCCAGCCTTTGCTACAGCCTTTGATGGCGATGTGGGCAAGGGCAGTTGTCGTTCGATAAAAGGAATTGATATTGGCGCATTGATTATCGCTGCGCGGCAGGAAGGCTTGCTGGTCAATGGGGGCGGGCATGCAATGGCAGCGGGCTATACCATTGCCAAAAGTGCATATCCGGCGTTTAAGGAGTTTATTGAAAATCGTCTTGGAAAAGTTTTGGCGGAAACACCACTGGAACCCACCTTGGTATTGGATGGATTGTTGACCCTTGGCGGGGTGACGGTGGAGTTGGCGGAAAAACTGCAATCCCTCGCGCCGTTTGGCGCAGGAAATCCCGAACCACGCTTTGCGATGATGGATGTGAAGTTGCTTCGCGCCGATATTGTTGGTGCGAACCATTTGCGGCTGGTGTTTAACAGCGAGATGGGCGGCAGCTTAAGCGCGATTGCGTTCCGCGCGATGGATAATGAAATGGGGCAGGCACTCGTGAATTTGAAAAAGGGCAGCCGCGTGAATGTCGCTGGTTATATACGTCTCAATACCTATGCCATGCGGACGGACGTTCAATTGGTGGTTGAAGATGTGGCGGTGTGTTAGTAGGCCGATTTTTGTTAAAATAAACCAATAAAAACAGCCGCTTACCGTTCGTAAACGTTTTTGCGGTAGAGTCTGCTTATGAGCAAGCATACGCAACTCACGCTGCGCGAAGCAAGACAGAGAATGACCAAGAACGGCACCTTTGCCGCGAAGGTTCCCTTCATCGTGTGGTTGATGGAAAATCCAAAATCACCGTTGCAGATGCCCGGTTCAATTAGTTTAAAGCAACATGATTATGTGCATTGCGTGTTGAAGGCGAATATGCGCTTGCCAGGGGAAGCATTTGTCATCGGGTTTACGATGGGATGTGATCCGCGCATGAATACATTTCATTTGTGGCTGTTTAAAATAATCAGCTGCAGTTTTTATCCGCGCCAATATCGTTTTCGTGGGCGCAGACACTGGCTGGTGTTCAAGCGTGGTTATGATTTAGCCAAAAAAACGCAAGTGCGTGATTTAGAAAAATTCGATTTCGACAGCTGGCTGGATAAACCCGTGGAACAGCTGCGCCAGTTTATGTTTGGCGCACGCACGATCCCAGCATAATTGCCTTAAACGTCTAATTCCTTGGCGAAATGCGCGTTTTCCTGAATGAACTTGAAACGGCTTTCCGGTTTCTTGCCCATTAATGCTTCAACCAAATCTTCGGTCAGCTTTGCATCATCGCGTTGATCGGGATCAAGTGCGTTAGGGAGCATCACGCGCAGAAGAGTACGTTTGGCGGGATCCATGGTGGTGTCGCGCAATTGCGCGGGTTGCATTTCACCAAGACCTTTAAATCGGCTGACTTCTACCTTGGCGGATTTGGCGAATTCCTTTTTCAGTAACTCATCTTTATGCGCGTCATTGCGTGCATAGAACATCTTCGTACCATGAACCAGACGATAGAGCGGGGGCTGTGCCAAGAATAAATGGCCATTGGCAATCAGTTGCGGCACTTCGCGGTAGAAGAAGGTCATGAGCAGTGCCGCAATATGCGCGCCATCCACGTCAGCGTCGGTCATGATGATGATGCGTTCATAGCGCATTTTATCGGAAGAAAACTCCTTACCCATCGGGCAGCCCATCGCCAAAATCAAATCGCTGAGTTCCTGATTGGCACGCATTTTTTCCGATGTTGCGCTGGCGACGTTCAAAATCTTGCCGCGCAGTGGCAGAATGGCCTGCGTTTCACGTTTGCGCGCTTGCTTGGCTGAGCCGCCGGCGCTATCGCCTTCGACCAGAAATAATTCTGTGCCTTCGGGTTCGGTGCGGCTGCAATCCGCCAATTTACCTGGCAAACGCAATTTACGCGTTGGAGTTTTACGTGATTGTTCCTTTGCCAATGCGCGTTTCAAACGCTCATCGGATTTATAAATCATCGCATCCAAAAGCTTCGCGCTTTCGGTCGGGTTGGCGGTGAGCCAATGATCGAAATGGTCTTTCACCACTTGGTCGACCCAGCGTGCGGCTTCAGCGGTGGCTAGCCTGTCTTTCGTCTGGCCTTGGAATTGCGGATCGGGGATGAAGGCGGAAAGCAACATTACCGCGCCATCCAGCAAATCATCGCTGGTGACTTGGGAAACTTTTTTCTTACCCGTCATGTCGCCATAGGCACGAAGGCCGCGCAGTAATGCGGTGCGAAGACCGCTTTCATGCGTGCCGCCTTGGCCTGTTGGAATGGTGTTGCAATAGGAATGCGAAAAACCATCATCGCCATCATCGGGCCACGCGACTGCCCATTCAACCTTACCGCCCTTGACTGGCAAATCGGCCAGACCACTGAACGCTTTTTGCGTAACCGTGCTACGCCCTTCAATCGATGTGTTCAAATAATCTTCAAGTCCGCCAGGAAAGTGGAAGGTTGCGGTTGCCGGAATATCTTTTTGATCGCCGAGCAAGCTTTCATCGCAGCTCCAGCGGATTTCAACGCCGCGGAACAAATACGCTTTGGAACGTGCAAGACGATAAAGCATAGAAGGCTTAAACCGTGCCTTGGCGCCAAAGATTTCTAAATCAGGACGGAAGCGCACAGTCGTGCCGCGTTTATTAGGGGCGGCGCCGACTTTTTCAAGCTTGGTTTTGGGCGCGCCGCGGCTGTAGCGTTGACGCCAAAGCACTTTATCACGCGCAACCTCCACTTCGAGATGTTCAGATAAAGCGTTCACAACCGAGATACCAACGCCGTGTAAGCCGCCAGAGGTCTGATAAGCTTTCTGCGTGAACTTCCCGCCCGAATGCAGCATGGTCAGAATGACTTCGAGTGCGGATTTGGTGGGATATTTAGGATGTTTATCAATAGGGATCCCACGGCCATTATCGCTGATGCTCATGGTGCCATCGGCGGCCAAATCCATTTCAATGCGGTTGGCAAAACCAGCCACGGCTTCGTCCATCGCGTTATCTAAAACTTCGGCTACTAAATGGTGTAATGCTTTTTCATCGGTGCCGCCGATATACATACCGGGGCGGCGGCGTACGGGTTCAAGGCCTTCTAAAACCTCGATATCATCAGCGGTATATTGTGCAGCTTTTGCCGCATTTCCGAATAAATCAGCCATGAAAAAACCCAGATGTCCTTTAAAATAATCGTATGTACGCTAGTCTAATTAGGCTAAACATAATAGCAACGAAACGCTCTATTAAAGTGTAATGTGATGAAGCCGAGCTCTGAGTCTGTCAAACTGAAATTTTTTGCCTTATTATTCATCTGCTGCTTTGCGGGCTTTGCTCAAGCTGAGCAGCTCCCAAACGTTAAAAACCTGCGCCTTAGTTACAGTGTATATGTAGGGGGGATTCACGCCATGGATGGCGTGGTAGCCTTTACCAAAGCGGGAGGCACTTACAAAATCAACCTCACCACAGGCACGCAGGGTTTCTTGCGCCGCCTTGCCCCGTGGGATGCGGAAATTTCATCTAAAGGACGATTTGCGAAAGCGACGCTGCGCCCCAGTGTCAGCAATGTGATGACCAAATGGAATAATAAGCCATACAATGTAGGCTTCGCATTTAACAAGAACATGATCAAAGCCTCGTTCAACCCGCCCGAAGGGAACAGCAAAAACGAACATGTGCCGGAAGCCATGAAGCATGGTGCGCTTGACCCATTAAGCGGCGTGTTACAAGTGATTTCCAACACAACATATAATGGCGAATGCGACCAGAGCGTGCCGATTTATGATGGGCATCGCCGGTTTAATCTGGATTTGAGCAATAGCGGCTATGAAGATTTGGACGGCGAAGATTATTCGGTGTTCAGCGGCACGGCGCAGCGGTGCATCGTGGATTTCAAAATGCTGGCTGGATCACGCAAAGACCGCGAAGGCAGCCATTTTTGGCAAGACGGCACCGATAATAATAACAACCAAGGCCGTTGGGGCAAATCAAGCCGCCCGCCTGTCTATATCTTCCTTGGCAAAGTCCGCGATGATCTGCCCGAAATTCCGGTGCGTGCAGAAACCAGCACCGTCTTTGGCGGCATCGTCGCGCACCTCACCAAGGTAGAGGGTGGGAACGGCAAAACGCTGATCATTCCTGAATAGTGTTTTTAATGGGCCGCTTGCGGAGTGCCCATCGTGGCCACTGCGTTCAACGCTGCTTTCATAGCAAATGACGGAACATATTGCGGAGGCATGCCATTGACAAGATTACTTGTTACGCGGTAGATTTCATAGGTTCCCACCTTGTCGAAGCGTTCACCAATCGGTTCTGCCCAAAACCGCGCCGCATGATAGCCTTTGTTATGCCAATACACTTCGAGCCGTTTTGCCAAAGCCATCGCGCCTTTTTGGGTTAAGTATTCGCCCAGCACGGGTTTATTATTCAGTTCTTTGGGTTCGAGCGCATGTTCATTCTGCCCCAATTGGATAAGGATATTTTTGACTTTTTGACCACATTTCTTAATATGTATTCCCATAAGCTATCTCCTTATTATTGTTACGTTTTAAATAAGTATCCCACTTGGTTCCATGGGTAAGTGAGACAGCATAAGCTGGCATCCAAATCCAATCGGACCAAAACTATTGATATCTGTGTACTAGGCTGGCGGGGAACGATGCAACAAGATAATTTGTTTCAAGCAAGGAAAAATTAGTAAAAATTTGTTGAATAATACAAATCCGCTTGTATAGTCAAAATAACGTTAATATGGGATCACATATTAATATGATGAAATGTTAATGTTTTATGACGCATAGGAAATCAGGATTAGGCACCCGTGTCCGTCAGCTTCGAGAGGAACGCGGATGGAGCCAGAATGATTTGGCCGCGCAATTGCCAGGCGTGAAGCAGCAATCTGTCGATCAGCTGGAAAACGGCAAGGTAGCGCGTCCACGCTTTTTGCCAGAACTGGCAACAGTGTTGCGTACATCGGTGCAGTGGTTGCTGACAGGGGATGGCCAACCGACCAGCAAAAAAGCGCATGGCGCCGAAGCGACGATAGATGCCGAGTTATTGCGCGACGTGATGATCGCAGTTGAAAAAGTTTTGACGCAAAACGCAACCAAGATGGATGACAAGCACCGCGCGGAAATGATTGCCGTGTTGTATGACATGATGCGAAACGAAGATAAGGCAAGCGCCGAAAAAATGCAGCAAGCAGCTAGCAATATCATCAGTTATAGCAAGTTTATTAAGCGCAGTGGCCACTAGATTATTGTCTATCGCGTTCTGCGATATATTGAAGCGCCATGCGCCATTGCCGCGGTTTCAAATCCTGTAATTGTTCGATATCGTATCGTCCCAGAATGCTTTGCGTAATCACGTCAGGGGATTGATGGTTCTGTTTTGCACTGAGCGCAATCACGTTGGTGAGGATGGTGTATTCATTTACATCGATAGGACGATTGTAATCACGAACGGCATAGCCCCATCCCACGATGAATGAAAACACGGCGGCGACGATGACGATGTTGGCGAGACGTTCCTTGCGGCGACATTCTTCAAAACATGGTAGAAGGTTCTTTACCATATCGGCGATGCGTTGCTGTCTCGCTTCCATTGTTACCTCTGGCTGGATGTTTAAATGAATGGTTCGAATCTAAACAATCGCACGTGTATTCGCGGATGTAATGTTAATGGCATTATGATGAACAAGGCTTTAATTCGTTATTTTTTACTTAATACGAATTAGCCATGAGAAAGATGGCCGCACCGTATCTTGCAAAATGCAATACCTTCAAACGGATTTATTTATTTGTTGAAAAGTTTTTATGTCAAATAATGTGCAGTGCAACACGGCATTCTTCAACGTGATTTGCAATTGCATCCGGTTTACTGTTTTCGGGCCAGCCATGGCTGTATCCGTATGATAATATGACGCAGGGAATACCAGCGCCGTGCGCCGATAACAAATCATTCAGGCTGTCGCCAATCATCACCGCATCATCGGCTTGAACATGTATCTCGCGCAGTGCATGCAATATCGGCAAGGGGTGGGGTTTGCGTTCGCGCAAGGTGTCCCCGCCAATAATTAATTGAAAATAGGTCGTAAGATTTAACTGGTTTAAAATGCGCCGTGTTGCAGCTTCATGTTTGTTGGTAACGACGACCAGTTTGGTGTCAGCCGCGAATTCTGCTTGGATGAATTCCAGCATGCCCGGATAGATGCACTCCGGTTTGGCCACGATTTCTTCGTAAATAGCCAAGAATCGCGGCATCAGCTGGGGGATGGCATCGGGCGAAACTGGCTCACCCGTGAGTCGCCATGCTTTATCCAGCATGACTTGTAACCCGTCGCCCGTGCAGGCTTTCATTTCATCAAGTTTAATCAGGCGGCGGTTTTCTTGGCCTAACAGCACGTTCATCGTCGCGCATAAATCGGGCGCGCTGTCGATGATGGTTCCATCAAGGTCAAAAAGAATGGCTTTAAAGCGGTGGGGCATATGGTAAAAGGGCATATAGTAAAAGATTGGTATGGAACATAAACTTGCCACAGACCTATCGCAAATAACATACCCTAACTATTAGGACATTATGCCAAAAGCCGCTTCACTCGCCTGTATCATCCTCGCCGCCGGACAAGGCACGCGCATGCGTTCCGCAAAGGCCAAAGTCTTGCACGACGTAGCTGGGTTTCCGATGATTACGCATGTGCGACGCACCTGTGAAGCTTTAATCCCTTATAAGATTGTGGGTGTGATTGGGCCTGATGCACCTGAAGTCGGCGAAGCGGTGGCGCCGCATGCTTCCGTCATTCAAAAAGAGCGCAAAGGCACCGCGCATGCGGTATTGGCCGCCAAAGACGAGCTGCGCGGCTTTCAAGGTCGCGTGTTGGTCGTGTATGGTGATACACCCTTGCTGCGCCCCGAAACCTTAAGCGCATTGGTCGGACAAAAAGCACCCGTGAGTGTGTTGACCTTTGAACCTTCAGACCCCGCGCAATATGGCCGCGTGTTTTTAAGCGGCGAAGGGTTGGTAGAACAAATTGTGGAATATGCCGATGCCAATGCCGCGCAACGCGCACACACATTATGCAATGCTGGCGTGATGGCGTTTGATAGCGATGTGTTGTGGCAAATCCTTTCCGAAATCAAACCACATAATGCTAAGGGCGAATTCTATCTGACCGATGCGGTTGCTATCGCGCGTGCCAAAGGCTTGGCATGTGGTTATGTGAAGGGTGAAGCCGAAGAGGTGCTGGGCATCAATAGCCGTGTGGAATTAGCCAGCGCGGAACAGATTATGCAAAAACGTTTGCGCCAAGCATTGATGGAGCAGGGTGTTACCTTGATTAATCCCGACACCGTCCACCTATGTGCTGATACGCGCATTGCACCGGATGTAACCATTCACCCTTATGTAGTATTTGGAACATCGGTTGTGGTGGATGAAGGCGTTGACATTCTGTCATTCAGTCATCTGGAAGGTGTGCGTGTTAAAAAAGGTGCGCGCATCGGACCATATGCGCGATTACGTCCAGGCACGATTGTGGGCGAAGGTGCCCATATCGGTAACTTTGTTGAAATCAAGAAAGCGAATATCGAAACGGGTGCGAAGATCAATCACCTGACTTATGTCGGCGATGCACGCGTGGGCGCACGCACCAATATTGGTGCGGGTACAATCACCTGTAACTATGATGGGTTCCATAAACATCACACCGATATTGGTAGCGATGTATTTGTGGGGTCGGACACGGCATTGGTTGCACCTATCAAGATCGGCGACCGCGCGACGATTGCAGCAGGCAGCACCATCACTGAAAATGTTCCTGAAGATTCATTGGCCATTGCCCGCACCAAGCAAAGCAACAAGGATGGTTGGGCAAAACGCTTCCGCGATAAAAAGGGCGGCAAGTAATTAAGGGCGCAAAATCTGGATACCAGAAAAACGTGCGTGCATCTCTTTTTCATATCTGGCCAGTGTGGGGTCTGCGGCAAGGCCGTTATACAAAATTGCATTGCCTTCTTGTGCCAGCTTGTCACGCCATGCGTGTTGCGCTCGGTTTGCGAATGACATGATACGCAATACCGTCAAATAGCTTTCAGGACGATTATATCCACCCCAGCATGCTTCGGCAAAGCGCGTATTTGGAACATCCGGTGTTTCGCGCATGGTATGTCTGTCTTGTCCTAAGCCATCAATACAGACAATCTTCGCAACCCCAGCCCATTGCGCTTCTGCCAATACCAACGGCCCCGGGTGCTTTACAGTGATATACAGCGTGGCTTTCTTTTTTGGCTTATCCTCGCGGTTGCCCAGCATCCAAGGTGAGGGAAGCTTATCGTCATTCTGCTCTTTGCAGGCTTTACGAATGACGCTGACACCTGCAGTAGCATGCACATCTTTATTACGGTGGTCTTTGGCCTTTGCTGTGACGTTCGCACCTTCAAGATAGGCGATGCGTTGGCCATCCGCCTGTGCGAGGAGGAATTTCTTCCGGATACGCTTTGGAATTTCGGAGATATGTACGTGCTTTACCTTGACCATCAATCCTTTGGTCTCGTTGCCAAGGCGGCGAAGGTTATCCCATACATAGGGTGCATCGTTGAATCCGGCAATCTTTGCCGTATCTTCGAATGTCGCGCCATAGGTGACGACAAATTTTCCTTTTTCCAACAGGCCTTCTTTTGCGAGTTTGCGCGCCATGATTTCCTGCTTGGCATGGCATGCAGGGCAGCTTTGCCCGCTGGAAGTCATGACCACTGCAAGGTTTTTTTGTCCCTGCTTTTTCATGCCTGCCAGCGTATCGTGCAAAGCTTGCTGGTTTTCAGGGGATAGCATTTCGGCTTCCGCATGCTGACTGGCAATACCGGTCGCCAATACCGCATTGGCGGCCAAGCCCCCGATTTGAATGCGTTCGCCAGTATCCAGATTAACGACATGAAGCGCAGCGCCGAATGGGCCGCCACGGCCTGCCTGCACATTCGCGGTTGCGAATGCATCGGTCGCATCCATTTGTTCAGCTAAAAATGTGGGATCGAGCTGTTTTACAAGTTTTTCTATAGGCTGCATTTCAAAAATATCCTGCGTCAATATGAGCGCAGTCTATGTTGAAACGTGCCATTTCGCAACGCGTGGTAATACTTTCCTGTTAAGAATACTTAAGTTCGCATTCCAAAAATCGGAATAATCGTACTGCGTGGCGCACTGTAATGTGCTGGCGGTTGCTGATAACTCGCCACATGTTGCGGTGGACGTTGCTGCGCTTCAAATTGCTGCGATTGGCGGAATTCACTCGCATACTGGGTCTGCAGATATTGGTAATTATTATATAAATCATTGGCCAGCGGGCTTTGCACCGATTGGTTTCTGCTGTTCACGGCAATGCCGCTAAAGCTATCGCTGAAATGGCGTATATCGCTGCCCAAAGTGCGTGGGTCCATCTGGCCGCGTTCGAGTGCACTTAATACTTCAGGCGTAAACAAGCCTTGTGGATCAATCTGTCTTCCATCGCGTTGCGCCATCGCAAAAACAACCTGTTTGAAATATTGGCGTTCAATGGGCGTTGTTGGAATGGTTTGGCCGCTACGGATAGCCGTACGATCATTCTCGCGGCCTTCAATTGCTGCATTCATGAAGCTGGTGAACTGGGATGGTGTCATGCTGTCCGGTGTTGGAATGCCCTGACCATAAGGTGCGCCAGCCGGACCATAGGATGGTCCATGCGATTGCTGGGGACGACGACCAAACAAACTTGCTATTCCTGCGCCAATAAAAGTTCCGCCCAAAAAGCCAGGTAAGAAACCGTTATTGCGTGGTGGTTCTGAATAATACGGGCGTGGTTGCTGGTGATGTCCACGTGGTTGCGAATAAGGAGTAGGGCGGTAAAGGCTGGGTGCTGCAGCTGCATAAGCCGGGCGTGTGGTCACAGCCGGGTGATGCACAGGCGGCTGCACATGTTGATGAGCGGGTCTAGCTATCGGTGCTGTTACCACAGGCGGCGCAGAACGTGGTGCTGCTGGCGGTGCAGTGCGAACAGCTGCAGGAGGTATAGCAGGCGGAGCAGTGCGTACAGCGGCAGGAGGCGCTACAGGTGGAGCAGTAGTACGTGTAACAACAGGAGGTGCAGCGGGTGGAACATGCGTTTGGCGCACAGGGGCTGTCGGGGCAACAACGTGTCTATGAACTGGCGGAATTGGGGTTACAGTAACTGCTGGGCGATTTACTGGAGGTGTCGTCATCTTGGTGGCTCCCGTCTGCTTCGTTAGAGAATCTGCGTTCCCTTGTTTATTGCTCCTGAAATTAATGTACCATGCGCTGCCCCATTTATTACTTTCATCACTAGTTAATTGGTTAATTTGCATGTTTTCAATAAAAACCTGCATCAAAACCGGTGCTGAAATGTTTTGTCAGTCATTGTTGTTCTCTGATTTACGGGCTTACGTTTATACCTTAAGTCCTCTTCCTAACCCCCTTAACCGTATCGAATAAACTATGTGTGGAATTGTTGGTGTGATTGCAAACCGTCCCGTTGCCAATCTGGTGCTGGAAGGGCTGCGCCGTTTGGAATATCGCGGCTATGACAGTGCGGGTATCGCGACACTGGCAGGCGGAAATATCGAACGCCGCAGAGCACAGGGAAAGATCAGCAATCTGGATGCAAAGTTGCAGCAAGAACCCTTACCGGGAAATATCGGCATCGGGCATACCCGCTGGGCAACGCATGGCAAGCCGAATGAAATCAACGCGCACCCGCATGCAACCAAACGCGTGGCGGTGGTGCATAACGGCATTATCGAAAATTACAAAGAATTGCGCGCCGAGCTGGAAGGCAAGGGCTGCGTATTCCAAAGCGATACAGATACCGAAACCATCGCACATCTTTTAACACTGTATATCGAAGATGGCATGACGCCAGCGCAGGCAACCGCCAAAGCATTGAAGCGTTTGGAAGGTGCATTCGCGCTGGCACTGTTATTCTCTGGCGATGAAAATATGTTGATTGGTGCGCGCCGTGGCAGCCCATTGGCGATTGGGTATGGCGAAGGGGAGATGTATTTAGGCTCTGATGCGCTTGCATTAGCGCCACTTACCAATCGCATTACGTATCTGGAAGAAGGCGATTGGGCAGAAATCAAACGTGATGGCGTGATTGTGCATGATGCAAGCGACGCTGTCGTTAAACGCCCCATTCAGCAAACATCATTATCGGGCGCGATGATTGGCAAAGCGGGTTATCGCCATTTCATGCTGAAAGAAATTTTTGAACAAGCAGGTGTGATTGGCGACACATTAAATAGTTTGGTTGATCCTGCCAGCGGTGAATTGCAATTGCCAAATTTTCCGTTCGATTGGAACGATTTAAGCCGCATTACCATCATCGGGTGTGGCACAGCGCATTATGCAGGCGTGGTTGCAAAATACTGGTTTGAACAGGTTGCGCGGCTTGGCGTTGAAACCGATATCGCATCCGAATTCCGTTACCGCGAAGGCCCCATGCCCAAAGGCGGCGTGATGATTGTGGTTTCACAAAGCGGTGAAACGGCAGATACGCTTGCGGCAATTCATTATGCAAAATCCCAAGGGCAGAAGATTATTGCGATTGTGAACGTGCTGGGCAGTTCTATGGCGCGGCTGGCGGATGTGGTGGTGCCAACGCTCGCTGGCCCTGAAATCGGCGTTGCATCAACCAAAGCGTTTACAACGCAGCTGGTTGTATTAGCCATTCTTGCGCTGGATTGCGCGATGCGGCGCGGTGCAATTACCAAAGACCAGTTGGCTGCGCATTTGAAATCACTTCGCGAAGTGCCAAGCGATATTAATACGATTGTGCAGCAGCATGAACAAATCCGCGAGCTATCTCTGTCACTCGCAGAAGCGCGCGATTGTATTTATCTGGGTCGTGGACTGAATTACCCCATCGCATTGGAAGGCGCATTAAAGTTGAAAGAGATTTCATACATCCACGCTGAAGCATACGCGGCGGGTGAATTGAAACATGGCCCCATCGCCTTGATTGATGAAGAAATGCCGGTGGTGGTGCTTGCGCCGCGTGATGCATTGTTTGAAAAAACCGCATCCAATATTCAGGAAGTGATGGCGCGGGGCGGGAAGGTGATTGTGTTCGCGCATCCCGAAGGCGTGAAATCTATCAACCCCAAACCGTTTTGGAGCATGGCATTGCCGGATGTAGACAGCTTTGTGTCGCCATTACTCTATGCCGTGCCGATGCAGTTATTGGCATATTATACGGCGATGGCAAAGGGAACCGATATTGACCAGCCGCGTAATCTGGCAAAAAGCGTGACGGTTGAGTAACTACAGTAGATTAATACCAAACTGTTTCAGGATAATGCTGAATATCCAAAAACAAATAATCGTAATCAACACACACAATGCAAGTGTTGGCCAAAATCCAAACCGTTCAAGTAGCGGCGGAAAAGCCAGAAACATCGGCAAGGTCGGCACCACATACCAAAATGTATAATAGGCGTGATTGGCGATTTTTTCCTGCGGCTGCTTTTCGATATATAACCAGATTAACGTCAAAATGGTTATTAACGGCAGGGCAGCGATGAACCCGCCCAATTTATCGCTGCGTTTAGCGGCTTCAGACACCAAAACAACGACACCGGCAGTAAGAAAGTATTTTGTGATTATCCAGAGCATCATATATCCTTTTGGTGCTGAGGTTGATTAAGGCTGCGGTAGGTATCTAACCATTTTTTGTATTTTTATACATGGGTAGAATGAGTTTTTTTGGAGCCTCACATGAACGATAACACGCCAAAAACAAAACCAAACGAAAAACAAGATTGGATTGATGTCGTTGAGCAGGAATGGGGCTTTCGTCCGCTTTCATGCACGGTTGATGCTGACCGCAGGGCCGTTGTTGCCATTTTTGCCAATGAATTAAACGTGCGCGGCGAGATGAAGATTATGGGCTATACTATCGTCCCGCAGACCATCAGCCATATTGCAGACCACCCGTTTAATGCGGTGCGAACCTATCGTGACAAACCGCGCCATCGTGTTCGCACGCAACACACGTTGTAAAATCGCAAAACGCCGCGGTTTTTGGTTCATTTAATAGATTTTTTCCCCTTATCTTTTCAGTTTTGGTGCCCTATATTCTAGGAATGACCCAAAGCACTAAATGGACCCCAGATAGCTGGAAATCAAAGCCCGACCCGCAACGCACGGTGTACCCAAGCGAAACAGCGCTAGATAGTACCGTTGAACGCCTGCGTAATTATCCACCCTTGGTATTTGCGGGCGAAGCCCGCCGTTTGAAAGCCAACCTTGCCAAGGTTGCAGCTGGCGAAGCGTTTTTATTGCAAGGCGGCGATTGCGCCGAAAGCTTTGCTGAATTCCACCCCAATAACATCCGCGATACATTCCGCGTGATGTTGCAGATGGCTGTCATTTTGACTTTTGGTGGCGTAACGCCCGTTGTAAAGGTTGGCCGCATGGCGGGGCAATTCGCCAAGCCGCGTTCGGAAGCGACCGAAAAGCAGGGTGACGTTACATTGCCAAGCTATAAGGGCGATATTATCAACCACATCGATTTCGAAGCCAAAGGCCGTGCGCCAGACCCCGAACGCATGGTGCAGGCGTATAACCAATCGGCTGCAACGCTGAATTTGCTGCGCGCATTTGCGCAAGGTGGTTATGCAGATTTGCATAAGGTTCACCAATGGACACTCAATTTTGTAGATAAGAGCCCCGTGGGCGAACGTTACCGCGATTTGGCTGGCCGTCTTGATGAAGCATTGGCATTTATGGGCGCGTGTGGTCTGACATCTGAATCCGTACCACAACTTCGCGAAACCGAATTCTTCACCTCACACGAAGCATTATTGTTGCCCTATGAACAAGCATTGACGCGTGTTGATAGCACCAGCGGTGATTGGTACGACGTATCCGCACATATGTTGTGGATTGGTGACCGTACCCGTGCGCCAGATGGCGCGCATGTCGAATTCCTGCGTGGTGTGAAGAACCCGCTGGGTCTGAAATGCGGTCCATCGATGCAGATTGATGATTTGATGAAGCTAATCGATATTCTTAATCCAACCAATGAAGCGGGGCGTTTAACGCTTATCGTACGTATGGGTTCGGATAAGGTTGCCGAAAAACTTCCTGCGCTGCTTCGTGCAGTGAAGAAGGAAGGTCGCACAGTGGTATGGGCAAGTGACCCGATGCATGGCAATACAGTCAAAACCGCATCTGGCGTAAAGACGCGTCCATTCGATCGCATCATGTCGGAAGCAAAAAGCTTCTTCACCGTGTGCCAAGCCGAAGGCGTGCATCCGGGTGGCGTTCATCTTGAACTAACCGGCCGCGATGTGACCGAATGTCTTGGTGGCTCCGTTGCCATTAGCGAAAGCAATCTGGGTGACCGGTACGATACGCATTGCGATCCACGCTTGAATGCAAGCCAAGGGATTGAACTTGCATTCCTGTTCGCTGAATTTCTCAAAGCCCAACGCAATAACGCTAAGCAAGCTGCAAAAACCGAACGCAGCGCCTGAGGCCACATTATCAAAGGAATGCCATGAAAGAGAGAATGAAAGATCTAGCTGCGAAGGCGTTTGCCGAAAGCGCAGCCAATTTCCTGAAATTGCAGGAATTGGCAGGCCCTATTTCTGAAGTGGGTATGGAGTGTTCTGCTGTGTTGAAGAATGGCGGTCATTTGTTCTTTTGCGGCAATGGTGGTTCGGCAGCGGATGCCCAACATATCGCTGCGGAACTGGTCGGTCGCTTTTTAAAGGAACGCAAGCCCCTCGCTGCTACAGCGCTTTCATGTAATACATCGACCATGACGGCGGTGGGCAATGATTATGGCTATGACGTCATCTTCTCGCGCCAGATTGAAGGTTTGGCGAAGAAGGGCGATGTTCTGTTTGCCATTTCCACTAGCGGTAACAGCAAGAATGTGGTGTTGGCGGTTATGGCTGCCAAATCCATGGGCGTGAAGACAGTGGGCATCACTGGCAGCAAGGGCGGCCAATTGGCGCAGCTGTGTGACGTATGCATCAACGTGCCATCCGACCACACCCCGCGCATTCAGGAAATGCACATCGCCGTGGGCCATATGGTGTGCGAAATCATCGATGAAGTTTATCTCGCAGAATGAAATCCCAACCTGCCATCTTTTTTGACAGAG
The DNA here is from genome assembly GCA_964568585.1 of uncultured Rhodospirillales bacterium. GTDB lineage: Bacteria > Pseudomonadota > Alphaproteobacteria > UBA9219 > RGZA01 > RGZA01. Next base: position 27,313 of record CAZMQI010000024.1, read on the forward strand.
ACGGCGTTATAAATAACGACATCGGCTATGCGTATTTGCCAGACCACATCACATGGGTTGATGGCGCGATGGATGCCATCAAGCTTGCCAATCAACATGGATATCTGGTGTTTGTTGCCACCAATCAATCGGGCATTGGGCGCGGTATGTATACCGAACGCGACGTGAAGCATTTGCACGCATGGATGCAAAAGGAATGTTTGGAACATGGCGCGGTCA
>CAZMQI010000025.1:0-27184 GCA_964568585.1 uncultured Rhodospirillales bacterium
AGGGCTTCGCTCGCGTAAGCTCGCGGGACTGTCGTCACAGTCCTTAGCTTCATGATCGTCATGCGATACATTGGGGCATGATGCATTCAACGTGATGTAATCAACATAAGGCGCAACAGCTTCCGCCAGAATTTTAAATTCATCAAGCACGCCATCAGGTGATGCGATGCTGGCACCGACGCATAATTTTTTGCGTGCCGGATGATGTTGGAATTCGGCAAGATTTTTGAGGAAATTCGGTAATCCCTGCCCCGGCAGACCAAGCCAGTTTATGACTGAAGAATTTGGTAATCTCCACATACGCGGCTGCGGGTTTCCTGTGCGCGGGTGCAGTGTGACGGTCCCCGCTTCTACCAATCCGAACCCCATTTTCGACCAGCCCGCAAGTGCGGATGCTTCCTTATCCGCACCGCCGGAAAGCCCGATGGGATTGCGGATGATTTTGCCGAATAAGGAGATGGAAATATCGGAATTATTTTGCAGTGTTGGGCCAAGGCCCAATTGTAATGCTTTAATCGTCAATGCGTGTGCGTCTTCAGGGGGCAGAAGATGCAATAATCGCATCAGCATGTTACCGTCCAGTTCAACGTCGTGCTGTTGGCTTGGGTGCTTAGCATGCCGATGGGCAAAGGCGTGATGGTGCCCAGTTCGGTTTTCAGCACATGAATTTCGGATGGCGTTCTGGAAAGTTGGAACGTTTCAGCAGGCACGGGCAGATTATAAAACTGCGCGCCATTGGTACACAGGAAATGGATAAAAGCTGCTTGGCCTGCTTCGTTTCCTAAATCCACACCCGCTTGCTCGAATGCTTCTGCATAAAGTTGCGGGGCGATGCCGCCGGTATAGCAACCCGCCGCACAACCGCACGGGGTTGCCTTTACACTATGCGGGGCGCTGTCGGTGCCAGCGAAGAATTTGGTGTTGAGTGGGTCGATGACCGCGTCACATAACGCTTTCCGATCTTCTTCGAATTTCACAATCGGCATGCAGTAAAGGTGATATTTCAGGCCTTGCAGCATATGGCCAAGGTTATACAGCAAATGTTGCGGCGTGATGGTGGCCACCACATTTGGCCCGCGACTATGCACAAAATCGGCAGCCATTTTGGTGGTGATGTGTTCGGCGACAATCTTCAAATTCGGGAAGGTGGAGCACAGCAAATGCATTTGTTCTTCATAGAATGCTTCTTCCGCATTACTGCCACGGCCAAAATACTGTTCGCCGTCGATGCCATGTTTTTCGCCGTGCACGCATAATACGATGCCATTCGCTTCCATTGCGGCAATCACGCCGTTCTGGATGAAATGCGATAACGACATGGCTTTATCGGAATTCGTCGTGCCATGTGGCGGATAGTATTTGGCTGCACGTAGTAAGCCGGTTTGTGCGCCAGCTTCTATCATCTGCGGTGTTGTGGCGGCAGATAGATAGAGCGGCACGATGATGTCACTAAAAGCATGACCGCCTGCGGCGTTCAGTTGGCTGACATATTCTTCAATCGATAAATCTGCGCCTGCATCGCTTTTCATGACCTTGGCGACGGGCGGTTTGGTGTTCGGCATAGCCAAAATGCCAGCGCAGCCCATTTTCAGATGTTGTTCAATCAGCGGGCTAAGCATTGCGCCTTGGCGCATATGCGTATGCAAATCATACCATTTTGGAAGGCTAAACGCGATGGACATGAGCCAAGGTTCTAGCAGCTTACCCTAGCCAATTGAAGCAATTTTTGACATTTGCCCGCGGATGATATTGAATGCTGCACAACCACACTTTCCGCAGCATATAAGGAAAACCCCATGATTAATAAACTCTTAGCCGGATTGATTTTAGTCGTCCTGATTGTTGTCGGTATCGCGATGACGAAACCCGATGATTTCAATGTCTCACGCACCGCGACATTCAACGCGAACCCAGCAGCAGTATTCGCGCAGGTGAATGATCTGCGTAACTGGGAAGCATGGAGCCCATGGGCGAAAATGGACCCAACAGCAAAACCAACCTATGAAGGCCCCAAGGCAGGCAAAGGCGCGGCCATGGTATGGCATAGCGAAAAGTCTGAAGTCGGTACTGGTAAAATGACCATCACCGAAAGCGTGCCTAATGAACGCATCGTATTCTTGTTGGAATTTGAAAAGCCGATGAAGGGCACCAACACCACCACATTCACCTTCAAGCGTGAAGCCAAGCAAACCGAAGTGACCTGGAGCATGTCGGGCAAGATGGAGCTTACCCAGAAGATGATGAGCATCTTTATGGATTGCGAAAAGATGGTCGGCGGGATGTTTGAAGATGGCTTCGCCAATTTGAAGAAGGTCGTGGAAAAATAATATAATTGGGGCGACTGCTCTGTGCCTTCGGCGCAACCGCGATTGCCCCGATTACTTCCCGATACAGAACTCTCTAAAGATAATATCTAGGATATCATCGACATCCACCGCGCCGGTGATACGGGCAAGAGCACGTGTTGCTAGGCGTATGTCTTCGCCCACTAATTCGGGTGGTTTACCAGCCTGATAGGCCGCAATGGCGCGCTGCAAATGCTGCTGGCAATGGGTTAGGGCTTCACGGTGGCGTTCACGCGTAAGGGGCGCTGCGGGCTGTTCATCTAGCATTTGTTTTAAACGCTGTGCGATGGCATCTAATAATTCCGGAATGCCCTTCCCTGTTTTGGCGGAGATGTAAAATGCATTCGGCAGTTTGGTAGCAGTGCCAACATCCGTTTTATTGACCACCGTAAAACTTTTATCATTCAATAAGTTTAAACTGGTTGCATCGGGTTCGCTTGATGCATCGAACAGCACGATATTTAAATCGGCTTCCTCTGCGCGCTTCAATGCGCGCTTGATGCCTTCGCCTTCGATTTCATCAGACGTATCACGAAGCCCAGCGGTATCGGCAAGAATAATGGGATAGCCCGCAACGTCCAGATGCACTTCGATGATGTCACGCGTGGTGCCTGCACGCGCGGACACAATGGCGGCATCACGCTGCGCTAATGCATTGATAAGGCTGGATTTACCGGCATTTGGCGCACCCAGTACCGCTATTGAAAAGCCATCACGCAAACGCTCGCCTCTACGGTTATCGGCCAAATGTGCTGCGATGTCGGATGATAATTCGTTCAGATTTTTTAAACGCTGTGTGGTGATTTCCGGCGGCAAATCCTCATCCGGAAAATCAATGTCGGCTTCTAGATGCGCCAAGATGCGTAGCAGTTTTTCACGCCATGTGTGCGTGAGTTGTGATAGCGCGCCGCCCATTTGTTTGAGCGCTTGCGCGCGTTGGGATTCAGTTTCTGCATCAATAATATCGGCGATGCCTTCGGCTTGCGTTAAATCCAGTTTGCCATTTTCAAACGCGCGGCGTGTGAATTCGCCAGGTTCGGCCAGACGGCACCCAAGCGAACTTAAACATGCCTGCACCGCAGAAATAATCGCACGGCCACCATGCACCTGAAATTCGGCAACGTCTTCACCGGTAAAGCTGTTTGGTGCAGCAAAATAAAGGGTTACTGCATCATCAATGTGCTCGCCCGATTGATTTTTCAGTTTTGAAAAATAGGCGTGACGCGCCTTTGGCATAGCGATGCCCGCCATCAATTGCAGCACATGTTTCGCGTTACTGCCTGATACGCGGAACACTGCGACCCCTGCCCTGCCCGCTGCGCTTGATAATGCGTAAATGGTATCAGCGCCGGACATGATTATTTGGTATTCGGGAGAAGAAGGCGTTCGACGGGCTTGCCGTTTTGAACATGCGAGATGAGAATTTCATCAATGTCGGATTTAGTTTCCGCACGGTACCACGCGCCTTCTGGATAGATGACAATCACAGGCCCTAATTCGCAGCGGTCAAGGCAACCCGCGCTGTTGACGCGTGTTTCTGTAATGCCCAATTCCTTGGCTTTGTCCTTCATATAATTGCGTAAACGTTCACTGCCCTTGGCTCCGCAAGAACCGCGCTCATGACCTTCTGGTCTTTGATTGGTGCAACAGAATATATGGTTTTGGAAATACACCATCTGGTTCAGATCAATTCAATTTGCATGCGGTGGGGGCTATTGTTGTGTCGGTGCCATAGACATAGATCTCGCCTACATCTACGCCGTTCAACACATCCTTCGTGCCAAGAACGGCGCGTTTGATTTTGAAATAGGTTGCAGGGAATGCCAGTTTGCATGCATACAACATTGGATTGGCCACATCCAATTTATAGGTTTTTTCCTGCGCGATAAAGATGATGGTGGTCATTTGTTTTCCAGCAACGCTGCTGTAGTTCAATGTTCGTGCCAACGCATCCTTGCCTTTAATGCCAAGTGATTTTTCAAGTTTTTGGATTTCATCCGCGGCTTGTTGATTGAAGGGTTCTTTTTCTGCTGCAGGCGCTTTTGCTTCTGGTGCTTTTTCTGCTACGGGTTCTGCTGGTTTGTCAGCGTCGTTATCCGGCGTTGCTTCGGCCGTCGTTTGCTCGGGTTCTGGGGCGGTGGTGTCTGTACTTGCGTTTACTAGAGCAGCTTTCTCAGCTTCAAGTTTGGGGGTGCGCGTTATCACAAAGGCGATGCCGATGACGAGCAACACGGCGATACCGATGAACACAAATGTGGTTCGCTTGTTAGTATCCATAGGGCTACCTCCTATTTTTTATTGGCGGCTGACTGCATGGGGGATTGACCAGCGGCGGGCATGGATGACCAGAACATCTTCTGGAATTGGTCGAAGGCCTGCATGCCCATTGGCAACCATTGCTGCATCATCTTATCGGGCTCCATGGTCTTCAGGCCGGACATCATGCGTTCCTGCATTTCCTTCATCATCGCTTGCTGCATCGGCTGCACATCGGGCAGACCGAAAAATGCACGTGCTTCTTCAGGGGAACATTCCATATTCACGGTAAACTTCATAAGATGACCTTTCATTGGTGAACCAAGGCATTGCGATGCTGGGACAATAAGCCCCTGACTTGATGGGGGCAATCAATAAGTATATATAAGGGTCCTCACCCGCAGCGTACTGATAGCTCAAGGAGCCCGCCATGCCGCCATTTAATGTTGAAATCCAAAGCCATGACGGCAAATTGTTCGGTGCGTATATCGCACGGGCAAAGGCAGCCAGCGCACCGATTTTAGTCATCATTCAGGAAATCTTCGGCGTGAATGAGGGCATGCGCGCCATGTGCGACGCATGGGCATCCCAAGGCTATCACGCCATCTGCCCTGATATTTTCTGGCGTCAGCAGCCCGGTGTGGAACTGACCGATAAGACGCCGGAAGAATGGCAGCAGGCATTTGCGTTGATGAACGGCATGGATTTGAATTTGTGCATCAAGGATTTGCAAAGCACATTGAAGCAATCGCGCGCATTACCGGGAAGCAATGGCCGTGTGGGCACGATGGGTTTTTGCCTTGGCGGCAAACTGGCCTATCTGATGGCGGCGAAAAGCGATGCCAATTGCAATATCAGCTATTACGGCGTTGGCCTTGCGGAGTTGCTGGATGAAGTTCCCAACGTTAAAAACCCGTTGCTGATGCATTTCGCCGAGAACGATAAATACATGAATGGCGATATGTTGAAAAAAGTGAAGGATGCTGTTTCAAAAAATCCGCAGATTGAAAGCTATATCTACCCGGGTGTTGAACACGCATTCTCACGCATCAATGGCGAGCATTTTGATGCTGCAGCATCGAAGCTTGCCTTCGAGCGCAGCAGCAAATTCCTTGATGTGCATCTGAGTTATCCGCTTTAGGAAGCTTTTTTATTCCAAAGATTATTGGCGATTCCCGCAATCGCCGCATCATGTGCCGCCAGTTCTTCCGCGGTGAGCGGGAATTCACGTGGTTCGCGTGCCATGTCTTTTGTGGCATTCGCGGCGGCTTTTTCGGTTCGGGTTTTTGCCCCGAATTCAATATTCAAACCGGTTTGCTTGCCACCCGATAATTCAACAAATACGTCGGCGAGTAGCCGTGAATCCAGCAATGCCCCGTGTAATTGGCGGCTGGTCGCGTCAATCTTGAAGCGTTTGCATAGCGCATCCAGACTTGCGGGTGCGCCCGGGAATGCCTTGCGTGCCAGCAGCACCGTATCAATGGCGCGGGTCTTTGGCAGCGGTGAAAAGCCGATGCGCTGCAATTCGGCATTGAGGAATGCCATATCGAAGGTCGCGTTATGGATGACCAGTGGATCGTCGCCGATGAAATCGAGGAATTCTTCGACCACTTGCGAGAAAAGCGGTTTATCGGCCAGAAATTCATCGGTCAGACCATGCACATTTTGTGCGGCGACGGGAACATCGCGTTCCGGATTCAAATAGCATTGATAGGTTTTTCCGGTTGCGATGTGATTGACCATTTCAACACAGCCGATTTCGACAATGCGGTGGCCTTGCAACGGATCAAAGCCGGTTGTTTCAGTATCAAGAATAACGTGACGCATGCATGACCAACGGTTCGGGTGTGGTCAACAGTGTAGGGCGGTTTAGGATATTTGGCAAATAAAGCGCGGACCCTGTTCGAGCCCTTGGCGGGTGCTGATGCTGAGGTCAATAAAGCCGGTTCTTCGTAATGTGGCCAACAGCCCGGGGCGGAAAACCTCCATGCCAATCGGTTCTTGTTCAATATCTGGGATTCCTGCGGCTTTTGCTTCGGTAATAAAATCATTCAAATGACGATGCATGCTTTGCGCCAATGCAGCGTCATCCAGATTGCAATTTTCTTCAATCTCTTTGAGCACGGTCATCGTTTGGTTGTATTTGGGATTGAATGCCTGTTGGGCGCGTGCGTGCTGCGTAATGCCAACAACGGAGAGCGACCACATAGTGGTCAGCGCAGCGGTGCGGAGAAGTTTTCCAAAGGTCTGTTTCATCCCATGATGATACCATGCGGGTTTGAAAGCAATTCGGGTCAGTTATGGTAAATTTTTCCAGAACAGCATTTCCATGCGCGCATCACCTTGTAAATTATAAAGATTATTGATGCTTTGCAGACCCGTTGGGGATGTTACGTTAATCTCAATCAGGTGGTCGCCAATCACATCGATACCGGCAAAATACAACCCCATCTCGCGCAAGGTGGGTGCAATGACGCGGCAGATTTCCTTGTCCCGCGCGGTTAATTCGCAGGTGTGGGCAGAGGCCCCAAGTGCCAAATTCGCGCGGAATTCCCCTGCTTTGGGCATGCGTTTCATCACGCCGACAGGATTGCCATCAAACAGGATGATGCGTTTATCACCGTTCGATATTTCCGGCAGGAATGGTTGCAGCAATATCGGCTCGCCGCTTTTTTCTTCATGCTGTTTGGCAAGGTTCAGCAATTCATCCAGTTCGGTAAGTGCAAAACGGAATACATCGCGTCCGGCATTGCCGTACAATTTCTTGGCAACCACATGGCCATATTGTTTGGTGAATTCGGTGATGCCGCGTGCATCATGGGTGATGAGCGTTGGCGGTAACAGTTCCGGCCAGCGCAGCATCAGCAGTTTCTCCGGCGCGTTACGCACGCCAGCGGGGTTATTGATGATGCGGGTATTGGTGATGTGATCGAGCAGATGCGTGTTGGTGATATAGCCCATATCAAAGGGCGGATCTTGACGCAGCAAAATCACATCCACATCCTGCGATAGGTTCAAAAGCTTGTCGGCAACAATTGTGAAGTGATTGCCAATCTCTCTGCGGAAGATGATTTCCTGTGCGTAGGCCATGACCTTGCCGTCCTGCCAGAATAAGTCCTTTGGGTGATAGCTGTATAAGCTGTGGCCAAGTTCCTGTGCGCCAAGCCCCAGTACAAAGGTGCTGTCGCCATTGATGTTAATGCCTTGAACGGGGTCCATCTGCAGCGCAACGCGTAGTTTATGTGTAGGTTTTTGGGCGGATGTGTTTGTCATACCTCAAGAAACTAGAGGGAAACCCCGAAAAGGAAAGGCAAAAAATGCTTTTTGAAAGTATTTCTAATGGTTACTTTCATGGGCATGACGAACAAGACCGCATCATCAGCGCGCCGCGACCAAACTGCAATTGAATTTGCAAATGCACATGTTGAGGTCGCCGACACATTATCGGCTGACCCGGCTGCTGCGGTTCAACAGCTCAAAGAAGCATTTAAGTACGATGAGCGTCAAAGCATTGTTGATAAGATTTATAATCTGGCGAACGGTGTAACAGACCCGTTGCTGCGTACAGACTGTTATAGCTTTGTTGCTACTCACACCGCGAAAGATGCCGTGAAGGAATACGCGCTAGAAGGTGCTGTTAAAGCACTGGAGCTGGCAAGCAGAGGACAGCAATCCGATCGCAGCAATCATGAGGGTATTGCCAGCCGCACGCTCGATGTGTTCGGTGTACTAACCGGAAACATTACACAGAGTTTTGGCATATGTAGCCAATTAATGGAAATCTGGCACAAACAAATTACCGCACTGCTCGAACAAGATGAAGTTGCAAAAACATTTTCGGCCAAAGCATTTATCGGACAGCAAATAGTGAAGCGCACCGCTGTAGGGCTTGACGAATTTACATCTGGTATTTTAACGGGAGCATTTGAACGCATTATCGAAGCGCAAAAACCTGATGCACATCGGGCTAAGCCAGCAGCCAACACAACCGCAGAAGATGCCCGTGCGCGGTTGATTGCAAAGGCATGGCATGGGGCCAATCCAAGCGGACAGTGCCTCCAGTAAATCCTATCTGAATTAAGTTACTGCATTCCCGAACGCAGCTTTTGCAAGAGCAATGCGGTTTGGTGTTTCAGGCTTTCCGGCACGCCCAGCTTCATGAATGTTTCTAAAGCCGCGACTGCGCTTTTGATATTACCCATCTTGCCATGGAATAATCCAAGTTCGCGCCACAGCATCGCTTCGGCGGGTGCGAATAGCACCATGGTTTGTAGGGTATCAATCGCCTTTTCCAATGCGCCATGCTGCAAGCGGCGCATCTTGATATTGTTCTGCAGCCGTAGCAGCACCTGGCGATCGCTCACCGGTTCATAATGTTCGGGGAGCAGTTCCGCATCCAGCCCCTGCGTGGATTTCAGTAATTCACGTAAATCAATCGTATGGCGCACCACGCAATTATCAAACGGGTCTAAAATCGCGCGTTCTCCGCCTGTTTCAAGACGTAACAGGAAATGGCCGGGAAAGCTAAGCCCCACCATGTTCCATTCCAGTTTTCGTGCGATGTGCAGATAAAGAATGCCAAGTGCAACAGGCAGTCCTTTGCGGCGGTCAATCACGCGCATCAGATTGGCATTTTCCAAACTGTTGTAACTATCGCGGTCACCCGTGAAGCCGTAATTATGAACCAGCGTGTTTCGCAATAATAAAATCTGTTCATCGAGCGTGAGTTTGTGCTGTGACAAATCCCCCGATTTGCGGTTGATGTCACGCACGACCATATCAAGAAAAGCGCGGTAGGATGGTAATGCGGCAAGATTATCTTCAAGTGCGGCAAGTGCCAAGGCAACTTCGCCAATATCAAGCAACTCATCGGTGGCTTCGCCCGCCGACATCAAAATGCGTAATGCTTGATCTTGCTCTACCTGCATCGTCATTCAGTGTAACCCAGAAATATAAAAATATATTAATAAGGCTAGTAAAACGCGTTTTTTATATGTTTTGGAAGGCTTTTGGGTGCGAATAACAGGGCGTCAAACCGCACCGTCTCAAAGCCCTGATACTGACCCATCATATAACTGCCGGATGCAATCAACCGTGCTTGCTGGGCAGGCGCAATGGCGGATGCGGCTGAAAAATCATCGCCGCGCTTTTTGACTTCGACGATGACAAGTGTTTTGTCTTTCGCCGCCAAAATATCAATTTCACCGGATGGTGTTTTGATGCGCTGGCCCAGAATGCGATAGCCCTTCACGCGCAGAATGAGTTCGGCAAATTTTTCTGCCCATAAGCCATAGGCATAGGATTGGGCGCCAAGTTTGTGACGGAAACTGCTCATGCTATTTCTTCAATTCCAGAATGCGTTGGTATAGCGCGCGGCGTTGCAAACCGGTTTTTGCAGCGACATCGAATGCGGCATCGCGCGGGGATAGGGTTTTAAGGGCTAGGAGCAAGAGTTTATCGGTTTCATCCGCATCATCATTTTGTGCGGTTTCATTGCTTGGCGGTGCAATTAAAATGACGCATTCACCGCGAATACGTTCCTGTTGTTCGGTATGTTTGGAAAGCGCGGATAATGCGCCGCGCTGAATTTCTTCATGCATTTTGGTGAGTTCGCGCGCATATGCCGCGTTTCTGTCCCCCAAGACATGCAACATATCGGCAAGCGTTTCTGCCAAACGGTGCGGCGCTTCGTAAAACACCAGCGTCGCGGGGATGGATTGCAAAAGTTTGAGCACGTCTTTGCGTGCCTTGGTTTTCGGCGGTAAAAATCCAGCGAAATAAAATGGCAATGGTGGTAAGCCAGAAAGTTGCAGCGCAGTGAGCGCGGCATTGGCGCCGGGCACACTCGTCACACTCACCCCCTCCTCGATCATCACCTGCATGATGGTTTCGCCGGGATCGGAAATCAGCGGTAAGCCCGCATCGCTGGCGTATGCAACCGACTTCCCTGCTTTGATTTCCGCAAGGATTTTGGTGGCTGCATATGCTTCATTATGTTCATGGGCTGCCGCCAGTTTTTTGCCGGTAATGCCATGCATCATCAGCAGTTTCTGCGTTTGGCGCGTATCTTCGCAAAAGATGATATCGGCGTGGCGGAAGGTATCGAGCGCACGCAGCGATATGTCAGCCGAATTGCCGATTGGGGTGGCAACAAGGCTTAATTGGCCAGATGCCTCTGCGCCCGTTTTAAAATTACGGGGCGCAACCGGCCCTGGGCTTTTGCTTGATTGCTTTTTGCTTACCCCAGCCTTATATTTTTTGTCACTGACCACGCCAATTATTCCTTTATAATTGACCACAACTTACACGAGCATTTGCGCCATGCGAACCCCCTATTCCAGAAGTTTTTTCGGCAGCATTAGCCGCCGCCTCGCCAGTCGGCTCGGACAGCAACGTAAACCCGTTGCTGTTGTTTTAGTTGCCACGTTTCTTTTAATGTTAACGGGCTGTAACACGGCATCGAACATGACTAAAGAAGTCGGCGGATGGTTTAGAACCGACCGTGCAAGCGGCGGTTATGCCGCAGGCGGCCAACAAAACGGAAATACTGAAACGCCCGCGGCTTCGCCTGCTGGTGAAGTAACATCTGCGCCGTTGGATAATGCAGTACAAAGCGGCACGCTGGATGGAACGCTTCCGCCGCAGCAGATGACCGGAAAAACCATAAATGCGAAAGCGGTGAAGGTTGCATTGCTGTTACCGCTTAGCGGCAAGAATGCCAGCATGGGTAAGAGTTTTCAGGACGCCGCACAAATGGCGGTGAATGATTTATCTGCCGATAATTTCGAACTCATCCCGCGTGATAGCGGTGCAACGCCAGCCGAAGCGGTGCGTGCCGCCACACTAGCGATGGAAGAAGGCGCGCAGATTATTATTGGCCCCGTCTTTTCCGAAAGCGCAGCGGAAGTGAAAACATTCATAGCAGGCCGCGTGCCTGTATTGGCACTGACCAATGATGCGAATGTTGCTGGTAATGGCACTTACGTGCTTGGCTTTAGCCCAACACAACAAGTGCAACGCGCATTGCAATATGCAGCGGCAAAGGGAATTCGTTCCATCGCAATCCTCGCGCCATCATCGATTTACGGTGATATGGCGGTGGCGGCAGCGCAGAATTCCGGCGTGAGCATTGTAGAAACGCAGCGTTATGCAAACAACAAAGACAGCATCAAAAAAGCAGTGGCAGCCATTTCCGCAAAGCGCAGCGAGATCCAGGGCATCTTGCTTCCCGATGGTGGCGCAGCACTTGGCAGCGTTGCAGCGGAGCTTACCGCGGTTGCATTGTCATCACACGACATCCCCATCATCGGCACAGGATTATGGGATGACCAGAATGTTCAGCAGCATAATGTATTGGTTGGCGGATTTTACGCGAGCAGCGATCCGGCACAGCGCGCAAAATTTGTATCGCGTTATCAAAAAGCCTATGGCGGAAAACCGGTGCGCCTAGCCAGCCTTGCGTATGACGCCACGGCGCTTGTCGCGGTTTTGGCCAAGCAAGGACTGAATTATGATGAAAACGCATTAACCAACCCCAGTGGTTTTGCTGGATTGGATGGAATTTTCAGATTAATGCATGACGGGGTTACCGAACGCGGCCTTGCGGTTCTGGAAATAACCCCTTCAGGTACGAAGGTCGTAGACCCAGCCCCCCGTAAGTTCTAATAAAACCGTTATTTTGCGCGATGCCTCTGGGCTTCGCCCAACCGGCCCTGCGCTATATAAAACTTTATCTACATTTAGTACAAATCCGAAATTATATAGCAATATCAATAAGATACCGGACAATTTCAAGGTCTCGTTAACTCGTTTCGGGTACGTTTGTATCTATGAGCTTACAGACCTACACAGCGACCCGCAGAAATTACAAAGACATCGCAGGTGTTGCTGCCCCTAAGCCAGTGATGAACTTTTCATTGGATGGTTTGAAGCCACAAAAATCTAGCATCCGTTTTGATAATCTGAAACCAGCAGCTCCAGCTACCAACGCACAACGTTTGCAAAAAGTGCAATTAGCTGGTGGCGGTGAATTGTTGGTGCAAAATCCTTCAGGTACCACACGCGATTTAATTCTTGCCGTTAAAGAAAAAATGGCAGAACTGAAAATCAAACGCAGCCCAATCATCAATATCACCGAACGCAATGCTGATCTTTCCGGTATGGATCTTTCAGGCATGGTATTAACGGGTGGTGTTGGTTCCATCAACCTCACCAACGCAAAGATGAAGGATGCAACCCTTCTAGGCATCTCAGCGCCAATGAATGCAACCAATGCTGATATGGAAAATGTAACCGTACGTGACAGCCGTTTGGATGGTTCGACATTCACCGGTGCAAACCTTGCTGGTGCAAACTTCATCGGCGAAAATTCAGCGACCAATTTGAAAGCCAAGAACGTGAAACTGCAAGGCGCGAATTTGGGCGGCGCTCATTTGACCAATTCAGATTTCGGTGGTGCAAAAGTTGCTAACGCAAACTTCGGTGGCAGCCAAATGGCTGGCGTGAACATGGGCAATGCACAAGGCGCATTGAACCTGAAGCAAATGAAGCCACAAGCTCCTATGCCTTCATACATGGCTCGTGCAATGAAGTTGCAAGCCAACTATATGCACGGCCCTTCAATCTAAAAACCAATCCTTTGTTGACCCTATAACGTGACCCGGTAGCCGCATTATTGTGGTGGCTTATCTGTGCGGTTTTGTACCCCTTCCCCACCCCCCATTAGCCTCGTTTCTTAATTAAGGCTTATATAATTTCATTGCAGATTCAATAACTTGTCAGATTTAAATACTTTCAGAATATGAAAGTTTTGCAATCCCTACTTTTTTAGTCTAGTATTTGGTTATTAGGACTAAAAGTTTACTTTGTGACCAAGAATTTGTTTTTTAAATCAAGCGGTTAGAAAAGTGCAGTACGTGCGAATTTAACCAGAGTTTTTTTAAAGTTTTGCTTTTTGAATTTTTAAAGTGGGCGAGTTGATGAGTAGATCTGCATCAATACAGCGAAATTGGAATGGCCGCATCGCCGCGCCGCGCCCTAATCAATCCGCGCTGAGCGATGATCAGTATCAGCAAGAATTACAGCTTATGAATTTTGACTCAAGCAATTCGCTTGGGCGAAGTAGCGCTGCGTATAACCGCATGATGGGCAGGGGTGTGCGGCAATTTGTTGAGCGCGTTGCGACTACTGAAGGTACGACCATTCCGGTCATCTTCTATTCAAACGGCAAAGATGATTATTACCAGCAAATGGTGCAAGCGATTACACGCACACAGGCACGCAATCGCGCCATTCGTGATTTGCATCCGATTGTGAATTTACGCAAAGCCGCAACCTTGAGCGGTAATATTCGTAACATAGAATTCCGCGGTATTTCGCCAAGCTTCCATGATGCAACCTTAAGCGGTGTGTATATGAACACGCATGGCCCAGCAGCCTTTGGCAGTAATACAAAAGGTAATGTGAAGTTTGCGCCGGGTAATTTCGATTATACAAGTTTTGCTGGTAGCGCGCTGACCATCGAAGCAAGCGCAGGCACACGCTTTAATAATGTGCGCTTGCATAATGCATCCCTCGAAGTACGTGGGGTTGCTACACCCGATATTACGGGCGCGCATGTGACAGGTAATAGCAGGGTCAACGGGCAGAATATCGGTGGCATTGTTTCAGCTGCACGTCATACATTGGAATATGCAACGCAAGTTGCACCGCGCGTTTTGGGAAGTGCCAACACAATGTTCCATAGTATGCTTAAGCACGGCAAAGAAGCGATTGCTGCAACAGCGGAAACATTCAACTTTGGTCAGGGGCGTATCAAAAAGCACGACCCCGATGCGTGGCCAAGTCCGCATCCAGCCTAGGCCAATAACTTGCCCGTCAAACTTGTCAGCTTCATCATGCCGTCGGGCGTTGCGCGCAACACATTCACGTCTTCGAATAACAGATTTTCATTCACATAAAAATCTTTGGTGGTTGTGTTGAGAAATGTGTCGAGTGGCGTGCCATAACGTTGCTGCCAATCGGCTTTATCGATGCCTGCAAATAAGCGCAGATTCATCATAAAATGCTCGGTTTTTTGGTCGGTTTGCGACAATGGCTCCTGCATTTCAATGCCGATGTTTTTGGCTTCTACTTCGCGCAGCCATTGTTCGGGCGGGCGCAACGTGCTTGTCGAAACATAATCATCTTTCACAAGCACTCTACCGTGCGCGCCGGGGCCGATGCCAATATATTCATCGTAATGCCAGTAGGAAAGATTGTGTCGGCTTTCTTCGCCATGCGCTGCGTGATTGGATACTTCGTAAGCCGGAAGGCCAGCATCCGCGCATATATTCTGCGTGAGCGCATACATCTCGTCCGCGACATCATCCTGCGCGGTGAATGTTTGACCAATCGCAGTTTTTTGCGCGAACACGGTTCCTGGTTCGATGGTGAGCTGGTACAGCGATAGATGCGAAGCCGCCAGTTTGAGAGCGGCGCGAAGCTCATCTTCCCATTGCTGCAGCGTTTGGCCTTTACGCGCATAAATCAGATCGAAGGAATGACGCTTGAAAATCCGCTGTGCGATTTCAATGGCACCAATGGCTTCTGCAACGCTGTGTTCACGCCCTAATGCCTTTAAATCCGCATCATTCAGCGATTGCACACCAATGGATAAGCGGTTGATACCGGCTGCGGCAAAGCCTTTGAATTTCTCTGCTTCCGAACTGGTCGGGTTGGCTTCGAGTGTGATTTCGATTGTGGGCGTAATACCAAAAAGCTTGTTTGCTTCATTCAACAGCAGTGCGACATTGGAAGGTGCAAGCAGGGAAGGGGTGCCGCCACCAAAAAAAATGGGGGTGAGGGGGCGTGGATTTTTTAAATGCGCGTGCCAATACCGTAATTCCGACAGCAATGCATTCACCATGCGCGTTTCATCCATACGTGCATTTACATGTGAATTGAAATCACAATACGGACATTTGGCAAGACAAAACGGCCAGTGGATGTAGAGAGCGAGAGGCTTCATGCGAATTGTTTTTTCAATTCTGCAACGGCGATTGCACGGTGGCTGTATTGGTTTTTTTCAGCAGCGCTCATCTCCGCAAAGCTGCGGGTTTCGCCGTTGGGGATGAAGATGGGATCATAGCCAAAGCCGTGTTCCCCGCGCGGCGGGAAGCATAGCTGACCGTTCATTTGTCCATGTGCTATAAGGGTTTTTCCATCTGGCAGGGTGAGGGATAGTACGCAGATAAACGCAGCCTTCGCGCCATTGGGGTTGATGTTTTTTTCTTCCAGCATTTTTTTAATTTTATCAAAAGCTGGTATAAAATTTGGTTGGCGCGATGCCTCTGTTCCGCTGTGCGGAACAACCGGCCCTGCGCTAGTTGCCCAACGCGCGGAATAAATTCCGGGTTCACCATTCAAGCCTTCAACGCTCAATCCACTATCATCGGCAAGCGCGGGAAGTCCTGATGCAGATGCAGCAGCGCGTGATTTTAGTTCCGCATTGGCTGCAAAGGTGAGGCCGGTTTCGATAGGTTCGGGTAAATTTAATTCGCCAGCGCTGAGCAGCGTCAGCCCGGTTTGGTTAATAAGAACCGCGAATTCTTTAACCTTCCCCGCATTATGCGTGGCGATAACCAGTTTTTTTTCGGCGAAAAGTGATGACATTCAGGTAGCTGCTCCAATCACGGTTAATATAGCGTTAAAATATCTTTCGTGCGCGTTAAAATTAACGCATTAGTTAGCATTCTAACGCATAATTTATAAGGGTTTAACCCATTTCGCCAAAATTTTGGGCGGATGTTTTTGTGTTGTGCATAAACGTGCATCAGCACAGTAAAAAAATTGAGTGAATAAAATTTTATAGTTTGATTTTTTTGAAGTGATGGAATGGCTGTTTTAGGACCACACAGCACTGCACCAAACAGATATCAGTCACGCGATGTCGTGCCACTGCTGTGGCAACGTGACGAGGATAGTCCCGACAATCCAGCGAATATACAAAAAATCACAGAAGCAATAACCGCGCAAATGCCGCCATCGCAGCTTGGCAATCTTTCGCGTGTCCTCAGCTCGGTGCAGGCATTGCTGCGTGGCATGAATCCAAAAGAAGCGCGCGAATTTATGCACGCAATACAAGTCAATGCCAATTCTACCAATGCGATAACGCTGTCCGATGATGGAATTGCCGCTGAGCGTTTAAGGCAGGAAGAACTCATCCGCAAAGCCGCGCAGGAGCGTCAACAGCGCGAAGCCCTGGAACCCACTGCCGAAGAAAAGCGCCGTGCAGCATTGCAACGTGTCAGTGCTGCTAATACCACCTCCGCCGAAGCATTGGCGGCTGCTGCATTGTTGCTGGGCGGCACGGATAAGATTGCAGCGGCATGGGCCAATTATGACAGGCGTCGCAGAAATAGCGGTTTGGAATACACAGCAGCCATGGTGTTTGGCGAAGCGCTCGCCGAGATGCGTAGCGGCAATATGCAGCGCAGCGTTGTGCAGGACGGGTATACGGGCAGTGAATATTCGCAAATCTCTTACGCGCCGACAACATCCTATGTGGGCAGGGACCCATTTGCTGCTGCGTATAACCGTGCATTGCGTGAGCAGGAGCGCGAATACCGACAATGGGAAAATGAAAACCAGGTACCAAACTATTCACCAGCTATACCGGAACGCCAGCGCGAAGTTAACAATAGTATTGTAGAAAATAACCCAGGTGCGCGAGTAGATCCAAAGACCAATCACGTCTTCGTGCCTGGTGTGGGTGAAATTTCCACGGAAAATAACCAGTCGCGCGTCGTTAAGACGCCAGCGCAATTGGCCGAAGAGCAACGCAATGCCGATTTCATCAAGAGCGAAGCCGCACGGATGGGCGGCGTGCCAAACCCCGATGGTAAAACCTATACCTTGCCGAATGGTTCGGTCATTCGCCCGAATATGCAACGTGGCATGAATGAAGTGGTGGTTACGGCAGAACAAGCACGCCTGAAAGCGGAAGCGCAACGTCAATCGCTTGCCCGTAGCATGCCGGAAGAACGTCGTGCGCTGCTTGATCGTTCGGGGTTACCAGCTAATTCTCCATCACGTGCACTTCATAATAATGGTGTGCCAGTTACCCCAGAACGTGCCGCTGAAATCCGCCAGAGCGTGACGCGTGATAAGGAAATCATCGCACAAACCGCAGAACGTGCACGCCGTGATGCATTAATTGCCACTGTGGTGCCGCGCACCGAAGGTGATAATAGACCGCGCGTGGATGCACCGCCTGCTCCGGCTACTCAAGCTGTTACGGATGTCGCTACTGGTGCAGCCAACCGGATATTGGGACCAACCCCATCGGCAGACAGGCTTGCTGCGGTGCCTGCTGAACAACTCTATCATCCTAACCAAGCGATTTCAGCGCCTGCGCGCCGTGAGTATATGCGTGCATGGACGAGTGTGGGCGCAGGTGTAATACGTCGTAGCTGGAATGCTTATTATAATAATGAGCTGTGGGGCAAGAATCCTGAAACGCCGGAACAACGCGCACAGCGCGACCATGATACGGCAGTTTGGGCACATGAACGCGCCAGAGCTGCGCGTATTGTGGCAACTGACATTCGTCAAGGTGGCATCAACCTTTGGAACCGCGCAACATCAGTATTCTCTTCAACGCCGCCAGCAACACCAGAAGCACCGGCTGCTGCGGCAGTAGCACCAGCTACAGAACAACCCGGTATGCTGCGAGGCTTATGGAACCGTGTGACGGGCGCAACGCCGCCAGCAGTTCCACCAGCAGCACCTGAAGCAACGCCAACTGTTCCTGAGCGCGGCAATGTACCCGTGGCTGCGGCAGTAGCACCAACGCCAGCAGCAGATGTACCGTGGTATCGCCGCGCATATAATTATGTGACTGGTAATAGGCCACAGGATACACAAGTGGCTGCACCCGCTGTACCGCCAGCTGCGCCGGTTGTTCCTCCGGTAGCTGCCACCGTAGCGCCCGTAGTACCACCGGTACCGCCAGCAGTTCCACCTGCTACAGCAACCGAAGCAGAACGTTTGGCGGCTGAAAAAGCAGCAGCGGAAAAAGCAGCAGCAGAACGAACAGCCGCGGTTACCGCGCCGCCTGTGGTGCCACCAGCTGTAGCGCCGGTCGCAGCAGCAACCTTGCGCGAAAGATTGGCAGGCACAGCGCCAGCGGCACAAAACTTCACACCAATCCCCGGAAGAGCCATGTCACCGCGCAGAGATTTAACAGCGCTGCAACGCCCAGCTGGCGTTGAAGGTGAAGGCGTCGAAGCGCAACGCCGTCTTGCTGCACGTCCATCATCCGAGACATTGACGGATGCATCGCAAGCAGTGATTGCAGCGCAACGGGATAAGGTCGTTGCAAATAGTGCAGCACCTGCCGTAGCTCCTACCAGTGAACCACCCAAGACAGATCCAAAACCAGAATCAGCAGCAGCAGCACCTCCTGCTGTTGCACCGGCAGCTGCGCCCGCACCAGCAGCAGCGCCAGCCGTAGCAGCACAAACACCACCAGCTGCCGCACCAGCGGATAAGGACAAGGTGGCCGCCGCAACACCGCCAAGACCCGCCGCGCCCAAGATGTCCGCTTAGCAGTTATGCTTAACGCGGATTAAGCAAACCGCTTCACTATATCGCAACCGCACACCAACTTTTGCGTTCCTTAGCGTTTTCTTGATGAACATTTGATGTAATGCCATCAAGCATTTTATATGAGATGGGATGAGAAAAAATAACATCGGTGCAGATGAAGAACGGGAATTCCGCCACTTGTTGCGCGAAGAAAATCGATTGCTGAAACAGGAATTGACGGAGCAGCGTTATGCGTTGCAACGCCTGCAAACCGAAGTGAAAATGCTCAGCGCTTCTCTTGCGCTTATCAACGAAAAGACCAACGATATACAGCACGCGCAAACCATGCGTTTGGCCGATATGCAGCTGATGATGTACACCATGGCTGATAAATATATGCCGGGTAACGCGGATTTTCTAAGTAAGCCCAATCACTGATGTGCCTCTGACTCCACCAAACCGGCAGTTTTCCTCGGTTTTCTGTGCCGTTTAATTAAAAATAATCTTATGTCTTATGGCCTTAGACGGGGCGGAATTAAGTTTCTGCTAACCGTATCTGGATAGACTGGTTACTGGAATACGACATTTTAGAGATTTTGACTTACCATTTAGGGATGCGCGAAAGCTATGTTTGGGTTTGGAAAACGAAGAACACCATCCGCGCTGGACGAATTAAAGGAGCGCCTGACGTTGCCTGATATCAAGAAAGCGGAAAGCGCCGTGTTAGAATTTTATCAAGGTCGCAATCCTTACGAGAACGTTCGTGCCGAATGGCCAGAATCCTATGATCGGTTTGTGCGCGGTTTTGCATATGCGCTTGATCGCTGCAATAAAGAAGGAATTCTGGATTGGGAAAAAAGAGAAAACATTGCATCCATGGCCGGGGTCGGCATGGTGCGCGCAGGATTTAAAGATGGACAAGGAATAGCAGCATGACCGAAGCTAGCGTAATGTCCGCATTAACAAGGTCCAATTCAAAGATTGGCGTGATCAACGAATTGGGTTTGCCAGCCAGCAGTGCCAGCATTCGTAACACGGCGAATGTTGTCGGCGACCGATCCGGACAAATGATTAGCTATTTAACAACGGCAGCTTTTCGCCAAGAGCCAGTGCTTGCTAAGGCGCTTGAAGAACGGGCACCGCAAGCGGCACCCCCAACTGCGAATGCGGAAGCAGAGCTACCACCAGCAGCACCAGCAGCACCAGCAGCACCAGTAGCAGCAACAACAGCAGCGCCAGCCGTGAAGGTTGCGGCTGTCAATCAGATGACAGCGCCAACACCGCTCAAGATAACCTAATTATTTTATCCCAATACTTTTTTCTGTAACGCGGTCAATTCGCCAATGCCCTTTTGCGCGAGCTTTAACAGCTGCGTAAACTGCGCTTCGCTGAACGGTTTTTCTTCCGCGGTGCCTTGAATTTCAACGATGCCGTTTTGCCCGGTTAGCACGAAATTGCTATCGGCTTGCGCGGTGGAATCTTCCGCATAATCCAAATCAAGAACAGCATTGCCATTATAGACGCCGCATGAAATGGCAGCGACGCTATCGGTGAAGGGAAGTTTTTTGATTTTGCCGCGGCTAAGCAATGTCTGGCAAGCAAGGTGTAATGCTACATATGAACCCGTGATAGATGCACAGCGCGTGCCGCCATCGGCTTGCAATACATCACAATCCAGCTTGATTTGAATTTCGCCAAGTGCAGCACGGTCGGTAATCGCGCGAAGACTGCGGCCAATTAAACGTTGGATTTCCTGCGTGCGGCCACTTTGTTTGCCCTTTGCTGCTTCACGGTCGGTGCGTTCCAGTGTTGCACGTGGCAACATGCCGTATTCGGCAGTGACCCAACCAAGGCCGGTGCCTTTGATAAACGGCGGGACTTTTTCTTCCACCGTAGCAGAGCATAGCACATGCGTTTCACCGCATTTAATCAGGCAGCTGCCTTCGGCGTATTTTGCAAAACCGGGGATGAGTTCGATGGTGCGGAGTTGGTCTAGTGCTCTGCCGGATGGGCGGGTCATGTGGTTTCTTTTCTATAAGGGGTTTGAACTATTTACTTAGCATCGGGCCAAGTTGGCGACCAGCAAGAATATGCACATGGTAATGTGGCACTTCTTGGTGTGCGTTTGCGCCGCAATTGCTGATAAGACGGTAGCCATGGTGATGTGCGCCCAGCATTTCCGCAACAATGCCAATGGCTTTCGTAAAGCCTGCGCTTTCGGCATCGCTCGCGCGCTTTGCAAAATCGGCGAAATCCACATAGCTGCCTTTAGGGATCACGAGTGCGTGGATGGGCGCTTGCGGATGGATATCATGGAAGGCGAGGGCGTGTTCGTTTTCGAAAATCTTCTTGCATGGGATTTCGCCAAGTAAAATACGGGCGAAGATGTTGTTGTTATCGTAACTCATATTAAATCCTTTTTATTGGCGCGATGCCTCTGCGCTTCGCGCAACCGGCCCTGCGCTAATCCCCGCCTTTACGCTTTTTCTTTTCATCCGCGGTGTAATGCATGCGGTCTTCAATGACGGCAGCAACATCGGCGGGTGCGATGCCCACATCTGACCACATAACAAGCAGATGATAGAGCAAATCAGCGGATTCTTCCGCGAGCTTTTTCTTGTCACCGAGCATAGCTTCAATGACGACTTCAGTGGCTTCTTCGCCAACTTTTTGGGAGATTTTACCGCGACCCTTGGCAAATAATTTTGCGGTGTAGGATTTTTCTGGGTCGGCTTTTTTACGCTTTTCAATCGTTTCAAACAGCGTATTGAGAATGGATAGATCGGACATATGAGCAATCATCGTTAAGAGTTAAATGATAAGAACGACCATAGCCGCTTACGACCTAACTCTCAACTCTCATCACTACACCCTTACCGCTACGCCAGCTTTTGCCAAATGCTGCTTTGCCTGGGCAATGGTGAAGGTGCCAAAATGGAAAATGCTGGCGGCCAATACGGCACTGGCATGGCCTTTGGTCACGCCGTCCACCAAATGGTCAAGTGTGCCCACGCCGCCCGATGCAATCACGGGGATGTTTACGGCATCGGCAATATCACGGGTGAGCTGTAAATCAAAGCCGGATTTGGTGCCATCCTTATCCATGCTGGTCAGCAAGATTTCGCCTGCGCCCAAGGATGCTACTTCCTGTGCCCATTTAATCGCATCACGGCCGGTGTTTTCACGCCCGCCCTTTACATATACATCAAATGAACCTTCGGGATTACGCCGCGCATCAATTGCGACCACAATGCATTGGCTGCCGAATTTTTCCGCGCCTTCTTTAATCAGCGCGGGGCGTTCCACCGCGCTGGAATTCATCGAAACCTTATCCGCGCCGCATAACAATAATTTGCGGATATCTTCAACAGCGCGCACGCCGCCGCCAACGGTCAAGGGCATAAACACTTGTTCTGCTGTGCGTTGCACGACATCATATAATGTCGCGCGGCCATCGCTGCTTGCTGTGATGTCGAGGAAACATAATTCATCCGCGCCTTGCGCGTCATAAGCTTTGGCTTGTTCAACCGGATCGCCCGCATCAATCAAATCAAGGAAATTGATACCTTTGACCACGCGGCCATTTTTTACGTCCAGACAGGGAATTATACGGGTGGTGAGGGACATAAAATGCTGAAAATGCTTGGTTTATCGGGATTAAGTCAGTTTAAACACCCATAATCTAGACTATTTACCGATAGAAGCAACCATACTTAAGGACGCATTATGACTGAATTAACAGTGCAACAACAAGCCGATGTCAGACGTATTCAAACTGGCATCAACCCCGCGACGATTAACGCCGCGCATGCCGCGTTTTCGAATGAAGTATGCGCGATTGACGCAATCCGAAAGACCAATCCACAATTGCAGGACAGGCATCGTTGGCCAGATCATTTGGCATTGGCTTTTCCGAATTTGACCGAAGACCAAAAATTGCAAATATTCAGGGCACAGGAAGCAAAGGAAAAAACCTTTGGCGCACTTGCCAATGAAACCGAAGCCGTTGCAAAAAAACTGGGTCTCGATACCAAGACATATGGCGATCCGCCTTTGTTATTATCAATTCGCGCCATGTCAGAAATTACCGGAGCATTTGGTTCAACGTGTACGCCAAAATTCCCGATGCCGGATATCAATAATAGAAACGAGGGCGGCCGGATGATTGATGCTAACGCCACCACGCGCATGCCGCGCGCACCTGGCATGGGTGCGTAAGTGTTTTAAGCAGCTTTTTTCAAAAGCAGCAGTGCTTCGGCGATTTGAATGCGGCCATCGTAAATCGCACGGCCAGCAATCACGCCGCAAATGCCGGCTTCTTCTTCTTCCTTCAATTCAATCAAGTCCTGCATGGTCGACACACCGCCTGATGCAATGATTGGTGTTGTCAGATGCTGCGCTAAATTCGCGGTGCCTTCCACGTTCACACCTTGCAGCGCGCCATCGCGGTTGATGTCGGTGTAGATGATGGCGGCAACGCCGCAATCCTCGAATTTCAGTGCTAAATCCAGCGCTTTGACGCGTGTTGCTTCCGCCCAGCCTTGTACAGCGACATAGCCTTCGCGTGCATCAATGCCAACGGCGATGCGGTTCGGGAATTTTTTGCAGGCTTCTTTGACCAAATCCGGATTTTGCAATGCCGCCGTTCCCAAAATCACGCGGGTCACGCCTTTGTTCAACCAAAGTTCGATGGTTTCCATATTGCGGATACCGCCGCCAAGCTGCACTGGCATTTTCACGGTTTTTAAAACCGCTTCGACCGCGGATGCGTTAATCGGCTTGCCTTCAAACGCGCCGTTTAAATCAACCAGATGCAACCATTCAAAACCCAGATTTTCAAATTCCTTGGCTTGCGCTGCGGGGTCTGAATTGAACACAACCGCCTGCTGCATGTCACCGCGCACAAGGCGAACGCATTCGCCATCTTTTAAATCGATTGCTGGGAATAAAATCATTGGACAGCACGTTTTCTGAAGAGGTTTAAGGGTAGGGTTATACCGCCTTCACCGATTAAAAAAAGCGATTTCTAGCAATTTTTCTGGGGCAATTGTGCTTTGCACACCAAGTTGGGGTGAATTAACACATTTTCGCTTTGTGAAAGTATTCTCGCTCGGTAACACGGATTGTCTGTTTTTAAGAAGTCGCGTTTTTTAAAGAATGAGCCTTTTTAGAGATTATTTGTATCGTTTTTATTCTCATGGAGAATTTATGTCGTCACATGCCCAACGTTCCGTTATGCCAGTAGACAAATTCAAGGCCGTCTTAACAAGCCCAGATAGCAAAGATGAAACAAAAGCAGCAGCGATTAGTGCGCTTTGGCATTCTTACTATGATAAAAGCAGCGCTTTTTTTAACGCACCGCAAGCTGAACAAGCGGCTTATTTTGAAGCTTTGCGTGATGTGGCATCAAATGAAGACGTTGATAGCGACACCCGCAATAACGCCCTTGGTGCGTTGCGTACAGGCGCCAAAAAGTTTACCCATGCAGAGCCAATTCTTAGAGAAGCGTTTGGTAAATTGCCAAAGGTGGTACTAAAGGGCGATGCATCATTGCTGGTTGAGGCGGCGGTACGGAATTTTAGTATCATTGAGTGGGAAGCTTATGGTCGTCCAGAAACGACGATTAAAGGCAAGCCAGCTCAAGCTGCAAAAGCACAGGCCGCTTAAGGCGACCAATCGATAAAATTACGCACTAATTGCTGACCAATCTTCTGGCTCTTTTCCGGATGGAATTGCGTGCCTGCGATATTGTCTTTGACGACGGCTGCCGTAAACGCGCCGCCGTAATTGCACGCGGCTAATTCATGTTCTTTATTGCCGAGCACCAGCGCATAGGAATGCACGAAATAGACGAAAGGGTTTGCTGGCAAGCCGCTGAGCAACGGGTGATTTGGTTTAGATGGAATGAGGTTATTCCAGCCCATATGCGGGATTTTTAAATTCGTATCATTCAGTTCCAGTTTCCGTACTTCACCGGAAAGCCAGTTGAGGCCGGCATGTTCGCCATGCTCCAAACCGCGCGTTGCAAGCAACTGCATGCCAACGCAAATGCCAAGAAACGGCTTTGCTTTTTTTATCACCGCTTCGTTCAAGGCTTCAATCATGCCGGAAACGGCTGATAGGCCCTTCATGCAATCGGCGAATGCGCCTTGGCCAGGCAATACGATGCGGTCGGCCTTTAAAACATCTTCGGCTTTATCAGTGAGGATAACTGTTACATCGCCCATATCTGCGGCGGCTTTTTCAAATGCCTTCGTCGCCGAACGCAGATTGCCCGAGCCGTAATCGATAACCGTAATTAGCATTTAAAGAACGCCCTTGGTCGATGGAATAGCGGTGCTGTTGGTGTTTTGAAACGCCTGACGTAACGCTCTGCCCGTTGCTTTGAACGATGCCTCGGCCATGTGATGCGCGTTATCGCCCGTCACGGTGATGTGGATGGCGCAGGCCATCGCAACCGCCAATGAATGGAAAAAGTGCGGAACCATCTCCGCGCTCATCCCGCCGATATTTTCGGCGGGGAATTTGCCCCCATTTGATGAAATGGTGAACGCCGCAAACGGGCGGCCTGATAAATCAACCGTTGCTTGCGCTAATGCTTCGTCCAGCGGCGCAGTAAAGCCAAAACGCGCAATGCCGCGCTTATCGCCCAATGCAGCCTTTAATGCTTCGCCAAGCGCAAGCGCGCAATCTTCAATGGTGTGATGTTGGTCGATATGTAAATCGCCAGCGCAGTGCAGGGCCAAGCCAAACCCGCCATGCGAAGCCAGTTGCGAGAGCATATGGTCGAAGAAACCGATGCCGGTGGAAATGGAAAGAAAATCCGGTTGGTCGAGATTGACCGTTACATCAATCTGCGTTTCCTTGGTGCCGCGTTGGGATGAATATAAACGTGGCATCGAACCTTTGGTTTCTGCCGATAATTCAACGCCCATCGCGCGTAACACCAGATCATTGTCCTGCGGTGTTGAAACCGAAAAACGAATGGTATTGGGAATGGCGGAGCTGCGATTGCGCGCAAGAATGCCAGCACGTTTTAATGTGGCCAGAACTTCAACGGGGTCTTTCACCTTCACCAGCAGGAAATTCGCATCACTTGGGAAAATGGATTCCACGAATGTAGATCTAAGCAAAAGCTGCGCCATACGTTTGCGTTCAGATACCAGAATGCGGCGGTGTTCCGCGCCATCGACCAAGCCGTTGGGGCTGAGTGCGTCAAGCGCAGCGCGCACAGAGGATTGCGGCAACGGATATGGCGCAAGAATGGTGCGAAGCCGCGCAACGATTTCAGGATGTGCGACCACGCCACCGATGCGTTCACCCGCTAGCGCATAAGCTTTCGACAGCGTGCGAAGAATGACAAGATTGGTGAAGTTTTTTAGTTCAGCAATCAGGCCCTTGGTGTCATCAGCAAACGCGATATAGGCTTCATCCACCACCACTAGAACTTTTTCATGGGTGGCTTTTAGTAGTGCCAATACATCCGCTTTATTCATCAAATGGCCCATCGGCGCGTGCGGCGACGGGAAGAAAATCAATTTGGTATTTGGCGTGATGGCTTTGGTAATGCCGTTCACATCCAATTGCCATGTGCTATTCAACGGAACTTTCACAACCGCCGCATTCTGCAGCTTTGCCGAATGGTCATACATCGCGAATGTGGGCGGGCAGATGATGATATTGTCTTGGCCAGCATTGCACAGCAAACGAATGAGCATATCAATGCCTTCATCGCTGCCACGGCCCAGCATGATTTGGGCGGGCGTTACATCCCATTCAATCGCAAGGCGTTGCAATAATTCGGGCGGTTGTTGATCTTCGATGTAACGGTTGGGTTTGCATAATTTGCTGACATTGCCAAAGGGTGGCCATGGGCTTTCATTCGCATCGATCTTGATCGGCGGGACATAGCCGCCAGCTTCTACCACCGCCGATGAATAAACAGGGATAGACAATAGATCCGGACGAATTAATTTCTCAAACCACTTCATAAACGCCTCTGATAATAAGAAGGC
>CAZMQI010000026.1:0-27079 GCA_964568585.1 uncultured Rhodospirillales bacterium
TTAAACTCGGTCGGTGATGCCATAAAAAATTCCTTAAATGTTATAGCCCGCAATTTACCACGCATTTTTGAAAGTAATTTGCGGTTTTGCTAACATCGGTTCTTAACAACCGCGCTCGACAGATTGTTAAAACCCTATAGTCTATGGGCGTTAGTTGTCATTTTAGTAATCGTTAAAAGGCTTTTTCCCATGGTCGCACGTATACGCACGGTTGCCTTTGAAGGCGTGGATGTCCTTGATGTGGACGTGCAGGCGCAGATTTCTTCTGGCCTTGTTGCATTCACCCTTGTGGGTTTGCCCGATAAAGCAGTGACCGAAAGCCGTGAACGTGTCAGAGCTGCGCTGCATGCGCTGGGGCTTTCCATGCCTGCCAAACGCATCACCGTTAATCTTGCACCTGCGGATGTGCAAAAGGAAGGAAGCCATTTCGATTTACCTGTTGCGCTTGCCTTGCTGGTAGCAATGGGCGTGATACCGCAGGATGCCGTTGCCGATTATGTTGCCCTTGGCGAACTCGCACTCGATGGTGGCTTAACGCGTGTGACGGGTGTGTTACCTGCTGCGATTAATGCAAAATCACATGATCTTGGCCTTATTTGTCCTGCGGCCAATGGTTCTGAAGCATTATGGGCGGGCGATGATATGCAGGTGCTTGCACCGCAATCCTTATTGCAGCTCATCAATCATTTTAAGGGCACACAAGTACTCACGCGGCCAGAACGCCGTATGGAAAATCTGGATAATGCTATCCCCGATTTGCGCGATGTTAAAGGTCAAGAAGCTGCAAAACGTGTGTTGGAAGTCGTTGCAGCTGGCGGGCATAATTTACTTATGCTGGGGCCGCCGGGTTCAGGTAAAAGCATGCTAGCTGCGCGTTTGCCCGGTTTATTGCCGCCATTATCTCCGCGCGAAGCATTGGAAGTGTCGATGATCCATTCAGTGGCAGGCATGTTGCCCGATGGGCAGTTGCTACGTCGCCGCCCGTTTCGTGATCCACATCATTCGGCATCACTCCCAGCGCTTATCGGCGGCGGGATGAAGGCAAAGCCCGGCGAAGTATCGCTTGCACATTTTGGCGTGTTGTTTTTAGACGAGCTTCCGGAATTCCAACGCCCCACATTGGAAGCATTACGCCAACCATTGGAAACAGGGCGTGCGGTGGTGGCGCGCGCAAATCACCATTTAACCTACCCCGCGCGGTTTCAATTAATTGCCGCGATGAACCCGTGTCGTTGCGGCTATTTGGGGGATGCATCGCAAGCGTGTAACAAGGCGCCGGGTTGCGGTGCCGATTATCAGAATAAACTGTCAGGTCCTTTGCTCGACCGCATTGATTGCCATATTGAAGTTCCCGCAGTCAGTGCGAATGATTTAAGTTTGCCGCAAGCAAAGGAAGACAGCGCAACCGTGGCCGCGCGTGTGGCACAAGCGCGGGCATGCCAAGAAGAACGCTATTCAAAAATGGATACGCCGATTAAACCAAATAATAATTCCGAAGCGGATGGCGAGTTATTGCAAAAGGTCGCAACCCCCGATAGCGGCGGGCAGAATTTGTTGAGCCAGGCGGCGGAGCAACTTAAATTATCCGCGCGCGGTTACACACGCGTGGTACGTGTCGCCAGAACGCTCGCTGATTTGGAAGGCGTGGATGGCGTAAAACGTGCCCATGTTGCGGAAGCACTAAGCTATCGCCGCGTGGCGAATAGCAGGTAATACAGCGTTTTATTGAAGTGCTGGAAAAATGCGCGGGCCGCGCTAAATTCATCGTACCGAATTAAAAAGCCAAGGTTTAACGAGCATATGCGTTTAGGAATTAACATCGATCACGTTGCCACATTGCGTAATGCGCGTGGCGGCGCTGCGCCAGATCCGCTTCGTGCCGCCATTATGGCCAAGGGCGCGGGCGCAGATATCATCACCGCGCATTTGCGCGAAGACCGCCGTCATATCCGCGATGCCGATATGGAACGTCTACGTGCTGAATGCGGCTTGCCATTGAATATGGAAATGGCAGTGACCGATGAAATGACCAACATCGCGCTGCGTATCAAACCGCATGCCGTATGCTTGGTGCCGGAACGCCGCCTTGAAATCACGACCGAAGGCGGGTTGGACGTCATTACTCATTTTGAGAAAATCAAACACTGTGTTGGTGCATTGCAAGATGCAGGCATTGAAGTGGCACTGTTTATCAGCCCCGACCCAGCGCAGATTGATGCATCAAAGAAAACTGCATGCAAGGCGATTGAACTGCATACAGGCTCCTATGCCGATGCAGGAGCAGCGCAGCAAGTGCAGGAATTGAAACGTCTGCAACTGGGCGCCGATTACGCCAGCAAGCTGGGCATTGAAGTGCATGCGGGACATGGCCTGACATACGATAACGTTTCACCCATCGCTGCAATCAAGCCAATTGTTGAATTAAACATCGGCCATTTCCTGATGGGTGAGGCGATGTTCATCGGCATGACCGCCAGCATTCAGAAGATGAAACAGATCATGACTGATGCGCGTCAGAAAGCGGCAGCATGATAATCGGTATCGGCAATGATCTGTGCGACATCGCGCGCATCGAAAAAGTTTATGCTAAATATGGTGCGCGTTTTTTAAACCGCATCTTCACGCCGATTGAACAGAAAAAAGCCCTGCAGCGTTCAACAGCGCACCCCACCTTGGCTAAACGCTTTGCCGCAAAAGAAGCCTGTGCAAAGGCATTAGGCACGGGCATGAGCGCAGGCGTGTTCTGGAAAGATATGGGCGTTGTGAATGCGCCAAGCGGAAAGCCAACCTTGGCCTTGACGGGCGGTGCGCTAAAACGCCTTGAAGCCCTGACCCCAAAAGGTCATACAGCCAGCATCCATTTAACGCTGACCGATGAATACCCGCACGCGCAAGCCTTCGTAATCATTGAAGCTATACCCATTCTTGCCGGATGAAATAAGCTATTTCATCACGGCGTTCGGCGGCATTAGCCGCCGCCATGCCGCTTGGCATGGCATCCGATGGCTTAATAAATAAGCTATTGGTATAAAATGATTGACCGCCCCCCAGCTAAAGCGTCACATTCGCGCCTTAGAGCAGATATAATCTGCTCGATAAACAATAATTGTTCACGCGTAAAGCAGTATTTATGAAACAACACAGCGCCACCAAAGATGCCCCGCACGATGATGGGCTATTTGAATTCCTTCGCACTCTTACTGTTGCCGCCATCATCGCCATCGTATTCCGTGCGTTTTTGTTTGAACCGTTCAGCATTCCATCCGGCTCTATGGTGCCGACCTTGTTGGTAGGTGATTATCTGTTCGTGTCGAAATATTCCTATGGCTATAGCGGGCTTTCCGTCGGGCTTGGTTTTCTGGAACACAACTTCGGTGTAAAATTGCCTGAAGGTCGTTATGGTCAGGTCAATAAGCCACAACGTGGTGATGTGATGGTGTTCAAGGTTCCGTATGACGGAAAAACCGATTACGTGAAGCGCTTGATTGGCTTGCCCGGCGATACCATTCAAGTAGTGGGTGGCCGTTTGCAAATTAATGGTGAAGTTGTGCAGCGCGATGTCACCGGAAGCTATAATATGACCGGCGAAGATCTGGAACAAGATCACGAAGCGTTCCGCCAACCATTCAATCTGCCAAGCATTGAATACAACGAAACATTGCCTGGTGGTAAACAGCACCACATTCTGGAAATGAGTGATGATCGGCAGTTGGATGATACGCCAGCCTATACCGTGCCAGCAGGCCATTACTTCGTGATGGGCGATAACCGCGATAATTCGCAAGATAGCCGCGTAATGCGCCGTGTTGGCTTTGTGCCCGAAGAAAATCTGGTGGGGCGTGCAGAATTCATATTCTTCTCGCTTAAAAACGGCTCTCCGTTCTGGCAGGTGTGGAAATGGCCAAGCCATTTGCGCTTTGATCGCATGCTAAAACCTATCCTCTAAAAAACAGTGATGACACCGGCTTTTAAAAACCTCACCGCAAAATTGGGTTACACGTTCAAGGACGAAGGCTTGCTGCGTGATGCGATGACGCATCCAAGTCAGGACAGAGTAGGTAATGATAGAAAAGTATCCAGCTATGAACGCCTGGAATTTCTGGGCGACCGCGTATTATCGCTGCTGATTGCCGAATGGTTGTATGAAATCTATCCAAAAGAAAATGAAGGCGAACTCGCCAAACGCCACGCTGCATTGGTGAACCGCGATTGCCTTGCTGAAATTGCCGAAACGCTTGTGTTATCGGAAGCATTGCAGATGGTAAATCCAGAAGACCTGCGCCGTGGCCGTGTGAATATTCTTTCCGATGCACTCGAAGCACTAATTGGTGCAATATATAAAGACAATTCACAGCAGCTTGATGCATTGCGCGCAATCATCAAAAACCTGTGGCAACCCTTCATTCACCGTGATGCCGCCCCGCAAGATGCGAAAAGTGCATTGCAGGAATGGGCGCAGGGCAAAGGCTTGCCATTACCGGAATACAAGGTGATGAGCCAATCGGGCCCAGCGCATGCACCCACTTATATCGTATCAGTGCAGGTAAAGGGCTTTGAAGCGGTGGAAGCCGAAGGCCCATCGAAACGTGATGCAGAAAAGAAAGCAGCGACATTATTATGGCAAAAACTGGTGCAGGCATGACCGATACAGCAAACCAATCCTGCGGTTATGTAACATTGCTGGGCGTACCAAACGCCGGTAAATCAACGTTACTCAATCAAATTGTTGGCCAAAAACTGGCGATTGTCAGTGCCAAACCGCAAACGACGCGTGCGCGCATGTTGGGGATTGTGATGGAAGGCGATGCACAAATCATCTTTGTCGATACGCCGGGAATATTCACTCCTAAAAAGCCGATTGAAAAAGCCATGGTTGGTGCGGCATGGGGCGGAGCGGATGATGCGGATATTATTTTGTTGGTGGTTGATGTAACGCATCGCCAACCCGATAGCGGTACACAGGAAATCCTGCAGCACATCAAGCATCAGCACAAAGATAAGCCCGTTTGGCTGGTGATGAACAAGGTGGATGCTGCAACCAACAAGGGCCGTTTATTGCCCATCGTGGAAGCGCTGCATAAGGAACATGACTTCGCGCAGACCTTCATGGTGTCGGCAAAAGAGGGTGAGGGCGTGAAGGATATTATCGCCAAGCTGGGCACCGCGATGCCGAAGGGCCCGTGGCTGTATGATCCTGAACAAATCACCGACATGCCGGAACGTGTGATGGCCGCAGAAATCACCCGTGAACAATTATTCTTGCAGCTATCTCAGGAACTGCCCTATAGCGCGACAGTTGAAACGGATGCATGGGAACAATTCGATAATGGTCAGGCCAAAGTGACGCAGACTATCTTTGTTGAACGCGACGGACAAAAAGCGATTGTGATTGGTAAGGGCGGCGAACAATTAAAAGCGATTGGCGCCGCAGCCAGAGAAGAAATGGCCAAGGCCTTTGGTTTCAAGGTGCATTTATTCCTTCACGTCAAAGTGAAGGAAGACTGGCAACAGCACAAAGAATTTTACGAAAGCCGTGGCTTAACCAAGCAGGATTAGTTATTTACCGCGCAGCATCGCACGTAGCATCCATGCGGTTTTATGGGCTTCGTGTAGCTGGCCTGTCAGTAAATCCTCGGTATCACTGTCATCAGCATCGTCCGCTGCTTCAATGCCGCTCTCCAGATCTTCAGCCAATACTTCGAAATCCGACAGCAATTGTGCAATCATGCCTTCTGGGGATGGAACTTTCGTTTCTTCCATGATGTTTCCAAGACGCGTGAATTGCGCGAAGGATGCCGGCGCATAGGTATCAAGCGCACGAAGGCGTTCTGCAAGTTCATCCGCTGCATCGGTCAATGCGTCATATTGCTTCCCAAAAAATTCATGCAATTGAAGGAATAGAGGTCCTTCCACATTCCAGTGAAAGCCATGCGCTTTAAGTGCCAACACATAGGTATCTGCCAGCACGACATTCAGGCTTTTGGCAACGGCGTCACTGGGTGATGCTTTACGCGTTGCTTTTTTGGGAGCTTTCTTTGCTTTCTTAGCCATGATGATGTTCCTTATGTGAGATTAGCGTAAATTGGCACAGGCACGTTGAATGCGTTGGCATGCTTCCTCCAGCGATTTGCTGGAAATAGCGTAGGAAATGCGGAAATGGGGGGAAAGCCCAAATGCCGATCCATGAACCACTGCAACGCCTTCGGCTTGTAGTAAGTATTTTACGAAGTCTTCGTCGTTTTGGATCACTTGGCCATCGGGTGTTTTTTTGCCAATCGTTCCAGCGCAGCTTGGATAGACATAGAACGCGCCTTCAGGGCGTTTACAGGTAAGCCCATTACTTTGGTTTAACATGCCCACCACCAAATCGCGGCGACCTTTGAATGATTCAACCCAGTCTTTCAGGAAGCCTTGCGGACCGTTTAATGCTTCAACGGCTGCTGCTTGACTGATGGAGGATGGGTTGGTGGTGGAGTGACCTTGAATAGCGCCCATCGCCTTGATGATTTCCTTTGGGCCGCCAGCATAGCCAATGCGCCATCCGGTCATCGAATATGCCTTTGATACGCCATTCACGGTCAGCGTGCGGTCATATAGTTTTGGTTCAACCTGTGCAGGTGTACAGAATTCAAAGCCGTCATAAACCAGATGTTCGTAGATATCATCGCTAAGGATGTAGACATGCGGATGTTTCACTAAAACATCAGTAATCGCCTTCATTTCTGCTTTAGAATACGCGGCACCCGTCGGGTTGCTGGGCGAATTCATAATCAACCATTTGGTTTTTGGCGTGATGGCTTTTTCCAAATCCTGTGGTTGCAGTTTGAAATTCTTTTCAGCAGGGCAGGTGACGATGACCGATTTACCTTCGGCCAACGCAACCATGTCAGGGTATGAAACCCAGTATGGTGCAGGGATGATAACTTCATCACCCGGATTTACAGTTGCCATGATAGCGTTGAATAGAACTTGCTTACCACCGGTGCTCACGCTGATTTGGTCAAGACCATAATCCAAACCGTTTTCGCGTTTGAACTTTCCTTGAATTGCTTTTTTCAATTCCGGTGTACCATCAACGGCAGTGTATTTTGTCTTTCCTTCGCGGATGGCTTTGTAGGCGCCTTCCTTCACGTGATCCGGTGTATCGAAATCAGGTTCGCCAGCGCCAAGGCCAATCACATCACGGCCAGCTGCCTTGAGTTCTGCAGCCTTTTGCGTGACGGCCATCGTAGGCGATGGTTTGACATTGGCAAGACGGGCAGCAAGCATAGACATGGCGGTTCCTTTGTTGGATTAGGTGTAGAAGCCAACAAAATAGCCCTCAAAATCATGCCTGACAAGTGTAATGGGAATAGATTATAAAGAGACATTACTAACGCAGAAGAACATGCCGCAATTAACGCAAACACCCGTCTGGCCAGAAATCATTAAAAGCTCGCAAAGCATGAAGGCGCAGCATTTGCGCGACCTGTTTTCTGCTGAGCCGCGTCGCTTTGAGCAAATGAGCGTGTACGTTGGCGAAGTGTTCCTTGATTATTCGCGCCAATGCCTAATACCCCAGACCTTGGAGTTGCTGGCAACATGTCTGGAACAACAGGATTTTGCTACAAAACGCGCCGCCCTATTTGCGGGCGATAAGGTGAACACCAGCGAAGGACGTCCTGCGCTTCACACATCACTGCGTTCGAGTGACAGCAAGGTTCCCAATTATAAGGATATACAGGCGGAACGTGAACGTGCATTGGATTTTGCAGAAAAGCTGCGCGCAAAACAAATCATCGGCGCAACTGGTAAGCCCATTAAGAATATTATCCATATCGGCATAGGTGGTTCCGATTTAGGGCCGCAACTTTTGACGCTGGCACTGGCTGATGAATATTCGCCCAATATCGTGTTCATTCGCAATGTTGATGCAGGGCCAATTGCCAAAGCCATGGCGCAATTGAATGCCGAAGAAACAATGCTGTTCATCGCATCCAAAACATTTACCACGGCCGAAACGCTGCTGAATGCGAATACATTGCTCGCTTGGCTTGCAAAGACGCTTGGGAGCGATAAAGCGTTGCAGCATCTCGTGGCGCTGACCGCTTCACCCGATAAAGCAAAAGCATATGGCGTGGATGATGCGCGCATCTTCCGCTTCTGGGATTGGGTTGGGGGGCGTTTTTCCGTCTGGTCATCAATTGGGTTGCCAGCGATGGCTGCAATGGGACGCGCGAAATTCACCGAATTGCTGCGTGGCGGCGAAGTGATGGACGAACATTTTGCCGATGCACCGTTGCTGGTGAATATGCCGGTAATTCTGGCGATGCTGAGTGTGTGGAATATCAATGTACTTGGCTATCACTCGCGCGCGGTGCTGCCATATTCCGAAGCATTGCGCGAATGGCCAAGCTATTTGCAGCAATTGGAAATGGAAAGCTTGGGTAAATCCGTTGACCGTGATGGCAAAGCGGTTGCGTATGCAACTGCCCCTGTTGTGTTCGGTATGACCGGAACGCCTGCACAACACGCGTTTATGCAGGCATTGCACCAAGGCACACAAATCATCCCTGCTGAAATCATAATGGTGAAAGCAGGACATCATCCATTGCCCGGTCATCACACCATGCTGAATGCGAATGGTCTCGCCCAGGCAGAAGCGTTGCAGCAAGGCAAACAAAGCGACGATTTACAAAAACATTTTTCCGGAAATCGTCCAAGCAGCATCATCGCGCTTGATACGTTATCACCATTCGCGATTGGCGAGCTCCTCGCACTCTATGAACATAAAGTATTCACTGAAAGTGTGTTCTGGAACCTCAATCCGTTTGATCAATGGGGCGTTGAGCTGGGCAAGACATTGGCTACGCCAATTCAGAACGCTCTAGAAACAGACAGCACATCAAGCACTGTAGGCGTTGGCCTTGTTAAGCGTTTAAGAAATCTTTAAGGCATGGCACTATAATTCCTTAAGCAGGAATTCATGGCACACACGCTTGATAAAAAACATTTATCACCCATCACGCAGACCGAACTTGATTTGGCAATCAAGAAGCACGTCATGTATGCCAATGCCAAAGTCGGCGGTGCGCGTGCTATTTTAAGCTACAAAGATTTATCGGGATTAGTATTGCGCGCGGTGGATTTATCCAGCGCGGATTTTAGCGGCTCGCTGTTTTACGATGCGGATATGCGTAACTGCAAAATGGAAGGCAGTGTTTTCTTCTGCGCCAATCTGCAAAAGGCACATTTGAATGGCGCGCGGCTTGCGCGTGTGGATATGCGCGGCGCTAATATTCAAGGAGTTGATTTCTCCGGCGCGGATCTGACACAGGCCGATATGCGCGAAGGGTCGATGGCAACCAAAGACAGGCGCGGTAATATCAGCGTAAAGCCATCGCCTGGCGCGATGGCACCCAAGCCAGAGGGCAAAAAAAGCGAAATGCCCGTATATACAGATGATGTGGATGCCAGAGAAGCATTGTTCATCGGCACCAAAATGCACCGCGCC
This sequence comes from uncultured Rhodospirillales bacterium, assembly GCA_964568585.1. Taxonomy (GTDB): domain Bacteria; phylum Pseudomonadota; class Alphaproteobacteria; order UBA9219; family RGZA01; genus RGZA01. The sequence continues at coordinate 9,494 of CAZMQI010000026.1, forward strand.
ATGCTGCGTGGTGCCAACATGCAAGGCGCGATTTTAGAGGATGCGGATTTAACAGGCGCGCAGATGGATGGTGCAAGTTTGCGTGAAGCTGTACTGCTTAATACAACTTTGGATGGTATTGAATTATCGCAAGTCAATTTCGCGCATGCCTTGCGCGACGAGATTCAGGGCCTTGGTATTGAAGATACGTTCGAACCCTTGCCTACATTGTTCACCAAACACGCGGTATGGGTTGAAAGCGGTGGTGCAATCGGCACGCGGCTTGATCTAACGCGTTATGATTTGCGCGCCCATAAAGGGCAGTACATTGATTTCAAAGAACAGAATTTGATCATGATGAAAGCGCGTCAGGCGATTTTCTATCATGTGCGTTTCAGTGGAGCGCAAATCCAGGCGTGTGATTTCCGTAATTGCGATTTCCGTTTAGCGTTATTTGATAAAGCCGATTTGCGCGGCAGCGATTTCTCCGGTTCCAATATGATGCGCGCGCGCTTCCAGCTTGCGCTGCTTTACCCGCTTAAATTGCCCGATGGACGGATTGTGCCAACCAATATGAGTAATTGTAATCTGCGCTATTCCGATTTTACTGGCGCAGATTTAAAGAGTGTGAATTTCACTGGCGCGGATCTATCCTATGCCGATATGCGCGGCACCAACCTGGCTGGTGCGGATATCACCGGCGCCATCACCGAAAACACCCTATTTTAACATATAAAAACTCGTTTAGTTTAACGTACGATTTGCATTAGAATGGTTCTATGCCTATTCGTTTATTGCCATCGCATCTTGTCAACCAAATCGCCGCCGGTGAAGTCATCGAGCGGCCAGCGGCGGTTGCTAAAGAACTCGTTGAAAATGCATTGGATGCTGGTGCAACACGCGTAGATGTCACAACACGCGAAGGCGGGGTCAGTGCCATAACGGTTCAGGATAATGGCGACGGGATGACTGGCGAAGAACTCAAGCTGGCTGTTGAACGCCACGCGACATCCAAATTGCCTGAAGATAATCTGGAGATGATTTCCAGCTTCGGGTTCCGTGGGGAAGCCTTGCCATCCATCGCATCGGTCAGTCGTATGACGATTGCCAGCCGCAAACGTGGAAGCCAAGATGCATGGCAATTGCAGATTGATGGCGGTGCAATGCGCGACATCAAACCAACATCCTTATCCGAAGGTACACGTATTGATGTGCAGGATTTATTCTATGCCACACCGGCGCGTTTGAAATTCCTCAAATCCCTGCCAACCGAATATGGGCATATTCTTGAAACGCTGGAACGGCTGGCCATGGCATGGCCGAATGTCAGTTTTTCGCTCAGCGAAGAAGGACGTAAACCGTGGCGCTGCGAAGCTGTGCCGGGTCTGTTTCCCGAACAACGCAAAGCGCGTTTAGGCGCTATTTTAGGTGCTGATTTCGCCAATAACGCCGTGGCGGTTGATGCATCGCGTGGCGGTGTAAATTTAAGCGGGTGGATTGGATTGCCAACCCTGAACCGCGCATTCGCACGCGACCAATATCTCTTCGTCAATAATCGCCCCGTACGTGACCGCGTGCTGTTGGGCGCCGTTAAAGCGGCTTACGGTGATTTAATCCCGCATGGCCGTCATGCAGTGGTTGCATTATTTCTTGATATGCCGATGGCGGAGGTGGATATCAATGTGCATCCCGCGAAACTGGAAGTGCGTTTCCGTGATGGCGCGCTCATTCGCGGATTGATCATCAGCACATTGCGTCAAGCATTACATGCCGAAGCAAAAATCACATCGAACACCTTGAGTGAAGCGACGCTACAAAGTTTTCAAGCAAGCCAGAACGTTCAACGTGCTGCATTCTATGGCGGCCAACCTTCCTATAATTGGCAGCCATCCCCTGAACAGCTACATGAACAACAACGCAGCATGAGCGGGTTTAGCGATGTCGCGCAGCCGTTTGCCAAACAACATATTAACAATGATTTCGCCGCCGCAGCGCAGCAGGATAATTCGCCCGTGGATGGGCAGGATTATCCGCTAGGTGCAGCATTAGCGCAGATTCACGAGACTTATATTGTAGCGCAAACTGCTGATGGCTTGGTATTGGTTGACCAACATGCAGCCCATGAACGCCTGACCTATGAGCGCATGAAAGCGGCATTGGCAAACGGCGGCGTGAAGCGCCAAGGCTTGCTTATTCCTGAAGTCGTAGAACTGAGCGATCTGGATGCAACGCGCATCTTGGAAAAGCAAAGCGAATTTGCTGAATTGGGGCTGATCCTTGAATCCTTTGGCGGCAACGCCATCGTTGTGCATGAAATTCCTGCACTATTAAACAAAACCAATATCCAGAAACTGATACAGGATCTTGCCGCCGAAATCGGTGAGTGGGGGCATGCCATCAGCCTTAAAGAAAAACTGGAAGAGGTCTGTTCCACCATCGCCTGTCATGGCTCCATTCGTGCAGGACGCGCGCTCACGCGTGAGGAAATGAATGCATTGCTGCGCCAGATGGAAGCAACGCCGCACTCTGGCCAGTGCAATCATGGCCGCCCGACCTATATCGAATTGAAATTCAGTGATGTTGAAAAACTGTTTCAGCGTAAATAGATGATCGCATTTCTTGACGCATTCCTGGATATGTTGGTGGCAGAACGCGCTGTGTCAAAGAACACGCGTGCGGCTTATTCTGCCGATATCATTCAGGCGGCTGATTTCTTCACGCGGCGCAAGAAGAATATTGCGGATGTTGATGAAAGCGATATCACCGCTTTTATGAAATCCATTTCTGCGCTTGCACCTAAAAGTCGTGCGCGGAAACTCTCATCTCTTAAACAATATTACCGTTTTCTGGTTTCAGAAAATCATAGGAAGGATGACCCCACAACCGAACAGGAAGGCCCAAAACTTTCACGTAAGCTTCCCGATGTTCTAAGTATTGAGGATATGCAAAAATTATTTGGCGCCGTGGCGGGGCAATCGCCAGACGCCATTCGTATGAATGCGTTGTTGGAGCTCGCATATGGGTCTGGCCTTCGCGTGAGTGAATTGATGAGCCTTCCATTGTCATCCTACAGCGATAAACGCCGCGCGATGTTGGTGCGCGGAAAGGGTGATAAAGAACGGTTGGTGCCCTTATCACAGCCGGCGCATACAGCGGTTGCCGCATATCTTGCCATCCGTTCAAAATTTCTGCCAAAAAAAGTGAAGGCGTCGGCCTATCTTTTTCCTTCACATGGAAAGGATGGATATTTATCGCGTATCCGTTTTTATCAGATACTCAAAGACGTTGCGGCAAAGGCGGGCTTGCCGTTTAAAAAAATCCATCCGCATAGTTTGCGTCATGCATTTGCAACACATGTATTATCCGGTGGCGCTGACTTGCGTAGTTTGCAACAAATGCTGGGTCATGCGGATATCGGTACAACGCAGATTTATACCCATGTGGTGCGTGACCATTTGCAGAAAACCGTTGAAACGCACCATCCATTAGCTAAGAAACGTAAATCTTAATTTTATTGGGGTTAACGCGGATATTTGCCATTCCGGGCATGCTGTGCTATTGGCTTTACTCCATTTTTCGAGGAAATGATGCATCTATTAGATTTTGAACAAAGCGTTGCAGAACTGGAAGCCAAAATTGAAGAGCTTCGCCATCTATCTGTTGGTGGTCAAGTCAGCATTGCTGGCGATGTCGCAAAGCTGCAAGGCAAGCTCGATAAACAGCTCAAAAGCCTTTATGCAAAACTAACCCCAGCCCAAAAAGTGCAAGTCGCGCGTCATCCTGAACGCCCGCACACCATTGAAATCATCAAGAACTTGATCGAAGATTTTGTGCCATTATCAGGCGACCGTTTATTCGGCGATGATCAGGCGATTATCGGTGGTCTTGGCCGTTTTCGCGGCACTGCCGTGATGGTCATGGGCCATGAACGCGGCCATGATACCGAAACGCGTTTAAAGCACAATTTTGGTATGGCCAAGCCCGAAGGTTATCGTAAAGCACAGCGCCTGATGGAGCTGGCAGCGAAATTCAATTTACCTATTTTAAGTTTTGTGGATACCGCGGGCGCATTCCCTGGCGTTGATGCAGAAGCGCGTGGCCAAGCCGAAGCGATTGCCAAAGGCATTGAAGTTTGTCTGCAAGTCGCGGTTCCGTTCGTTACCACCATCATCGGTGAAGGTGGTTCGGGTGGTGCGATTGCGATTGCCGCTGCCGACCGCGTATTGATGTTGGAGCATGCGATTTATTCTGTTATTTCGCCTGAAGGTTGTGCATCCATTTTATGGCGCAGCCCGACCCATGCCAGCGATGCAGCCGAAGCACTTCGCCTGACCGCACAGGATTTGAAGGAGCTGGATGTCATTGATGAAATCATTTCGGAACCGCTTGGCGGCGCGCATCGACAAAAAGAAGAAACCTTGGCGCGCCTTGCTGATGCCATCGAAAAGCATTTGAATGATTTAATTGGCACAGAGCCAGCAAAGCTTATCAAAAACCGTCAGGACAAGTTTTTGAATATGGGTCAAAAGAGTCTGGCAGCCTAAGCGTTTCGCAAAGACTTCCGCGATTGTTACAAAACCGACTCGGTCAACTATTCCAAAGCTTACAAAGGATGGCTTTCTTGCCATGCCTTAAGTCATGTGTTAATTAAAATGACTTCCTTTAATCTCTCTCCTTTTTAAGGTGCTTCACATGCAGTGCGAAAATTCAGGTCTTTGTGGTCGTCTCACATATATTGCCAGTATTCTGGTATTGGTGATGTTTGTAATTAATGCGGGCTTCATTCTTAACAACCGCTCACTACAAGAAGATTTGATGGCACAGCAAACCATCTTCCAAAGCAAGAGCGCCAAAATCCAGCAGAACAGCACCTTCGCCAATATCAACCAAAGTCTTATCCAAGCGCTGACTACTGCGGTGATTGCCCGTAAGGATGAACAGATCAAGGCATTGCTCATTCAAAATGAAGTCAACTTGAATGGCGCAACCGCTCCCGCCCCCGCTCCTAAACAATAATTTCCAATTCTGTTCCATTTAAAAACGAGGCACTCTCATGTCAGACGACCATAACCATAATCATAAATCAGTTACCATCCTCGCACTTGCGTTGCTGGGTTTCACCATATTCCAGTTCACACAAATCTTCGTGGATCGCGACAATATCCATTTGATGCAAGATCAAGTTAAGAAGAACATCGAACAAGCAGACAAAGTGCTGGCCGATAATCAGAAAATGCTTGATCAGCTCAACGCGATTGCGATCGGCACGCAGCGTCTTGCAGATGCAGGTAATACCAATGCAAAAGAAATCGTGGTGCAATTGAACCGTCTTGGCATCAAGATTAATCCGAACTTCAAGCCCGGTCAGGAAGGCCAGCCACAGGGTCAGCCGCCAGTGCAACCACCACAACAACCTCAAGCTGCACCACAGAGTGATGCAGCCCCAGCGGTTCCACCAGTGGTGCCAGCAGAACCAAAAACACCGCCAAAGCCATAAGCTGAAACCGGTTATATAATATTCAAACATCCTCGCTTCGGCGGGGATGTTTTTTTTTCAGGCTAGTTTTTTAAGGATGCATCATGTTAAAAAAATTATATAAATGGATGCTTGATAAAGCCGCCAGCCCTGCAGCGACACCGTCGCTTGCGGCAATCTCGTTCATCGAAAGCTCGTGCTTTCCATTGCCGCCTGATCTCATGCTCATCCCCATGTGCCTTGCGAACCGGAAGAAAGCATTCTGGTTCGCCTTTGTGTGCAGTGTCGCATCGGTGCTTGGCGGGTTGCTGGGTTATGGCATCGGCTATTTTCTCTACGAAACCGTGGGCAAATGGTTGCTCGATTTATATGGCGGTGCCGATCATTCCTATGACACATTTAAAAAATCATTCGAAGAATGGGGATTCTGGCTGGTGGTAATGGCAGGTTTCACACCATTCCCGTTCAAGGTCATCACGATTTGCAGCGGCCTTGCCAAACTTAACATCGGCGTGTTTTTTGTGGCCGCTGCCGTATCGCGTTCTGCTCGTTTCTTTTTGGAAGCTGCGTTAATCTATGTTTACGGTGATAAAGTCCGCGATTTGATGGAAAAACACTTCGAGCTCATTACTGCAGCTTTTTTTGTGTTGCTGGTGGGTGGCTTTTTGCTGATTAAGTTCGTAATATAGGGCTCATGAGTGATCAGAACCCCAACCTAAAGCCGTTTCCCGTTACATGGGATGAATTGCACCGCTATTCCAAAGCGCTTGCGTGGCGTCTGCATGATGCAGCGCCTAAAGATGCGCCGTGGAAAGGCATCATCGCCATCACGCGCGGTGGGTTAGTGCCAGCAGGTATCGTTGCCCGTGAACTTGAAATCCGCGTCGTCGAAACCGTGTGTATCTCCAGCTATGACCACCAGCATCAACGCAAGGCCGAATTATTGAAGCCTGTCATGCAAGCGGTGGGTGATGGCAAGGGCTGGCTCGTGATTGATGATTTGGCGGATACGGGCCGCACGCTGGAATTGATGCGCCAAATTCTTCCATCTGCAACCTATGCGACGGTCTATGCAAAACCGATTGGTAAGCCATTGGTCGATCATTACATCATGGAAGTGAGCCAAGATACGTGGATTTATTTCCCGTGGGATGTTGAATTGCAATTCATCCAGCCCATCTCCGTGCAGCGTGGCAAACCCATGAGTGATAAATAGTGACAAACGCCAAGCTCCCCGCGATTACCCTGCAACGTCGTCAGGAAAAGCGCATTTTATTTGGCCATCCATGGGTCTATTCCAATGAAGTGCTGATGGATGCAAATGCAAAGACATTGCCGCCCGGCAGTGTGGTGCGCGTGGTGGCTGCGGATGGCCAAGTGTTGGGCATGGCGCATTTTAACCCGCATACATTAATCGCCGCACGGATGCTCAATAAGTTCGTGGAGCCCGTTGATGAAGCGTTTTGGACAAAACGCCTATCACAGGCTTTGGCGATGCGCGACCAGCTATTCGATAAACCGTATTACCGTTTGGTGCATGCCGAAGCGGATTTATGCCCCGGCCTAATCATCGACCGTTATGGTGATGTGATTGTAATGCAGGCGAATACCGCAGGCATGAACGCATCGCGTGATGATTTGGTTGCCGCACTGAATAAACTCATTAATCCTAAAACCATCTTATTACGCGGCGATAATCCATCTAGAGTATTGGAAAAGCTTCCTGAGGAAGTTGTGCTGCTCAAAGGCACGGCACCTGATGGGTTGGACGTATTTGAAAACGGTTTGACCTATTGCGCTGATATAACAGGCGGGCAAAAAACCGGATGGTTTTATGACCAGCGCGCCAACCGCGCCATGGTCGCCAAACTGGCCAAAGGCCGCACCATGATTGATTTATATACGCATACAGGCGGGTTTGGGTTATGTGCAGCGGCGGCGGGTGCTAAAGAAGTGTTATGTGTTGATCGCAGCGAGCATTCCCTTGCATTGGCTAAACAAGCTGCTGCTAAACAAAACCTGACACAGGTTAGTTTCGCACAAGAAGAAGTATTCGAATTCTGTGAATCGCGCGGCAAGAGCAAAAAGTATGAAGTGGTCGTTGCCGACCCTCCCGCTTTTGCCAAAAGCAAAAAGGATGTCGGCGCGGCTTCACGTGGCTATCGCAAGCTTGCCAAACATTGTGCCGATATGGTTGAACGCGGTGGGTTCTTTTTTATTGCATCGTGCAGCCATGCCATTAACCGCGAACGTTTTGATGAAGAAGTATTGCGTGGCGTTTCCGATGCACGGCGCGGCGCACGTATCCTTGCAAGAACAGGCGCGGATATGGATCACCCGACCCATCCACAATTACCCGAAAGCGCATATCTGAAAGGAATCCTTCTGCATGTGGACTAGACACCGGAATAAATTCATCGTTATTCTTGTTTTAAGTATTCTGGCGAACATTGTGTCAGTGTTTACCGGTTCTTCGTCGTGGTTCCACCCCAATGTAACCTCTGCGGTTATTGAACAAAAGGCGTCCGAGAATAAGGACGATTTAGCGCAGCATTTCAAGCTAACTGAACATCGCCGCACGCATATTCTGGTTGGCAGCGAGACAGGCGGCGGGCACCGCTATGGCGCAGGCAAGCCAGGTAAGACCGAATTTCCACAAAGCTGGAATGATGATAAAATTATTGAAACCGTCATCCGTATTGCGAATGACCAAAATCTGCCGATGCGGCAATCCGGCAAACGTTACTGGTTACGTATGGGCGAAGCAGAAGGTTTGCAAATTCGCGTCGTGCTGGATAGGGAGCGTGGCGAAATTATCACCGGCTATCCTGTTGAAGCCCGAAAATGAAATCGAAAATTGAAAAACAATTACGCAGTTTGTGGAAAAAAGTTCGCAGCAAGAACGCGCCTTATCCGCATGCCGCCCAGGATATCGAAGAATTTTTAAAAGCAGGTGAGTGGGGTTTGGCGCTTGAGCAAATCCTTGATTGGGCAGCGGTGGAAAAGAAGCTGGATGAAGCTGAAGAGCTGGCAGCAGAAATCCGTGCCGAGATGAAGAAATTACCTGCTAAATAGGGCAATAAGCTCGATATGGTGCGACCACAAAAACTGGTCGAATACATGGATATTCGTCAATTTATAGCCGCCCCCCGCTAATATACGGGCATCGCGCATGAAGGTGGTTGGATTGCAGCTGACATAGGCGATGGTTTGAACCTTTGATCGCGCAAGCTCTGCGGCTTGTTCCTTGGCCCCCGCACGTGGCGGGTCAAGGCATACGGCATCGGCATTTTTTAATTCAATTGCCTTCAATGGTTCGCGGAATAGATTGCGACGCTGCGTGGTGAAGCCGCGTAGGGTTTGCGACGTTGATTGTAGTGCATTAATCGCTGCGCCATCCACATCAATCGCCAACATTGATTTTGTTTTACTATAAAGGCTCAGCGCAAATAATCCTGTGCCACAAAACAAATCAACAATGTTTTTTGATTTATCAAAGTGTGGCTTGATACAGGAAAGCATCGCGGCTTCCGCTTCATCGCTTGCCTGCATGAAGGCATTCGCCGGTAGGGTTACATTATATTCGCCGTAATGGCCGCGAAGGGTGGTTTGTTCCAATAAAACGTTACATTCCGCGTTTTCATCACTTCGCACATATAACCGTGCCAAGCCATGTTCTGCACCCCAGCTGATCAATTGCTGGGTGTGTTCAGCATGGAAGCTTGCACCACTCAACACCACTTCAATCGCGCCATTTAGTATGGTTGCATGCACCGCAAGCTGTTGCCCCGTTTCCAAGACAGTGCTGAGGATATTGCGTAACGGCTCAATCAACGCAGCGAGCTGTGGCTTTAAAACAGGGCAGGCATGGATATCCACCAGCGCATGGCTTTCACGCATGTGAAAGCCTATTTGCGTACCTGCTTGTTCTTTTTTAACGGTAAAAGCAACTCTCCGCCGGGATGCGGGCGGCGTGACAAATACGCTTTCAGCCCGTGCTGCAAAGCCGTTCTTTTCCAGCAAGTGATTGACCACATCGCGTTTCCAATCACGATAGGTGTTGTCATTCATATGCTGTAAACGGCACCCGCCGCATGTCCCAAACACAGGGCAGGGCGGTGTGACGCGTGCTGACGATGGCTTTAAAACCTCCAGCAGTCTGCCTTGCAGATAATCCTTTAATGCTGTGATTTCAGCGCGAACTTCTTCGCCTGCCAAAGTGAACGGCACGCTTACGGCTCCAGCGTCAGTCGCACCCAACCCATCGCCCTGATGTCCGATATGCGAAATGGTAAGGTCAGCGATTTTACTCATATCAGTTCAGGCGCGTTCGAGCGCTGCGCGGATGTCAGCTGGGATTTTTTCAGGGCGGCGTGTTTTATTACCAATCCATACCGACACGGTTTCGCCAAGTGCAATGCACGTATCGCCAAGAAAAATACCCGCGCATACAGTCATGGATGTTTCGCCAAGCCGCAGCACACGTTGGCCGATACGGATTTTGTTCGGATAGTGAAGTTCGTTCATGAATAAAATGGTATTTTTAGCGAGTACAAAATGTGCATCGGTGAGCCAGCCCTTGGGTTGGACTTTTTCCAGATGTGCCATGCGTGCACATTCAAAATAAATTCCGATGACATTATTGTTCACATGGTTATAGGCATCAAGATCATGGAAGCGCACCGTCTCATCAATCCAATGGTTATAATAGGAGGGCACTTCGCGTTCGGGGTGTTCATTTGCCATAGTGTTTCACTTGTTTATTTTAGGGGAAAAGCCCTGTTTTATTGCGGTTTAGAGATTTCCCTATTCTTTTACGATGGCTTCGATTAGAAGAAAACAAAATTAAACTTAATACATAAGGACAACCCATGGTCGATACCCCGTCACAAAGTGCTGAAGCATTATTTGAAAAAGCACTCGAAGTTGCTGATAAGCATTTGAGCGCAGCAGCAGCCGAAGCTGGCCCATTGGCCGATTACGTGGTGGTTGCCATGATTGAAACTGCGGTGAACCGCGCTGTTGATGTGGCAGGACATGCCGATATCGTTGATATGCTGCGCGATCTTGCGACCCAAATCGAATCCGATATGGATGATGAAGACGAGCTCGAAGAAGACGACGCTTAAACTTCAAGAAATTTTTCCCCATGGATGCCCCATAATGGATGCGCGCGGATATTTTTCAGTAGGCGTTGAGGGCATCAGCAAATCCTTCAATCTGGGAAATCTGATGCGTACCGCGCATGCCTTTGGCGCAAGTTCGTTTTTTACGATTAATGACAGTGTGGTGATGAGCGAGGTGCGCGGGACTGATACCAGCGATTCATCTCTGCACCTGCCATTCTATCGTTATCCCAGCGTCGCTGACCTGGTATTACCCAAAGACTGCGTGTTGGTGGGCGTGGAGTTCATGGAAGACTCCGTGAATTTGCCCAGTTTTCGTCATCCGCTGCGCGCGGCATACGTGCTTGGTCCAGAAATGGGTTCGTTATCGCCAGAGTTGATTAAACGCTGCGCGCATATCGTAAAAATTCCTGCGAAGTTTTGCGTGAATGTTGGGGTTGCTGGCGCATTGGTGATGTATGACCGCATGGTCAGCCTTGGCCGTTATGCGGAACGCCCTGTGGGAACCAGCGCACATATCAAGTAACTACTTCTTATCGCCAAAAATAAACGACATCAGGCATTGGAACCAGCTCGGTTTATCACTTCTTGCAGGTGTGATGACCAAGCATAATGCTTCGGTCGTCGCCTTCTCATGGTGCGTGGATTGCGGCGTTATGATATCGCCGCGCTGATAATGCTCAAGGTCGCCATCCAGAATAAGCAGAATGGCACCCTTATCAAATGTAATGTTTTCCAGACTTTGGTGTGCAGCTATCTTATAGAGAAGCGTTGTGGGTTCATTGGCGAAAGACCAATGTGAAATGCCGCCATGGGTTTGCCATCTGATGCGCTCCCCCGTTATCCCTGCGAATTGCTGTAACGGTTCGGGGTAATTGAACGCCGTTGTAACATTAATGGGAATGGTCACATCGATGCAGGAAATAGGGCCGTTTTCATCAATCTTCGACAACAGGTTTTGCAGGCAGCCGACATCCAGTTCTTCGGGTGGTAATGCTTCCAGCCCCAAACCAGCTTCGGATTCATAGGTTTGTAATTCGCGGCGGCACTGTGGGCAGTAAGCCAGATGGCTAGCGATAAACATGTGCATGGTGGGGCTAAGCGTGCCAGCCGCATAGCGCAGCAACGTATTGCAGCATGGATGATGATTGGGATGTGCTTGGGCTGTCATGTCAGTCTCTCTTCACTTTCTGGCGTAAATGGTCGAGCGCAAGGCGCAAACGGGATTTAACAGTGCCAAGCGGGATTTTCCGCGCCTTGGCAATCATTCGCTGCGAACGTTCCTGGAAATAGGCATCTTCAATGAGGGTGCGTTGTGCTGGCGAAAGTTCGGCAACGGCACTGTGTAATGTATCGTTTTCTTCTTCGGCACTGATGCTTTGGGTTTGGTCATAGGATTGGTCGGGCAGCAAGGCTGGATCGTTGAATTCAACAAGATTGTTTTTTTGTGATCGCCACACATCAATCAAACGGTTACGAGCGATGGTATAAATCCATGTACTGGGGCGGGCTTTTGTCGCATCGAATTGGCTGGCCCTGTTCCAGACTTGCAGCATCACATCCTGCGTGATGTCATCGGCCTGCGCCCCGTCCACGCCTTGGCGGCGCAGATAGGCTTTCACGCGCGGTGCGTAATAGTTAAAGAGCGCCACAAATGCAGATTTGTCCTGCTGCGTGGCAATTTTGCCAAGCCAGATACTCGCGTCATCAAGTGGTTCTTTGCCGGCAGTCGTGGGGGGTGTTCCGTCCATCCCATTAAACTAGACCGCGATCGTTTGGCTGGAAAGCCCCTTTAGCTTCATAAATTAATGCCATACGTGAATCGCTGGTCTTTCATAAACGTAGCTTTGTTCATAATTTTTCCACCTTTTTGAACTAAGCCATAAGGATGCAATTCCGCCTATTCCTCCTGCTGTTGATCGTGGTGCTAGCGCCAAACGGCGTGTTTGCAGCGGATAGCAATACACCCAAAAAAGTTGGCGCATTCAACGGTTGGGAAGCATATCAAACCAAAATCGCAAATCATCCCACCTGTTACATGATGCTGCGCCCCAGCAAGCAGGATTATAAAATTCCAGTGCCTGAAAAAGCTAAAGACACTAAATCTAAATTGAAAGACAAGACTAAAAAATCCGAAACTGTTTCTGGCAAACGCAGTAATGTGTATGTGATGGTGACGTTCCGTCCATCGGAAAGTATGAGCCCTGTGGTCAGCTATCGCGCAGGCTATATTTTTAAACAAGGATCAGAAGTCCTGCTCAGCACGGGCGATAAACCCTTTAATCTTTTTACGGATAAAGATCAGGCATGGGCCAGAAGTAGTGCTATGGATATCGCGTTAACGAATGCAATACGCAAAGCAAAGCGCGTAATCATTCAAGGCGGCTCGAACGAGGGCGGCAAAAGCACCGACATATTTAACTCCGATGGGGCAGAGAAAGCCTATAAGGCTATTGTAAAAGCGTGCGGCATCACGTAATTGGCATAAAAATGGGAGCTTTTAATAGCGCCCAAAAGCCACTAAAACCATCCCCATGGAACCCACCAAACAATCACTTATCGGCCAACCTTTAATTGGTCTGCCGCGCGACGAATTAGCCGCGCTTGTCGCTCCCTTGGGCGTGGAGCCGTTCAGAGCCAAACAACTCTGGCACTGGATGTATGTGCGCGGCGTGACTGATTTCAACCTGATGACCAGCTTTTCAAAGTCGCTTCGCGAAGAATTAGCCAAGCATTTCGTGGTGCAGCGCCCTGCCATTTCCGAAGCGCAGAAATCGGTGGATGGCACGCAAAAATGGCTGCTCTCCATGAACGATAATCAAAAGGTGGAGATGGTGCATATTCCATCTGTCACAAAAGACACTGGCGCACTGTGCATCTCCAGCCAAGTGGGTTGCACGTTGACCTGCCGTTTTTGCCATACTGGAACGCAGCGGCTGGTACGCAACCTCACGGCCAGTGAGATCGTTGGCCAAGTGATGTTGGCGCGTGATCAACTGGGCGATTGGACCGCACAAAGCCAAGACCGTTTATTGAATAATGTCGTGCTGATGGGCATGGGCGAGCCGCTGTATAATTACGAAGAAGTTTCCAAAGCCATCAAGATGATGATGGACCCCGATGGCATTTCTATTTCCAAGCGTCGCATCACCTTGTCCACCTCCGGTGTCGTGCCGATGATGCAGCGTTGTGGTGAAGAGTTGGGTGTAAACCTTGCCATCAGCCTGCATGCAACCAATGACGATTTACGTAATCACATCATGCCGCTGAACCGCAAATACCCGATTAAGGATTTGATGGAAGCGTGCCGCACCTATCCGGGACTTAGCAATTCGCGCCGCATCACCTTTGAATATGTGATGCTGAAAGGCGTCAATGACAGTCTGGCCGATGCAAAAGCATTAGTGAAATTGCTGGCAGGCATTCCATCCAAAGTGAACCTTATTCCGTTTAATGCATGGCCGGGTTCGGCATTTGAATGCAGTGATGATGATGTGATTGAAGCGTTTGGTGATTATTTGAACAATGCCGGTTATGTCAGCCCCATTCGCCGCCCACGCGGGCGCGATATTCTGGCGGCATGTGGCCAGTTGAAATCGGCATCGATGAAGTTGAGCGTTACCGAACGCGCAGCGATTGCCGAATTACAACGCGAAAAAGATTTGGCGCAAGGATTGGTATAGATGACGGGTATAATGAGCCATCCCTCCATTCCCACATTGCTGATGTGCGTGTTGCTGGTGTATCCGCTTATCAAGCTTTACGCGCGTGTTGGGTTGCCGCGTGGCTTTGCCTTGCTCATCTTTGCATCGATGGTGGTTCCGTTCTCCGGTTTCATGCTCGTTGCTTTACCGCTTGCCATCCGTCCATGGCCGAATTTTCCAAAGGCGGAACCCAAACCAAAACCCGTTAAGACGGAAATTGTGTAATGGAACAACTCATCCCCATTCTTGATGCATTATATGCTCCCCAAGCCTGGTTTTTAAGCCAGCCGAAATATATTTCGATGGCGATTGTGGGGTTGATGATTGCGGCCACCCTTACTTTAGCAGGCTTTATATTGGCTAGAATGGGCTATAAACCGCTTTGGGCATTGCTGCTCGTCGTGCCAACCGTTAGTGTGATTGGCTTATGGGTTTTGGCTCTGGTCAAGTTTCCCAGAGAAAAACAATAAGTGACATTGATCAACCGAGGAGAGCTTTATGACAGCTTCAAACAACACGATTAAAACCGTTCTTATCACCGCCATTGTCGTTGTCGTCGTATTGGTCGGCGGCTATGTGTTGATGCAACCGCCTCGTCCACAAACCTTGGGCGAGAAGATTGATGCCGCTGCTGAAGAATTCGCACGCGGCGTAGATAAGGCAGCTGGAACGTTCGATGATCGCAGCCCAGCCCAAAAAGCAGCTGATGATGCCGCAGCCGCAGCTAAAGAACTTGGCGATAAAGCCAAGGCCGCGATAGAAGGCAAATAACCCTTCGTCTAAAAATTAGTCTTTGAACTTATTGCTTCTTGGGAAGCCTTGCGGTGGCAGGCGACCAGCTTGTGCACGTTCGCCGCGCCATTCCTTCAAATCGCTGAAGGCATAATTGCGGCCATTATTGGTGCAGGTGAGGCCTTCTTTATAGGTGAAGGTTGTCACATCCGATAAGTCGCCATCCTTGTATTTTTGCAGGATAACGCCCTTACCACGTGCCATTTCCGGTACTTCGGCAAGCGGGAATAACAGCAATTTGCGGTTGGTGCCAATCACAGCAACGGTATCGCCTTGCACTTGGCAATAGGCAACTGCGCGTTCGGGTGCTTCGACATTCAAAATCTGTTTGCCGTTCTTGGTCTGCGCCAAGACGTCTTCGGCCTTTACGATGAAGCCGCGTCCTTCATTGCTTGCCACAAGGAATTTGTGTTCCGGATTATAAATCGCGAGCGTGAGAATATCCGCATCATTCGGCAAATCGAGCATCAAGCGCACCGGTTCGCCATAGCCGCGCCCGCGTGGCAGCTTATCGCCACCAAGGGTATAGAAGCGGCCATTGCTGGCAAACAGCAAAATCTTATCCGTCGTCTCCGCTTGCAACAGCAGACCTTGTTCATCGCCTTCCTTATATTGCAGCGTACTGGTATCGATGTTGTGGCCGCGCATCGCACGTACCCAGCCCTTGGCGGACAGGATAATGGTGATGGCTTCGCGTTCAATCATCGCTTCAATCGGTACATCGGCGATTTCGGGGGCTTTGTCGAACTTGGTGCGGCGCTTGTCGCCGGCTTTTTTGCCAAAGCGTTCTTTTATGCCTGCGATTTCGCCATCAATATGCTGCCAGCGCAGCTTTTCATCGGCTAATAATTTCTTCAGGCCAGATTTTTCAGCCGACAGGCTTTTTTCTTCGCCTTTGATTTCCATTTCTTCAAGTTTGCGAAGCGAACGCAAACGCATATTCAAAATAGCATCGGCTTGGTTATCGGTCAGCTTGAAGGTTTTAATCAAAATCGGCTTTGGTTCATCGTTTTCACGGATAATTTTGATGACCTTGTCCAGATTGAGATAGGCAATCAGGTAGCCTGCCAATAATTCCAGACGCGCTTCAATTTTATCAAGGCGGAATTTGGAACGGCGGATAAGCACTTGCTGGCGGTGGTCGAGGAATGCTTGCAGCAATTCGCGCAAGTTCATCACACGTGGGATACCGTTGGCATCGAGCACATTCATGTTCACTGAAAAACGTGTTTCCAATTCGCAGGTTCGGAACAAGGATTCCATCAATACCGCTGGTTCCACATTCTTGCTCTTGGGAATAAGCACGATACGAATATCATCGCTGGATTCATCGCGGATATCGTCAAGCAACGGGACTTTCTTGTTGGTAATCAGTTCGGCAATCTTTTCAATCAAGCGGCCTTTGGGAACCTGATAAGGAATTTCTTTGATGATGATTTGCCATGTGCCACGGGCTTGTTCTTCAACTTCCCATGTGGCGCGCATGCGAATACTGCCGCGGCCTGTCCTATACGCTTCCTTGATATTTTCCGCAGGTTCAACGATTACGCCGCCAGTTGGAAAATCTGGGCCCGGCATGAAGCTGAGCAATTTATCAAAGCCGACATTTGGCGTGGTAATGAGATAACGTAACGCATCGCAGATTTCGGAGATATTATGCGGCGGGATGGAGGTTGCCATGCCTACGGCAATACCGCTGGCACCATTTGCCAACAGATTTGGAAATGCTGCTGGCAATACAACCGGTTCGCTGCCATCGCCATCATAAGTTGCGCGGAAATCAACCGCGTTTTCATTCATGCCTGCCAGCAATGCCTGTGCGACATCGGTCAGTTTGGCTTCAGTATAACGCATCGCGGCCGCGTTATCGCCGTCCACGTTACCAAAATTGCCTTGCCCGCTGATAAGTGGATAGCGAACCGAAAAATCCTGAGCGAGGCGCACCAATGCTTCGTAAACTGCAACGTCGCCATGCGGATGGAATTTACCGATGACATCGCCCACCACGCGGGCGGATTTTTTGGGTGGCAAATTGGGTTCAAGGCCCAATTCGTTCATCGCATGCATTAAGCGGCGATGCACCGGCTTTAACCCATCGCGCACATCCGGCAGCGAACGGGAGGTAATGGTAGAAAGTGCATAAGCGAGGTAACGCTCGCCCAATAAGTCGGCAAAGGGTTTTTCTAAAATATCATTCGCAGCGACGAGTACAGGTGCTTTGGCCATCAAACAGAATCCGAATCATGAAACAGACAATAAAGGTTCGGGCGCAACCATACGTTGTTTATTGACCAAATCAAGCACACGTTCACGCTTTGCTGCCAGCTGGTTTAACGCGTAACTGGGCAGATGATGGTATACGTGGCGTTCAATAAAATGGCCAGTTAAGGCAAGCCCCCGCGCCACATCATCCCATGATGGAATCATCATATACACATGAGCCTTGTGCATAAAATCGGGCAGGACCAGCAGCTTTTCTGCCCACGGGGCTGCGGCAGAGCGGTTGACC
>CAZMQI010000027.1:0-26144 GCA_964568585.1 uncultured Rhodospirillales bacterium
TTATAATGTCTGTACAGCCGTTAAAGACAATCCTTTTCCTTGCACCTTCTGCGGCAGGTAAAAGCACTGCGGTTCGTGAATTATTGCAAAGTGGTGACGCCCATCTTCATTTAGACCGTGACGAGATTTCTTGGAAAATCAAAAGTGATTATCGTGCGGCTGCAGGGTTATGCGGCCCATTAACGCCGGATGTTCTTGGCCGTCTGCATCGGCAAGGGTATGAGGCGTATGACCAAACCTTGGCGAATGCCTTAGTAAACCGTACTTCCGATATCATTGTCATCGACTTTGTGCCATTGCCACTGCCGCGCGGCTGGGCAGAAAAAACGATACGCGATTGCCATCAACATGGGCGCAGCACACATCTTGAAGGATTGCATATCAACCCTGAATTAGGGTTACAGCGCATTATGCATCGCAACACAAAGGGGCAAGATATGACAGGCAAGCAGCCTGCGATTGCAACCGACAGGCGTTATTTCGAAAGCTGGCTTCAATCCTACAAACACTTTCCCCGACAATTCATGGATGCAGCAGCCATCGCAGATACAGCGGTGCTACATGATGTGAGCGCGCCCGAGAAAACAGTTATTGCGAGATGGGATAAAGGTGTTTGTACAGTTATAGATCAAAAAGCGTTTGATGCATTTTTAAACTTGAAAAATATTGCGCTTGAGGCAGCTACGTTTAGTATCACAAAGATGGACACCCAAACCGTGGATGGCGTCTTGGTCCATGATTTTACAATTGATACGTCGCGTTTTTTTGGCGCAGATGTGCCAACTGAAAAATTAGCAAAACAAAGTCCAGGGATTGCAAACACTAACGGATAAGTTATCCGTTGATATCAAGGCTGGAACCGCGTGTGCCGTTCTTCAAGCCGTCTTGATACTTCTGCATATTCATCAACATCATATCTTGAATAAGTTGTGCGGGAATTTGATTGCCCGATGGGGTTTGCATATTTCCGTTTGCAGCAGGGATATGGATGGGTGCGCTGAAGCTTGGGTCTGGTAATACGGTTGCTGGAATATCTGCAGCAAGTTCAGCTGCCGGTTTTTGCAAGCCCAATAAGCCCGCACCATCTTTCATCGTGCCAGCAGGTGTAGATTTTGCGATTTCCTTGCCATAGGTTTTCAAGCGCACATCCGGCATATCACGCAGCGGCATATGCGATGCAACGCTTGGATGACGTGGAACGCCAGCGAGTGAGAACATCTTGTGGCCATCGGCTTCAACCGGCTTATGGGTGACCGGTGCCGGTGTTGCAGTGGCAAGGATGCGTGCGCTTTCTGCGTCCACTGGATCTATTTCAGCGGTTTCAACTTCGGAAGCAACATTGTCATCATCATTCGCGATGTGTGAGTTAGTGACATTTGCAACGCGGGGTTGTTCGTTGCCCATCACGCCGCCAAATGGTTGCTTGGCGGGTGCTTCTTTGGTTGCAAGTCTGTTATAGACGGTTGGGGCCTGTACCGAAGGGGTTTGGGATGCTGCAACCGTTGCGCTGTTGTTGATGTTCGACGCATCGGCCAACATGGTTTCCTGCGCCTGTAATTTCAGCTTATTGCTTGGCAAATCTTTTGCGCCGCGGGTTTCTGTACCAAGGATGCCGGCCATGATGGTTTCACCCATATCGCCGCCTTTTTCCTGTTCAAATATTGCATCAACTGCACCGGTGATAATGCCCGTTGGACCCCAGAATAAAGCGCTGCCCATCACTTGAGCCACACCGCTGATCTTATCGCCCGTCAAGTTGCGATAGATCATGTTCACGATGGGGATTTGTTGCAGCGGATTGATAGTATCAAGGAAATCTTCCATCGTGTAATCAACGGTATCAACACCTGGACCGACGGTTTTTTTGTTTACGCCGCTATGATTGAACGCATTCATCTTCGTCGCACTAGATTTGTTGCGTTCTGGATAAAGCGAACCATCTTCGCCAATCTCGGATGATGCCTCGGATGACGGTTCTGCGGGTTGTTCCACAACGTCCCGTGTGCTTGCAGAGCGTGATGGCGCTTTGTTCAACTGGTCGGTGATGGCTTCCGCTTTGGCGTATCGGTGTGTGCCCTTGGATGAGGTGGATGTGTGCTTCACGGTTTCATAGGCGGCATCATGTGCCTTAACGGCAGCTTCAAAGCCACTTGTGGCCGGGGCGGCGGAAGATGCAACAGCAGGTGCAGACGGCGCAATGGATACCCAATCTGGTTTGTGTAGCGCTAGCTGACCCCGTCCTTTTAAAATGTAGTCTGAATGCATAACCCCTCGTTTATCCCTTACCCTGCCATTAACCCCTATGTTAGTTAATGCAAGGGGTATGCCAACCGCTGCCACATAAAAACTGTTTACAAACAATGGCTTAGTAGAATAGAATGAATACTACGGAAAATATGACCCCACCCGGATAACCCACACCTTAAATGGCCGAGAAAATTCAAATCACACTACTGGGCAAGGATAATGTGCTGGCTGCCATTCTGGCAGAACAGGCCACGGGTAATGGACGGGGCAGGCACGAATATGATTTTGCCCAAACGCAAGATGCCAGCACCGCGCAGAATGCAGATGTGTGGATCATCCCCGCAACATTAAACGTGCCACAATCCGATGCCTCACCACTGTGCATACGTATCGCTGAAGCTGGTGAAATGGAAGGGTCGAGCGATGATATTGTATTTACCAAACCCATACATCTTCCTGCGTTGCTGGATGCGGCGATTGGCGGCGCAAAATTGCGGCGTAGAAAACAGCCGCGCGCCCTTGCCACAACCCATATGTTCAAGCCCTTTGCACGGCTGGTGGAAGAAACCGCGACCGGGCGCAGCGTTACCTTGACTGAAAAAGAAGCATCGTTCTTATGTGCAGTATTGGATGCAGGACAAAAGGGGCTGTCGCGCAAAGATGCCATGACCGAATTATGGGGGTATCACCCTGATGCTGAAAGCCATGCGGTTGACACAACTTTGTACCGTCTTCGCCAGAAATTGCAGGAATTAGGCAATATTGACACAAACCTTGTCAATGAAGGCGGCATTTATAAGTGGCGAAATTTATAAAGTGCAAATCGGGGAGGTTTGAACCCCGAAAAAGGTTGACGAGCCAGCCAAGTTCTACAAAGCTTTTCCATCACTTTATGAAAAGCAAATCACTCCCCAAAAAGACCTTCATGCAAAAAACGTTTTTGAATTGCGCGTTATTTATCCTGCTTGCGCTTATTGTCTCTTGCGCCCCTTCGCGCGATTTATCCAAAGCACCAGAGGGTGATCAAACCATCGTGCTGTGGCACCGTCAAAGCGGCGAACGCATCGACGTAACAACGCGCCGCAACGGCCAGTACAACAAAGAAGCATTCGAGCAAATTGATCGCATCTTCCGCGACCGTCATACCGGCGAAGAATATCCCATCGATCCAAAACTGATCGACCTGATTGCTTATCTGCGCGACAAATTATTGATGTCGCCTAGTGATCCGGTTGAATTATTGTCCGGTTATCGCTCTCCCGAAAGCAACACGAATTTGGCCAAGACCAATAAGTATGTTGCAAAGAACAGTTTCCATATGAAAGGCCAGGCGGCCGATATACGCATTCCGGAGATGAATAGCAGCGCCTTGGAAGCAGTTGCAAAAACCATTCAAAAGGGCGGCGTTGCGCTCTATCCCGATAGCGGTCACGTGCATGTGGATACAGGACCCATACGCGGCTGGTCAGTTGTGCGCGGTAAGGAAGCTGGTTTGAATGAACGGTACCGTAAACCAGGAGCGGCGGCACCAGCACCATCCATTCGTGGCCGCATTCCTGTGCAACAGCCGCGCGTTGATAATGTGAAGGTGAAGCCGATTAATTCCTATGATGATCTACCTGAACCCAGTGCGCCGGATCATGCCAAGATTTTGCCAGCCGTGACACCAAGGCCAGCGCCAAAAATTATCGGCGGTACCACAGTAAAAACAAAAACCGGTGCGCCTGTGCACACGGCTTTGCCAAAGGTTGCGCCAAAGGTCACGCCAAAGGCAGTTACCAAAGCACCAGCAGCAAAGCAAAAAGCGTCCCCACAAAAAGCGCCTCAACAAAAAACATTGGGCGATGCCAAGAAACAATGGGTGAAAACGCCCTATCAGGGCGGTGTTAAGGGCGGGGCGAAATCATCCGCCAAACCATCTGCGAATAAACCCGCAGCCAAAAAGCCCACCACGAAAGACGAGTAGAAAGACCAGTAAAATCAAGCTTATTCCGTAGCTATTCAGATGTTCACGCATCGTTAAGCCTTCTTCGCTAAACCTAATCTACCCCTTTTTAAACGAGGATTCTTATGACGCATTTACCCACGACACACACAAGCGCGCGTTTTCACAACCAAGCAGGCCTTACCCTGGTTGAATCTACCATCGTGCTCGCGGTGGTTTCGGTCATCATCGCGGCCGTGTGGATGGTATCAGCCGTAGTGTATGAAAATGCACGCCAATATCAGGCCAACCGCCAGATGCAAACCATCGTGCAGAATATCCGTCAGTTGTATGCGCGCGTGAACCAGCTAGCCACCATCGCTGATGTGACCTGTACGCTGGATGCACAAAATGCATTCCCTGTTGAAATGCGTGTTGCCCAAGGAACGCCGTGTTCGGCAACCCCGGCGCTGAACCATCCGTGGACATCGTTGTCCACCGGTTCGATGCGCGTGTTCAACCGTGATGCGACAACCTTTGGCATTGTGTTCTCAAATCTTCCCAAGAAAGCATGCATTGGCTTGGCAACGAAGCTGACCGGCGGCGATATTACAGGGCTTAAAGCAGTGCTTATCAACAGCGCGTCAGTGACACCGCCCGTGACCATTGTGACCAGCGCAGCAAGCTGCAATCTGGCTACAGATACCAACTCTATCGAATGGCAATTCGATATTCGCTCGTAATATACTCAAACGCCGTATGGCTTCGCTCGCATAAGCTCCCAGAGTATTTTTGGGGTCAGCGGTCGCTGCACTTGTAGTTTCGTTTAGGTTCCGTAGATTTTTTGCGTATCAGTCTGGCAGCTGTTGGCGAGCCATTTGGCTTCTACGGCTTCCAGTGTGTTGTCGCGGATACCTTGGCGGATTTCACGCATCAAGCGGTTCATCACCGAGACATTGTGCTCCGTTAAAATCTGCATACCGAGCATTTCCTCTGCTTTGATAAGGTGATGCAAATAGCCGCGCGTAAAGCGCGAGGTATGTTCATGATGATGTTCAGGATCAAGCGGAGTTGTATCATCACGGAAACGCGCATTACGTAAATTCAACCGTGCCCCTGGTTCCGATGGCATAAGTGCAACGCCATGACGGCCAAGGCGCGTTGGTTGCACGCAATCAAACGTATCAATGCCATGTTTAATGCCGACAAAAATATCGGCGATGTCGCCAACGCCCAATAAATGCACAGGACGTTCGGGCTTATGGAGTGGCGCCGTCCAGCGCAGAATGGCATATAAATCTTCTTTGCTTTTACCAAAAGATCCGCCAACCGCTGTGCCGAAATATGGTAACTCCGTCACGTCCTTCATCGCGCTTTCACGCAAGTCTTGATAATGCGCGCCCTGCACGATGCCATAGAGAGCTTGCTTGCCATCGGTATTCTGTTTGGTGAATGCTTCCAATGAACGCACACCCCAACGGTTGGAGCGTGCCAAGGCTTCAATCTGGTATTCTTTGGAATGATGGAACGCTGTGCATTCATCAAACGCCATAATCAAATCCGCGCCAAGCTGGCGTTGCAGATGCATGGAGCTTTCGGCGGTGAGCAGAATTTTGCGGCCATCGATATAGGATTGGAACGTCACACCTTCTTCGGTAATACCGATCACCGTATTGGGGCGTGATGCTTTGTTGCGGCCCTTCACTTCATCGGAGATGCCGCCGAATTGCATGGCGAATACTTGGTATCCGCCGCTATCGGTTAGCATCGGGCCTTGCCAGCGCATGAAATCATGCAGGCCGCCCTGACCTTCAATCACATCCGCGCCGGGTTGCAGCATCAGGTGATAGAGATTGGATAGAATGATGTCAGTGCCTGCACGCTTCATCACATCGGGCGCAAGGCCTTTGATAGCGGCTTTGGTTCCACAGAAAATGAAATTGGGTGTTTGAATTTCGCCATGTGGCGTAACAAGACGGCCAAGGCGAGCCTTGGTCGTGGGACAAATCTTTTCAATTGTGAAGCTATGCGAAGAATTTTTTATCATTGGGCGACATCACGCATCATGCCGCTTGAGAAAGCTTAAGCAGCTTTCTTGTCTTTGCGAGCCTTAGCAGCAACAACGCGGCGTTGTTGAATGAGCAGCTTTGCATCGAGCTCTGACTTCTTGGCTTTGAGCAAGAACGCATCGATACCGCCACGCTTTTCAACGGTGCGGATACCATTTGGGGTCAGACGCAAACGGATGGAGCGGCCGAGCAATTCGCTTGGGAATGAGCATACTTGCACATTCGCTTCAAAACGGGTGCGGGTCTTGCGGTTCGAATGGCTTACCATGTTGCCAAACAAAACTTTTTTCCCTGTAACTGCACAAACTCTAGCCATAACAACATCCTTTAAAATTGTATTTGAGCGCGTGTTTTAGGGAAAACTATCCACAAGGTCAAGGAAAATGGCACTTGTTTAACCTATTAAAACAACTGAAAGTAAGGGCATTAAACTTAAGGAATTCAATGGATAAGTGGCAGGACAGGCTGGACGCCGTAAGACAAAGCGGCTGGCAGGCGGGGGATGACGATTATTTAAGGCTAATCAAGCCCTTATGCACGCTGCTGCGCGGGCGTACTGCTGTGGATGTCGGGGCGCTTATTGGGCTTTATGCCAGCAAGATGGCCGAGAACGCGGCCCATACCCTGTGCTTTGAACCCTTGCCTGATGCTCGCCAAGTGCTGACCCAGAACCTTGAAAGCTATAAGAGCCGCGTGACCATCCGTGATTGCGCGCTGTCAGACAAGCGCGGTGAAGCACAATTGTCATTTCCCATTTGCGGGCAGACGGCGGTGAAGCAATGGGCGAGCATTGAAAAAAATTATGGAAAACTGGCCGCGGATTTCCCGGGGCGCATCGACGGTGTTGCAAGCATGACGGTTGCACTGCGTACCTTGGATGATGAACTGATTGAATTGCAACTTCCACCAGTTGGGTTTTTGAAAATCGATGCCGAAGGCGCGGAAGAAGCAATCTTGCGCGGGAGCCAAAAGACATTACAGCGAAACCGCCCGTTTGTTGTGTGCGAATTGGAAGAACGCCATGTGCCGGGCTGCACGTTACGTACACCTGCATTTATGAACACACTCAATTACGATATGTATTTCATTTTGGGGCATGCGATATATCCTATTGCCACATTTGATCCGACTGTTCTACAAGTCGGCCCGCCTGTGCCGCAATTCGCGATGCCGGAAGCGAATTTTTCCAAACCCTATATCCAGATGTTTATGGGCTTGCCGCGCGAAGACAAGGCCATGCTGGATTGCGTTATCTCGAACCTTCAGAAAAATTAATTATGTTCAATAATCCCAATTCTCTGTTTCATTATCGCGATTTTGCATTGCTTAGCCTTTCGCGGTTTACCGGCACGCTGGGCTGGCAAATGCTGGGCGTTGCGATTGGCTGGCAGATATATGAAATCACCCATGACCCGTTCGCCATCGGCCTTGTTGGATTATCGCAATTCTTGCCAAGTGTGATTTTGGTATTATTTGCAGGGCAATTGGCCGACCAGATGGACCGCAAACGGATCATGGCCATCACCCATTTTATCGCAGCATTGGCGGCGATGATTTTAATGCTGGGTACACATTTTGAATTCATCGCGCCTGCACTGATTTATATGTGTTCGGCATTACTTGGGATTGTGCGGATTTTTGGCGCGCCTGCCATGCAGGCCTTATTGCCCAATTCCATTCCGCCCGAGCATTTCAGCAAAGCAGTGGCGCTGAATTCCAGCATGTTCCAGATCGGGACCATTCTGGGCCCCGCGATTGCTGGCGGGCTGTTCTTCTTTGGTGTGACAACCGTATATATAGTTTCTGCATTACTCTTGGCGCTCGCCAGTTTCATGAACACGCAGATGAAGACCAAAACCACCATCGTGAAACGTCCGCTGACGCTGGAGAATTTGTTTGCTGGTATCCTGTTCATCAAGCAACGCCCGATTTTATTGGGCGCGATATCATTGGATTTATTCGCGGTATTGTTCGCCAGCGTGATTGCGTTGCTGCCGGTTTATGCCAAAGATATTTTGAATATTGGCCCGCAAGGTTTGGGGTTATTGCGCTGCGCGCCTGCGATTGGTGCTGCTGTCATGGCCTTGGTGCTTGCCAAGCATGGCTTGAAAGGCAATGCGGGACGCAATTTATTCCTGAGCATTATTGTATTTGCTGTGGTGACAATCATCTTCGGCTTATCTACTGATGCATACCTGTCCTTTGCGATGCTGGTGCTGCTTGGCTGTGCCGATATGGTCAGCGTGTATGTCAGAACGCATATGATGCAGATGAACACGCCCGATGACATGCGTGGCCGTGTGGGTGCAGTGAATATGCTGTTCATCACCACCTCGAACGAGCTTGGTGATTTTGAATCCGGCGCCATGGCCGCATGGCTGGGCACTGTTCCAGCCGTAGTTGTTGGCGGGGTATTATCATTGGTGGTTGCCGGCCTCATCGCGTGGCGCGTGCCAAGTTTACGCAACCTAAAAACGCTTGAAGAAGTGAAGTGATAATCGCTGCGCTTAAAGGTTTAAGGCTTGCTTGAACGTTCTGGGAAGGTCAGGGCGGATGTGGCGTACCAGCTTGCTGTGGCGGCGTGCCGTATAACGGCGCAAATGCGTTTTACTGAATGGCAGCGGGATGTTTCCGGTTTTGCCGGGGCGCAGAATAGAACGCAGATAGTTTTCCTTGCCGCCCGTCTTCTTGCTTAGCTTATGGGTGATTTCATCAATCGCTTCTTGCAAGGCCAGATGCGGCTGTTCACCATTGATGAATTTTGCAATTTCGGCTTTCCAAACGCCGTTCTTTAAGCGGCATCGCGCTTGCAGGCGTTCCAGCAATGCAGCGCGCAAGGTCGGCGTATATTTAATTTTGGCATGACGCGCAAAATAACGTTTGAGATATTTGACGATAAGTTTGTGACCAGGGTTGGTTTCATCACCCATCGGGATTTGTCCAATAAGCTGATCACTATGCAGCCGCTTGCCGCGTAAAATGGCTTCGATAATTTCATGACCGCCAATCAACGCTTCGCCTTTGCGCGTGCTGGATGGCAAAATTCGCAACTCCAACTCGCGGATGATGGTTACATTTGGTTCAACATTGTACGGCAATTTTTTGTCAAAATCGGGATGCTCACGGCGCAGAAATTCATGCAAGGCTTCATGCAGTGTTTGCGGATTGGCGGTGGGTGATGTGGCTGGCATTAAAAATCCAATAAGTGAAATCCCATAAAAAATAGCGTGGGATGAGCTTACAAAACGCCGATTGGCGCGCGCAACTGGGGTATTGGTTTCAAGGTATAGTATTGAATCATAAGCCATAAAAAACCCTGCCAGCAACGTGCTGGCAGGGAGGTTTGAGGGTAAGGTTGGGCTTAAGCGATACGCGCTTCGGCAGGTTTGAAGCCTGCGCTGCGTTTTGCTCGTGCCATCATGGCGGTGTCATCACGTTTAATTGCTTCACTGAACAACTCCGTTGCGTGGTCATTCATTTTATCAAAGTTGCTTTCGGTAAACAGCGTGGCGGTCACGCGTTTCACACCTGCATCGCCTTGCGTTTCTTTGACGCCTGCCAGATAAAATTCCTTCATTTTTTCAAGCACGGCGGAAAGTTTGGCATCCACGCGCGACGGGTTTGTTTCAAGTGCTTTGATCATTTCTTTTTTGGCTTTGAATGTCTTGGCGTCATGTTGTGCTTCTTTCAGCCATTTGGGGCCTTTGGAAATGATGTTAGCAACCTGCAACTGCGCCAATGTCAGCCATGCGCCGATATAGGCAGTGGCGGATATCAGCCCGATTTTATGTGATGGCTTTTCATCGCCCAAAGCTTTCAAATCCGATGCGGTTTTGGTGGCTTCGATAATGGCGGTGTCTAAGGCCCGTTGTGCCGTTTTCAAATCACCCACCAGATAATCATTATGCGGATTGCCATCGGTCATCACATGTCTGCCGTTCACGCCGCCATGTTCCACTTGCTGCGTTAGATGTTGCACTTGACCCGCCAAATTGGCTTTGGCATCTGCTGCAACCGCTGCTTTGGTGGCGGCGACATTATGCACGCTATCCATGCCGGTGAACCCATGCGCCCATGCATTCACATAATCGGGGTTGGAGCTCGCAACCTGATAGGCAGCGGCAAGCGCCAGTGCGGACGCAACCGCCGTATATGCACCCCGCGTCACATTGCTTTCTGCCGTACCAATCAGCGATGCGGTAAGCAGGGATGCAGCAGCCATACCGTAAAACAGCGGGCTTTTTGCAATCAGCAAGGATGCGCCGCCGCCAAACACCGCGATATCCACGGCAAAGGCAGAAAGCAAGCCAACGGTAATCAGCGATTTTGAAGACATGTTATTGATGGTGTTGAAGAACATGCCGACGCTGCTGCCGCCATGCAGATTGGTTTCGGCTTTGGCAAGTTCATATTGTTGCAACAGATATTCGGTTGCCAGACTGGCGAATTGTTTGGCGTTCATTTCTTCGCCATTTTGGCCCTTGGAACGCAGCAAGGCTTCGATATTCATATCGATGATATTGGCGGGTTCAACCGCAACATGATTGGTATTGGCAGGCGCGCCAGCCGTCACGATTTTTGTGGAAGTGCCGTGAAGGCTTGGCATAGATGCATTAGGCATAGCGGTAGCGTCATGAGCAACAGACATGGGAATCCCTCATCAGTAATGTGTTTTATTGTTTTTGTTTTTTAATCGGCTTGGTGATCGCCAAGCTGTGGGGGGCCGCGGCCGGAATGCTGCAAAATCGCAGTGCGATGGCATAATTCGCGTGATTGGCTGATGGCGCGATGCGCGCGGTGAAGCAGATGGGTTAAGGAGATGACGTCATCCGTTTCATTCAAACGGGTGTTTGGCGATGCTGGTGGTTTTGCAACCTGTGACCCTTGGGTCATACCCATTCCTTGTTTAAAGGCGCCTGTTGTAAAAAAAGTTTAACTAAAACGTTAACAGTATAAAATTCTGAAAAAACTAAATTCGCTATGTATCCAATTTGGAACAGTTCCGATGAAGAATGTATTAAGCTAATTTTGTTTCATCGGCATTTGTGAAAAATACATTGTGGGCAATCATGAAACTATTGCCATCTTCGTTTTTTGCGAGATGATCTGTGATTGCAGGTAATAAAAAAAGCCCCCCGAATTGCTTCGGAGGGCTTTGATTATTTATTTGTGCGAAGCCTCTGCGCTTACGCGCAACCGGCCCTGCACTATGGGGATATTAGAAATCCATATCGCCCATGCCGCCACCGTGACCGCCTTGACCGCCGCCGGAAGTTTCCTTCTTAGGCTTTTCAGCAATCATCGCTTCGGTGGTGATGAGGAGACCGGCAACGGAAGCTGCAGATTGCAACGCAGTGCGTACAACCTTAGCAGGATCGATGATGCCAGCTTCGTACATGTCAACATATTCGCCGTTTTGTGCATCGTAACCGAAGGATGTCTTCTTCTGTTCGGTCAGTTTGCCAACCACCAATGCGCCGTCAATACCTGCGTTTTCAGCAATTTGACGGATAGGAGCTTGCACAGCCTTGCGGATGATGTCGATGCCGCGACGTTGATCGTCGTTAGCAAACTTCACCTTATCAAGGACTGCTGCTGCGTATAGCAATGCGGTACCGCCGCCGGGAAGAATACCTTCTTCAACAGCTGCACGGGTTGCATGCATCGCATCGTCAACACGGTCCTTGCGTTCTTTCACTTCAACTTCGGTTGCGCCGCCAACACGGATAACGGCAACGCCGCCAGCGAGTTTAGCAAGACGTTCTTGAAGCTTTTCACGGTCGTAATCGGACGTTGAGTCTTCCATCTGCTGACGGATTTGGCTGCAACGTGCTTCGATATCTTTCTTCTTACCTGAACCATCAACGATGGTGGTGTTTTCCTTATCGATGCGAACCTTCTTCGCTTTACCAAGCATGGCAAGCGTTACGGTTTCAAGCTTGATGCCCAAATCTTCGGAAATGAGCTGGCCACCGGTCAGGGTTGCCATATCTTCCATCATTGATTTACGGCGATCGCCAAAACCAGGAGCCTTCACCGCAGCAACTTTCAAACCGCCGCGTAGCTTGTTCACAACCAAGGTTGCCAATGCTTCGCCTTCGATTTCTTCAGCGATGATGAGCAATGGACGACCAGATTGAACAACTGCTTCCAATACTGGGAGCAATGGTTGAAGACCGGACAATTTCTTTTCATGGAAAAGAATATATGGTTCTTCAAGTTCGCAGATCATCTTGTCGGCATTGGTCACAAAGTAAGGTGATGCAAAACCACGATCAAACTGCATGCCTTCTACAACATCCAATTCGGTTTCAAGGCTCTTTGCTTCTTCAACAGTGATAACGCCTTCATTGCCAACCTTTGCCATAGCTTGGGCAAGGAATTGACCGATTTCTTTATCGCCATTTGCTGAGATGGTTCCAACTTGTTTGATTTCATCGTTGGACTTTACCTTGCGGGATTGTTTCTTCAGTTCTTCAACAATCGCTTCAACGGCCATATCTACGCCGCGCTTCAAATCCATCGGGTTCATGCCAGCAGCAACAGCCTTGGTACCTTCTTGGGCTATCGCTTGTGCAAGAACAGTAGCAGTGGTGGTGCCATCGCCAGCAAAATCGTTGGTTTTGGAAGCAACTTCCTTCACCAATTGTGCGCCCATGTTTTCAAGACGATCGGATAATTCGATTTCCTTGGCAACGGTTACGCCGTCCTTGGTGGTGCGTGGCGCGCCGAAGGATTTTTCAATCACAACGTTACGGCCTTTTGGACCCAGCGTTACCTTTACGGCATTCGCCAGAATGTTCACGCCGTTTAATAGGCGGTCACGCGCATCGGCGTGAAATACTACTTGTTTAGCAGCCATGGTTTTTTACTCCTGTTATATTAATTTAATTAAGCAGCTTTTTTCTTTGACGATGAGGTTGTTTCCACAACACCCATAATGTCGCTTTCCTTCATGATGAGCAGATCTTCGCCATCAATCTTTACTTCGGTGCCTGACCATTTGCCGAAAATAATCCGGTCGCCGGTCTTGACATCCAATGGAACAATCTTGCCGCTTTCATCGCGTGCGCCTGCGCCCACGGCGATGATTTCGCCTTCTTGTGGCTTTTCTTTAGCTGTATCCGGAATGATAATTCCGCCAGCGGTCTTTGCTTCGCCTTCCAGGCGGCGCACAACAACACGGTCGTGCAGAGGTCTAAACTTCATGGGTAACTCCTTAGTTATAGTAGGTTTTACTAGCTCTTTGAGGCTGTTAGCACTCAAACGGCTCGAGTGCCAAACATATAGGCGCTCGTGGCACCTAGTTCAAGAAATGAATTAATTGCAACTAAAACAAGTAATTATCAAAACCGGAATATCCCGATATGCGACGTTTACCAGAAAGTAGGGGTTTTTTGCGATATGTAAGGCCGATACTGCCAATGGAATCCCCTCAAGGAATCCCCCCTAAGGAAAACTGCCCAAGGAAACCACATGTCCAAGAAATTTGTCCGCGATGAAGACGGAACGGTGTTCATTAAGCCCGATACCAGTTTGAAGAAAAAACTGGGCATGGGTAAGTCGATTAGATCCTTACTCAATGAAACGGTGGTTGGGAAAGCCGAAGCCTCCATGGCGGAGACGCTGCCCGAATTGATGAACGAGATTAAGGGCGCGCTGAAACGTTTGCAGCGCATTGTCGCGGATTTGAAGCCTGGCGTTGTATCAAGCGACGCGATGCGAAGCATCATCGAAAAAAGTTTTGAGATAAAAGGCAAGGCCGGGTTCTGCAATTACCCGATGGCGTCGTCGTTTTCGCGCTTTTTGTATTTATTCTGTGAAGGATTGGTGGAACAGGAAATCACCGCGCAGGACATCACCATGATTTCTACCTGCGTTACCATTCTGACCGTCATCTTCGAGCGTAATTTCGAAGGCGAGGGCGATAATGAAAGCATGGAAGATTTCCTGAACGACCCAGCCGATGTTAGCCCGTTTGCGGGCTTATAAAACGGTTAGGTTTCGTTCTTCTTACCGCGGTCGTTGCGCGCTGCTTTGTCGCTCGTTTGCGATGTATCTGTCGGACGTTCCGGCGCATCACCTGACCCTTTAGCTGCCTTTGCCGCAGCCTTTTTCTTTTTATAATCAGGCACGTCTTTGGGACCGGCAAAGACGATGTCATCCGGTTTACCAATGCCGCCCTTGAAGATCAGTGTGCGATTGCCATTGGGCTGCTCAATCACGCTGTCTGCGCGTTTTTCAATTGCTGCCATCAGCAATTTGATTTTCTTGATCTCGTCCGCCGTGGGCATGGTGTATTCACCATCTGCTGTACGCGCCAATAATTCTTTGTAAATCGAATAGGCTTCGTTCAGGCTTTTGGCATGACCATTCCCTGTTTCGTGATCTTGTGCGCGCGCAATATCAGCTGGCACATTTAATTTTGGATTGGTTTCATCCTGATACGGCGTAAGGGTAAGCATGGTGCCATCATCAAAGGTGATGCGGCGATCACCATTGGCATATCGGTACCATGTCTTGCTGTCTTTGATTGCTTCTTCTTCCAATGCAGCGCGGCGTCTTTGTACTTCGATAACTTGATCAGGCGTCAATGGCTGCGTTGCAACGGTAATTTTATCGCCAGGTTTTCTTGGGCGACCCAGCAAATGGTTGTAGATGATTAATGCGGTCGCCTTGTTATGTTCTTGATGATTTTCGCCGGTATCATTGAACCATGTTTCATAAAGCTTTGCCAATTCGATGAAGGCACGCGGATAACCCTTATCCACGGCTTGTTGATACCATTGCACCGCTGTTTCTACATTGCGTTCCACAGCGCCATTGAATGCAGATGCGCCCGAATAGGCACGGCCCAGCGAATACATGGCAGAAATGCGCCCTTGCTTGGCAGATGTTTCCAGTAACTCCATACCAAACTTCGTGTTTTGCAAATCATCGTACTGGGCTGCGATGTTCGGCTGGTCGATGGCGATTTGCGCGATACGCGATGTAATCTTGATATCATTTGCCAGCGCATTGGTGATGATCACGCCAACTTCGCGTTGTGCATCGGCATGACCCATTAGCGCGGCACGCTTGAAGTAACGTGCTGCTTCCAGATAATCGCGGTCGGATTCACGGATGGCGCCAGTATAGATTGTGCCTAGATCATACAGGGCAAAAGGGTCATTCTTTTCTGCAGCGAGTTTTAACAACTCGATTGCTTTATCAACATTGCGTTTAACACCAAGCCCACCACGCCCATGCATGAAGCTGAGGATACGCAAAACGGCAGCATTACCGGCGGCTGCTTCGGTCTGGATCCATGTGCGGTTCTTCAATAATTTTTCGCGCCCCTGATCTTCTTGTTCCTTACTGATTAAGCCGATATGGGCTGTTTGCATTAATCCATGCATGACCGTGCATAAACGTTCAGTGCCCGATTCATGGGTGGCTTCAATGGCTGCGCCTTGTTCCAACCATTGGCGGGCAAGAAGGGTATCAATTCTGATTTTGGGATTGGTGAGCGGGTGACCAAAGCCTTGGAATAAAATATTCGCGCCAATGGCGACGGCTTCCAGATCACCGTCTTCGGCACGAGAAAAAATATCATCCCAGTTGGCAGTCTTATAATTGTAATGTCCGGCTAACGGATGGGGCATTGCTACACCTGAAAAAAATTAAAATATCCTATTTCCCAGTGTTGTACTGCCAAATCGTGAAAGTAACAAAGTGACGTTTATTAATATGCGGCGTTAACCATACTCATTGGTCAATGCTTGCCGAAAGCATTACAGATAGTTAGCTTGTGCACACATTCGCATGCATAAAAAAATGGTATTTATTTAATGGCGCAGCCACCCAAAAAACCACCCGTATTACCGGGATTAGGCGGACAGCCGCAAGCGCCCACGCGCCCGCTTCTTCCGGGTTTGCCAATGCAGCCTGCAGCTGCAACGCCTGCTAGCAGCACCATCAAGACACAAGCCTTACTGGATAAATTTACAGCACGTATCACAAAGGCCGGAAAATTTGCGGTGGTGCTCGAAGTGCATACATCTAGCGTATTGCAGGCATTATCAACTAATACACAGGTTGCAGCGGCGTTGAAGCAAAGTGGATTTGCCGGAATCTATTCCGAAGTGGATGCACGCATGTTACGCGCCAGTAGCGTGAATGCAGTTTTTCCAAAAACCATTCGCCGTTTAAGTGCGCCACCAAAAGCAGGAGCGCCGCGCGATGCCTCTGCCGCGTTGTTCAATGCCTTTGTACAAACCGCACAGAATGTATTCCGCACTGCAACGCCCATTCCGGTACATGCAGTGGGCGATGAATTTATTGCAGCTGATGAAGCATTGAAAATCGTTCGTGCGCGTTTAAATCGCGACCCGTTACTGATTGAACAGATATTTTTGTCAGGCGTGAAAGCGCAGCGCGACCAAGAAGCCAAACGTAATCCTGCCAGCCCTGCGGTAACATTATTAGACCAGATATTAGCGCCAAACCAGCCATTTCCTGCGGCTTTGATGGATTTAATCAATCTTGCCACCTATATGCCGGTTGATGACAAGGCGGATACGCAGAAATTTATTTCCAGTCTTGCGCGCGAGATGGCAACGCCAACAAACCAAAAACATATCGAAGAATTAACCGCTGTATTTGAAGAGGTTATACGCCTTCGCACACAAAGCGCAGGCGATGAACATATGGCACGTAACGCCTTGGCTCATGCACAAGGCAATAATATTTTATTTATCGTTGGCGCAGGGCACGGACTTTCAAACAGTGCCGCATCGTTGCCAAGCCAGTTAGCCGCGCAAGCGGGTGTGAGTGATGCGGATGTACAAGTAATTTTGCCGATGCAGAAAATGCACGAGAAATTATTTTATGGCGAGATGTTGGCGTTACAAAGCAAGGGCGAGTTGCGCGATGACATCATCATCTTCGATATGCAAAACGGCGATGAAATGAAGGCCGATGCATGGATGGTGAAGATGAGCCAATCGCTCACGCCGCCCGCTGCACCAACCGGAAACGCGCCGCAACCGTGATTAAAAAATATGCCAAAAACAGGCATTTTTTGCCGGGTAAGAAAATGCAAAAAGCCCTGTATTTATTGAATAATCTTAGCAATTTTTTCATCAATTCCTGATAAATTTTATCTTGTATTTGGTACAAAGATTTCAGGACAAAAAATGAAAAAGAAGATTAGCAAAAAAGCAAAAAAGAAAACCAAGAAATAAAAAACCCCGCCAAGTGGGGCGGGGCTAGGTTGGCATTAGAACTGATTAGAAGTCCAATTAGAAGCTCAACTTATAACGTGCCATGGCAACGGCTTCGCTTGCGCCAGCAACATGGTTTGCATTTTCACGAAGCAACAAGCCAGCAGCGAATTTGCCCTTATCCGAAACTTCGGTGGTATAGAAAGCCTGCAAGTCAAGTTCATGAGCTTCTGCGCTGATATCTGCGGATGATGACGAGAAATTTACGCTGCCATCAGCATTCAACGAATTACCCATATTGAGGTTTGCAGTTGCGCTGTTTACACGAAGTGGCTCGCTTACTACAAAACCAAAGCTGTCGGATTTTCCAATGACACCCGTTTTGGTCAAGCCAGCACGGAAGGACTGGGAATTAATATCCGATACGTTTTCAACGATCGAGTTACGTGCGCTTTGTACCTTTGACCAGCCCATTTCAAAGCCACCAAAAGCATTCAAACCGCCGCCTAAATCGAACTTAGCGCTAACACCAGCGAACATGGTGTTGGTTGAGTCAGCCAGTTTGGTCGCGCCGCTGGAAATTGAGCCCAGCATCGCGTTTTGTTCGTTCACAAAACCGCCCGTGAACGCAAGGCCGGAACGTTTGGTGCCGAGCTTGGTGCCGATTTCAGCTGCACCGCCGAATACTTTTCCAAGACCTGATGAATAATTTGGATCTTGTGACAAGGTTACGGGTGCGTTGAGGTCGGTTGTTTGTTCACCAAAGAAGCTACCGCCTTTCACCCATACATCATCGGAAAGGTTTGCTTGTGCAGCAACGGTGATTGGATTTTTTGCAAGTGACATATATGGGTTGCTTAAGGCTTCGCCATCTACCAGCTTGCCAGCAAAGGCCACATCGCGTGGTGCAAGACCGAACACCTGGCTTGGGTTGATGTTGAATGCTGCGGTCACATTAGTGCTGCTGGATACAGGTGTTTCGATGAACATGCGTACGCCATCGAATTGTGCTCCCGCAAGGGTGGTTTTGCCGTCAGCGTTTGCAAAACCATAGGTTGTCTTGCCGATGGTTGTGGTTTCCATGCCGTTACCAAATTCACGCAATGCGGTTACGCTATCAAAGCTTGGCAGTTCGTTGGTAAAGAAGCTGGACGAGTCCATATAGAAGTCACGGCCGAATTCATCGAACGTGATGAGAGTAAGTGCTTCAACATTCTTTGCATAGCCACCAAAGCCGCGACCATAGACACCAAAGCCACGACCGAATTTAGCACCACTGCCGCTGGTTGGTTTCGTTGGTGTGGTTGGTTTTGGACTTGTTACCGGCGTGGTTGGTTTTGGAGTTGGTGTTGGGGTTGTGGTCGGGCCAACAGGACGGGTCGCTGCTTCAAGGTTCAGCAAGCCTTGGCCATAGATGGAAGCATTCGCATATACGCCAGTTTTGGTTGCAGTCTTGAACAGAATGGCTTTGATCTGTGCGTTGGTCAGATTTGGCCATTGTTGTTTCAGTACGGCTGCTGCGCCGGAGATAACGGGCGCTGCAAAGGATGTGCCGCTACCTGTACCGTATGAATTGTTTGCATTACGCATGGTCGATACAACGGCGCTACCAGGAGCTGCAAGGCACCATGCTGCGGTATCGCCGCAACGGTTTGAATAACTGGCGATCTTGCCTGTGCCATCGATTGCCACAGCGGAAATCCAGCCAGCGGTCAATTCAGCATAAAGTTTTGGCAAGGCTGCATAAAAGCCAGGTTGTGCTTTACCGTCGTTACCGGCTGCGAACACGATGATGCGGTTTGCATTTACGGCTTCACGGTACGCTTGCAAGGTTTGTGGCATGAAGCCATCAAGGCCAGCCTTGGTTACTTGGCTGATATTGGTAGAGGTGTTCCATGAATTGTTCATGACACCAGCGCCATGGCTGGTTGCATAACGGATACCCGCGGCAAGCTTGCCATCGGTAAGGCTAACGGAACCATCTGGGTTCACGATGCGAATGGTCAAAATCTTGCTGTTAAATGCAACGCCTTCAGAACCAAGATTATTACGCTCACCAGCGATGATGCCTGATACGAATGTGCCGTGACCGTTAACGTCAGCAGCAACACCTTCAAGACCGGTTACGGCATCAAATCCAGGGCCTGCAATGTTGGCATTTAAATCTTCATGGGTTTTATTCATGCCGCTATCGAATACGGCGACGATTTGGCCTGCGCCTGTGAACCCGCGTGCCCATGCTTCCGCTGCGCCAATTGTGCTGAGCTGCCAGCCACGGTTATATTCAGCGGTTTTGAAATCTGAGGCGCTTGCTGCGAGAGCGTCGGTAGCGGCAAAGGATGCGAGGGCGAAAAGACCGGAGAGAAGAACTTGAGAGACTAGTTTTGAGCTCTTTTTTGACTTCTTGGTCATGTGACTAACCTTAAAAAATTGGTTCGTTTCGATGACTTCAGAATAAGGTTAAAATCGTCACCGAAACATTAATGTCACGGTGGATAACCTATTGTTTTAAAATGAAAATTTGCCAATAAAATGATTAAAATTTTTGAGAAAATTTCTCTCAAATTTGATCTATTTTCGATCTATTAACCACGTTCAAACGGTTTGTTCAGACAGGTTAAGGGGAAGCCAAAAAATGCTGCACGCAAATTTAAGGATTGAGGCACGAAAAAAACCATATTCGGAAACATTTCTGCGTGAATTGAATGGCATTTGATGCGGTTTGTAGAAATAAAAATTCGCGCGTTGAACCATTGCTTAAGGTTACCGGCAAAAATTTTCGCGTTTTAACCACGCTTGATGCGTTTTGGCGAATTAGTTTCTCATCCATGCTGTAAATTAGAATTCATATTCAATAGCTTGAGCATAAGACTCGGCATGACGAACATAAATTTTCAAAAGGTATAACGGCATGGATTATATCAAAGCCAAACGCGAAATAGCTGATCAGGAAGCAGCGATTTCTGCGCGCAATGAAGCCAAACAAATGATAGAGCGCGAAAAACTGCGCCAAGCACCAACACCAACCACCGAATTGAACCAAGAAAATTTAGATCCCACACGCATTGCCTACATCGGCGTGCACGGAATGGATGACGGATTTAAATCCGATATCTATGTGTTGCCAGAAGATCCCCATGCACCATTGATTGCTGTGCCGTGTTCATTGGATACCGCCAAGGCCACCGATCATTATAATCTGGAGGGCAAGGGTGAAGTAGCCCTGACCCATTCTAATGCCTCCCGTATTGCGGTGAATATCAAGACCATTTCAAGGTTGGAAATGACGCCCAATGCAATCACCAACGCACTTACGTACTGGAAGACAAGTGATGCGCCCAGTGGGGTGCCGGTTCATCTTAGCGAGCCACAAATCCATGCTATCAGTGCACATCTAGCGGAAACTGATACAGAAAGTGCGGTTGCCAAGCTTCGCGCAATAGCTGAGCAGGGTTTGGTAGAACGCCGTAAACCCACAGCTGCCAAACATCAATTAGCGAGCTAGTCTTTTGCGCCCTTGCCTTTAGATGGGGGCGGGCTAAATAGAGAGCATCCTTATCTTATCAGGAACTCCCTTATGACCCTTTCGATGTACCAAGCCTCTATCCCCGTGATTACCCGTGAATTGGGCATTCTTTCCGAAATTCTGAAAAAGGGCGAAGCATTCGCCGCCGCCAAGAAAATTGACCCCAGTGTACTTATCAATTCGCGCCTCGCGCCGGATATGTTGCCGCTATCCAAACAAATCCAGATTGCCAGCGATGTAACCAAGGGCGGCGCAGCGCGTTTGGCTGGCGCAGAAATTCCCAGCTATGCCGATACCGAAGTAACATTCGCCGAACTGCAAGAACGCATTGCCAAGACGATTAAATTCGTTGGCGGCTTTTCGGCGCAGCACATTGATGGCAGTGAAGGCAAAATCATTTCACTGAAAGTGGGTGGTCAGGATATGCAGATGACCGGCCAGCAATATCTATTGGGCTTTGTTATTCCAAACTTGTTTTTCCATATGTCGATTGCCTATGCGATTTTGCGTCATAACGGCGTGGAATTAGGTAAACGCGACTTTTTGGGCGGTTTATAATCTCTAACTGGCGCGTTGGCTTTTTGTCGTTTTTCTGTGCTTCCGGTACGCATCTACTAAATGTACATTTGCGTTCCGGTTCTCGAAAAACACCAAAAATCCTTAGCGCCAGCGAGATTCTAATGCCTTGGTAGCGCTACTTTTAACTAAAAATTATCCGTCTTCCCTTACCCTGAATGGATGGCAGATGGTGGTGGCATCATTGTTCCTTCAAATGATTTTAAGCGGCAGCTTGAGCATTACAGGCTGACTACCGCGGAAATCCTCTACCGCATCCCTGATCATCCCCAATTATTGCAAAGCTTCATCTGGCAGGATTTAGACCTGCTGCCAAAATTTCCGGTGCTGCGAAAATTCCTGAATTTCTGGGAAACTTCGTTGGAAGGTAAGCTGTATCAAGTACGCATCGCCGTAGTTGATCATATCAGCGCACGGGAATATCAGGTCATCGAACGCGAACTGACGATTAACTAGCAGCTCCTTCAATCGCTGTTTGCAGCTTTTCCATCATTTCATCACGTGGCAACCCTGCCTGTATCGCAGGGTGAATGGTGACGTGTACTACGCCGGGGAAATGGATATTCAAAAAGCCGAATAGTTTGACACGGCCCCAATATTCGCCGGAATTCAAGGAAATGGGCACCACGGGTACATTCAGATGTTCATAGAGTACGCCGATGCCGCGTTGGTAAGGTCTGGTTTCGCCCAGTTTGACGCGCGTGCCTTGTGGGAAAATGACGATGGCGCGTTGTTGTTTCACGAAATCCTCGCCAGCTGACAGCATGCGGCGGATATCGCTGCCCTTTTTCGCGCGTTGCACGGGGATGGCACCGTATTTATTCATGCATGGACCCCATAAGGGCACTTCGAGCAATTCTTGTTTGAGCACGATGGCGGCATTGGGAAACCAGATGGGGACTTGCATCGCTTCCCATGCGGCTTGGTGTTGCAAGGCTGCGATGAACGGTTTGGGCGGCAAGTTTTCTAGGCCGATTTTTTCATGGCGCAGATTTAAAAAAACGCGCTCGCCCCAATCAATCACGCCCACCCATGCGGCAATGAATTTCAAGAACAAGGCACGGTCCTTCGAAACACTTCCCACAATCAATGCAGCAAGGCTGCCCAAGGGCGCCCATGTGAAGAAGAAGATATTGAACAGGATATTACGCAGGAAAATGAGCGGTGTGACCTT
Organism: uncultured Rhodospirillales bacterium; assembly: GCA_964568585.1. GTDB lineage: Bacteria > Pseudomonadota > Alphaproteobacteria > UBA9219 > RGZA01 > RGZA01. Next base: position 22,721 of record CAZMQI010000027.1, read on the forward strand.
TGGCGTAACCATCTTATTACTCAGCATGATTACTCTGCCGCCATTACGCTGTGCACCGCTGCCTTAATCGTGGCAATCAAGTATTTATTGTATTCTGCCATCAGCATGCCTGCCGTGCCGGGATGCATCCACCATTCATCAATACGTGCAATAGCCGGGTTTACCGATACATGATAGACGATGGTGTGCGGCAAGGCCTGATGGAATTCCAATAGCGCACGGCGCATATGGTAATTGGCCGTGACCATGATGATGTTCTTCATCTGGAATTTTTGTACCCAGCCTGCGGCTTCCTTGGCATTGCCATGAGTGTCCTCGGCAAAGACGCCAAGCGTAATGCAGCATTCCATTTTGGAACGTGCAGCATGGTTTTGAATAAGAGCGGTCGGATTGGTGCGCGGATCAACACCGGAGATAAGCAAGCGCGGCGCATAATTGCCTTGCAGCAATTCAAGACCCATCGGCACACGTTCGGTGCCGCCTGTCAGCACCACGATGCCATCGGATTTAAGCGCAGGGTCAATGACCCCTGATGGCATCGATAGCACGTCTCGCGTGTACAATATGAATCCCACCAGCCACAGCAGCAGGATGATAAACATGCCATTGAACAATGGTGAAAGGAAATTCTGGCGAAGGCTCATGCCCATATTATATGGCTGAGGCTCTAAACCTGTCCACCTCAAAGCTTCACTCGCTCTGCGGTGGTTATTGAAGGCGATGCTTCTGCACCCATTTTAAAATGGGCGCAACCAGCCCTGCCTTGTGTGCTACAGCAAGCGGCGTAGCGCCTGCAAGACTGTGAAGCGCGCCGCCAGTAAACAAAAGAGAACGGAGGCGCAAAACAGAATGCCCCATTCAAGAATAAGCGCGACCCAGTCGAAAAAGCCAATATCGAAATTGGGAAATAGCGAGAAATCGATACCCGCCGCACTTCGCACGACCAGAATAAGTGTTACGAACAGAAATGCCAATGCAACCGAACATGAAACGAGCATCAGGCGCAGAATGCTCATGCCGGTATGTTGGGCAATCGCATTATCTTCCGCGCCAATCAAATGCAGAATTTCAATCATGTCGCGGTTCATATAGAACGTCGCCTGCGCCGAAAAATACGCGCTGAGGATTAGTGCACCGATGCTGACGATGATGATGGTCAGCGAAATGTTACGCATGCTTTGGCCAAAGGCAATCAATTGCCCCAAGAAACGGCCATGATCATCGAGCATGCTGCCCGGCACTTCATTGACGATGCGGTTCAACGCGTTTTTGTCGATGGTCGCTTTGGGATCAAGCTGGACATCCAGTAACAGCGGCAAAGGCAAGCCATCCAGCGTGATTTTTTCACCAAGCCAAGGTTTGAGCAGATCACGCATATGTGCAAGTGGCACAGGCTCGGCCTTCGTTACGCCAGGCAATTTCCGTAAGTTGGTTTGCAGGATTTTCAAACGTTCCTCCGCGCTCTTCCAATCCTTTTGTTCGGATGTTGCGGCCAGCACTTCCACGGTCATTGATGAACGAATACCGGTATCCATGCCGTCTGCTGCATGACCCAGAATGAAATTGCCGAGCAAGGCGAGTGCGGAGACGTATAATAGTGTGGCGAGCAGTATGGCGAGCGCTACCGACATCTTGCGATCGTTATTAGGCAGTTGCACCGCCATGGGTTTACGCATGATGCCTTGCAGGCTTTGGCGGATATCGGTCAATTTATGTTGCCAGCCCAAAAACCAATGCGCCCACGGGGTCTGCGGATGGTTATCAGTTACTTCAACAATAGAGGTGACGGGTTCGCGCGTGAGCATACAAAACAGACTATCTAAAAGTACAGGAACTACTGAAAATCTGCATTATTTAGCAGGAGACAACAGAGTTTACCAATTCTTAAGTACACATTTTAGTTCTTTATTAGTCTTAAGTCACTATTGTTCTAGTGTTGAATTTGAGAGGAGACCTTATGACAGAAAAATACCAAAGCTATATCAAAGCACGCGATGGCTTGATAGACAGTCTAGGCAGTTCGACAACGCTTAGCTCTGATAAGGTTTTACCAGCCATAAACGCATTTTTCGACAGAGGGCAGGAAGCTAACCCAAATACGCTATTAAATACCGTTGGGCGGGGTGCGGCACTTGCAGGTGGCGCGGTCATTGGTATCCCGCTTGCGGCTGCTAAAGATATTGTTGGGCTTAGCGGTGCTATTGTTTCTAGAATGATGAGATAGGTAGCCATGCGTGGGTTCTCCCACGCATATAAAAAAATTACCTAATAATTGGCTATTGAGATTTGTGCACCATCAATTGCCCATGCTGCAAATGCAGGCAGGGCTTGTCCATTTTTTCAATCAATTGGCGGTTATGGGTGGCAATCACCACGGTGGTGCCGAGCTTATTGAGTTCCATGAATAAATGCATCAACCTGAAGCCTGTTTCATCATCGACATTTCCGGTGGGTTCATCGGCCAATAATAAACGCGGACGGTTGATGACGGCCCGCGCAATCGCAATGCGTTGTTGTTGCCCACCCGATAATTCGGATGGCTTTGCCATGATATGATCGCCAAGCCCGACCCAGCGTAAAAGCTCACCGACATAGGAACGAATTTCACTTTCGCCGACCCCGCCAGCGATACGCAAGGGTAGGGCAACGTTATCCAGTGCAGAGAGATGATCGAGTAGATGGAAATCCTGAAATACAACGCCGATACGGCGGCGCAGACTTGGTAGATCGCCACGGCTCAGCTCATCGACCTTTTTATCGAACAACACCACATGACCCGAGGATGGTTTCGCGCCCAGATACATGAGGCGCAGCAGACTGGATTTCCCCGCACCCGAAGCGCCTGTTAAAAAATAGAACGAGCCAGCATTGAGCTCGAAGGAAATGTCCTTGAGGACTTCCGGGCCGGAATTGTAATGCAGGCTAACATTTTCGAAGCGAATCACTTGCGTGGGCCTTAGTCAATAATGGGACAGGTGGGAGTGAGGCGTTGAAATAGATGGGGGCAACATAGGGACAAATCAGCTGGTACTCTATCCAATTCTTGTCTTTATATGAATAGAAATTTAATATCGAAGCGTCCTTGCCTCATTTTGACTCAAATTGTGAACCCCCTGATTATCGTTTAGATGATACTGACCTGCCCATCATGCGCTGCCCAATTCAATGTTAACCCGAATGCACTCGGGGAAACGGGCCGCACCGTGCGTTGTGGAAAATGTAAACATCAATGGCATGCCAATCGTCCGCTCATCACGCTTCCAGCAGATGATTTGAAATTTGCAGCGACTGCTACTTCATCAGGCGGCGTTTCGTCATCCGATGTGTCGCAAGATCCGCCCCCCGTTTCCGGCGTGACACAAAACACAATTTCCCAAGATAAGTTTTATAGCGGCCGTACAAGCATTGAGGGTGACAACGAACC
>CAZMQI010000028.1:0-25327 GCA_964568585.1 uncultured Rhodospirillales bacterium
GATGATGTAGACGCGGCAGCCAAAGCCGCTATTCATCTGCGCCAAAATATTAAGACCGTTTCATTCAATGACCCCGAGTTGCGCGGCCATGCGATTTCACAGCCAAGCTCCCAAGTTGCAGCCATGCCGGAAGTCCGCCGTGAACTGGTTGAATTACAGCAGCAATTCGCCAACCAGACCGGTGGCGCGGTGCTGGATGGGCGCGATATCGGTACCGTTATTGCCCCAAATGCCAAAATTAAGCTGTTTATCACTGCTTCTGCTGAAAAACGCGCTGAACGCCGATTTAAGGAGTTGCAAAAAAACTTGCTTTCAGATGGCCAAACCACTACATATGACGCCGTTCTAAAGGATTTACAGGCGCGGGACATAAGGGATGAAACCCGAACCACCGCACCTTCCAAGATTGCAGCGGATGCTGTGAAACTGGATACCAGCGATTTGAATGTGGATGAAGCCTTCGCGGCCGCCCTTAAAATCGTAGAATCCCAAAGATAGTTCGGCATGTGCCGGACGACGTGGATTTTATTTCACCCACTCATGTGCGGACATGATGGCTGATAAAAATAACTCCTACGTTCTGACACACTAACCCGCTCCGCCGAAGACCCCATAAAAAATAACGGGCGTCTTCAAGAAAGAAAACTCAATGACACAAGCAGCAGCACGTAAACCTAAAGATGGCGAAGCCCCAGATAACAAGGGCGAAGCTGGCAAAAAGCCTGACCACAACAAGCCTGAACCACGCCCTAAAAAAGGCGGTAAAGAAGGCCGCGGTGATCGTAACAACCGCAACAACAGCCGCAGCACTCCAAAGCGCCGCGCCATCACCATTACCCCAGATGAACAAGATTACAGCCAATACCTAAAAGGTGAAAAATTTGCTGATCTTTTCAACGAAGCCTATGGCAAGCAAAAGAGCCTCGAAGGTCAAGTTGTAAAGGGCCGCATCATCTCCGTTGAAAAAGACTTCGTTGTTATCGACGCTGGTCTGAAATCCGAAGGCCGCGTAAACATCCGCGAATTCGGCGCATCAGGCACCGTTGAACTGAAGACCGGCGACATCGTTGATGTGTTCGTAGAACGCATGGAAGATCGCAATGGCGAGTCAGTGCTTTCACGTGAAAAAGCAAAACGCGAAGAAGCATGGGTATTGCTCGAACAATCCCACACCTCGCAAACCCGTGTTAACGGTATCATCTTTGGTAAGGTTAAGGGTGGTTTCACCGTGGACCTTCAGGGCGCCGTTGCATTCTTGCCAGGCTCACAAGTTGATATCCGTCCAGTGAAGGACATCACCCCATTGATGGGCACACCACAACCATTCCTAATTCTGAAAATGGATCGCGTGCGTGGTAACATCGTTGTGTCACGTCGTGCCGTGCTTGAAGAAAGCCGCGCGGAAGCACGTACCGAACTCGTGTCCAACCTCAAGGAAGGTCAAATCCTTCAAGGTGTGGTCAAGAACATCACCGATTACGGTGCGTTCGTTGATTTGGGCGGTGTAGATGGTTTGCTCCACGTGACCGATATTTCATGGAAGCGTATCAACCACCCATCCGAAGCACTTCAAATCGGCCAAAGCGTGAAGGTACAGGTTATCCGCTTCAACTCGGAAACCCAGCGTATCAGCCTTGGTATGAAGCAATTGGAGTCCGATCCTTGGGAAGGCGTTGCAGCCAAGTACCCAGCAGGTACCAGATTCTCTGGTAAGGTTACCAACATCACCGATTACGGTGCATTCGTTGAACTTGAACCAGGCATCGAAGGTTTGGTCCACGTTTCAGAAATGTCATGGACCAAGAAGAACATGCACCCTAACAAGATCGTCAACCCGGGTCAGGAAGTTGAAGTTGTTGTTCTGGATGTTGACAGTGCAAAACGCCGCGTAAGCTTGGGCGTGAAGCAATGCCAAGAAAATCCATGGGCACAATTTGCTGACAAGTATCCGGCAAACACTGAACTCGAAGGCGAAATCCGCAACATCACCGAATTCGGTCTGTTCGTGGCATTGCCTGGCGATATTGATGGCATGATCCACATGTCCGATATTTCATGGGACAAAGCTGGCGAAGAAGCCCTTACCAACTATGCCAAAGGCCAAGTTGTTAAGTTCAAGGTTCTGGAAAATGACGCAGAAAAAGAACGCATCTCCTTGGGTATCAAGCAGCTATCTGCTGATCCATTCGAAGGTGTTTCCTTGGGCGTTAAGAAGGGCGATGTGGTTACCTGCACCATTACCTCCACCAATGAAAATGGCGTGGAAGTAACGTTGTCAGACAACCTCACTGGCTTCATCCGCAAGGCTGAACTGTCACGTGAACGCACCGAACAACGTCCAGACCGCTTCGCAGTTGGTGAAAAAGTGGATGCCAAAGTCACGCAAATTGACAAGGGCGCACGCAAAATCACCCTCTCCATCAAGGCACGTGAAGTTGATGAAGAAAAAGAAGCAATGGCCGAATACGGTTCATCGGATTCAGGTGCAAGCCTTGGCGATATCCTCGGCGCAGCCTTGAAGAAGAACAAAGAAGACAAGAAAGACTAATAATGCAGTCGCGGTTGCGCGTAAGCGCAGAGCAGTCGCATTAATTAATAAGACACCCGCCCCTTAAAAGGCGGGTGTTTTTTTGCCTGCTTTCAGCCGTTTATTTAGTTTCGGAAAACTGTGGTACAACGCGGCCATGGGCCAATTGAACCTGATTATCGAGACGCTGGATGAATACCGTCTAGTCGCCAAGGAACTGGGCGACCGCTTGACGCCGTTCTTTGCCAAGCCGCACAAACGGAATGTCATCCGTATCGATGTCAGCGGCCAAGACGAGATCATCCGCGCCAGCTTTGTGCAATCCCTTGCCAGCACCATGATGTTCGGAACGGATGTTACACCGTCCGCCAATCAGCGCGAAGCGAATGCCTATACGCGCGAAACAAAAACCGCAGCAGGCGTCGCCCGCCAAGTCATCATCGTTGATAGCCAAGGGATTGATTATTATCTTCACCAACAACGCATCCCCGAACGCAGCGCACAAGGTCCGCTGATTGTACAAAACCCTGAATATGATGCAAAATTGGATGCAGAAAACGCTGCAAAGATTGACATGAATACGCAAGCAACGGTGAAAATACAGAAATACGCAAAAGGCGTATATGGCGCGAGCATCACCATCAATCTTCTGCAATTCCCGATGGCACGCTTTGAGCAAACATTGATTAAGCGTGGGATCATCACCCCGCCAAAGGGCAAGCTTAACTACCCCTTTGCGGGCAGCAAGTTATAACGATTACTTTTTCGCAGCAGCGTCGGCGATGCCCTTGGTAATCAGCGCCTTGGCTTCTTCTGGGCCAACCCATTGCACAATCTTCACCCACTTCCCTTTTTCAAGGTCTTTATAGTGTTGGAAGAAATGCGCGATTTGCTCAATCAAACTCTGTGGCAAATCCTTATAGCTTTGAACTTTGGAATAAAACGGATGCAGCTTGTCCACTGGCACCATCAAAATCTTTTCATCCCCGCCCGCTTCATCTTCCATCAACAAGGCACCAATCGGGCGTGAACGAATAACCGCGCCGGGAATAACCGGCATCTGGCAAACTACCAACGCGTCCACAGGGTCGCCATCCGCTGAAAGCGTGTGCGGGATAAACCCATAATTACTTGGGTAAACCATCGATGTATGCAAAAAGCGGTCGACGAATATCGCGCCGCTCTCTTTATCGAATTCGTATTTAATTGGATTGCCGCCTTGGGGAATTTCAATAATCACATTCACTTCATCCGGTGGATTGGTTCCAATCGGAATTTTCTTAATATCCATAATTAATCTGTCCTGTTTTAAAATATAAATCGTGCGCGATGGTGTAGGCCTGCCCCTATTCAACGTCAAGATTCATCTTGGTTTTCCAGACTCTTCAACTTTGGCGTGTGTTTCGCGTGAAACATTTCGTCCAACCACCTGATAAATAAAGCTTATTTTAAAGACCCTTTTCGCTTTACAGCGCAGCCTCCCTCCCCCTATAACAACGCCATCCTTGCCAGTCGCGGTGGTCGTGATTGGCTATGGTTTGGGGTGTGAAAACATCCACTAACCTGAGCATCCATAGGGAATATAACATGCCTCTATACGAAACCGTGTTTATCGCACGGCAGGATTTAACGCCTGCACAAGTCGAGACGCTTACGGGCGAAATCGAAACAACACTAAAAGCACAAGGTGGTAAAGTTACCAAGACCGAACAATGGGGTCTTCGTACACTCGCCTACCGCATTCAGAAAAACAAAAAAGGCCATTACACGCTCATCAATATCGATGCGCCAGCAACAGCGATTGCCGAAATGGAACGCACCATGCGTATTCATGATGACGTAATGCGTTACATGACCATCCGCGTTGATGAACTCGAAGAAGGCCCATCGGCAATTCTTCGCCGCGCGAATGATGATGAACGTCCATCCGGTGGCTTTGGCGATCGTCCAAGCCGCGGTGGTGATCGTGGTGACAGAGGTGACCGTGGATTTCGTCCACGCGCGCCACGTAGCGAAGAAGGAGATGCAGCATGAGACGCGAACGTGAAAATGCTCCACGCAGTGGAGTTCCAGCAGCTGAGGGCGATGCTCCAGCAGGCGCAACAGGCGGTGCAGGTGGTGGTGGACGTCGTCCATTCTTCCGTCGTCGCAAGACATGCCCGTTCAACGGCATCCATGCTCCAAAGCTGGACTGGAAGGACATCAAATTGCTAGGTCGCTACATTTCCGAACGCGGAAAAATCGTACCAAGCCGTATCTCAGCAGTATCTACGCATCACCAACGTGATCTTGCGAACGCGATTAAGCGCGCGCGGTTCATGGCGTTGTTGCCGTATGCTCGTGAATCAGGAGACTTCTCATGATTGAAGTAATTCTACTCGAAAAAGTTGGCCGCATCGGCCAAATCGGAACCGTTGTGAAGGTAAAGCCGGGTTATGCGCGCAACTTCTTGTTGCCACATAAAAAGGCGCTTCGCGCGACCAAAGAAAACCTCGCTTACTTTGAAGCCAAGCGTTCGGAAATCGAAGCAGCCAACGCCGACGCGCGTAAAGCAGCTGAACTTTCCGGCAAGAGCCTTGATGGTAAGAAGTTCACCACCATTCGTCAGGCATCGGAAGTGGGTCAATTGTTCGGTTCTGTTACCGTTCGTGACATCGCTGAACTGATTAAGGCTGGCGGTTTCACTGTGGAACGCCAATACATCATGTTGGCCGCCCCCATTAAGACCGTGGGCGTATTCCAGATCCCTGTGAAGTTGCATGCCGACGTGAGCGTAACCATTGCGCTCAACATCGCACGCACCGAAGACGAAGCGAAGATCCAGGAAAAAACTGGTAAGGCCGCTAAGTCACGCGAAACAGCTGTGGAAGACAAGAAGGCAGAAGCAGAAATCAATGCTGAAGCATTCTTTGAAAAGCCACCTGAAGAACTGACTGCGCCAACTGCTGAAGCAAAAGCAGAAGGCTAATCCATGACCCGCCCTTCCCTTGTCGGACAAGGATTTGAAACGCTGACCATCAGTGATTTCGAACTTGTCCGCAATGCGAAGGGCGAATGGCTTTTAATCGTAACGCAGGCTCCGGCCGCGTTCCTTGATAATCCCCTGCAAACCCTGAATGCCCGCATCGATGCCGGTGTTATTGTGGTTCAAAGCGGTGCGGCAAAAATGCACTTGCAAAACATTCTGTCATCCCAGTACATCAATGCATTGGAAGCCGATAAGCCTGCAGCGCTGTTATTCAGCGTGGTGGATGATGACGGCATCAAACAATTCAGCGCGTCCGTGCCGCTTATTTGGGACTAAGGCGCGGGATTTAGCGATTAGGATTAAATGTGAACTGCGATGATGAACTTTAAAACATCCCGTACCCTTGCCGCCAATCTGCATATTATTATTGCAGTGTTCCAACTTGCATTTATTTACACATCATTGCACGACGTGCCACATATGTTTACGGTCGTTCAATGGGTTTCTACCCCCGCATTACTGATTACCGGTTTTTGGCTCAGCATGGGTAAGCGTTTTTATAAATAGTAGTTTTTATAAGTGATTTTTTTTAGGTTTTAGTTTTGGAGTTTTATATGACGGTTTCATCAACCCTTCGCAAAGCCGCGTTTGTAACCGCCGCAGCCGCTGCACTTATTGCATTTCCATCGACTAAGGCAGTTGGGCAGCAACAACCATTAACAAAAGAAGAATGCAGAGCGGTTGCTGCTGTATATATCGAAATTGTAAACAGAGTTCAAACATCCGAAGAGTTCAGAAAAAGCATGATAGCTTGGGTAAACCCAAATTCATTCACCTGTGATGGGCCAAAAGAAATCATCATTAAAACAGGTGCAGATTCAGATGCTTTCGTAACCATACGCGGAGCTTTGGGCGCAGCATCAAGACCAATCGATATTATGACACGTGGTGGGTTGCGCGCAGTTGCTCCTGCTCAATAAATAAATTCCATCGATATAAATTTCTAAATCAAAATATAAAAACAAACGTTTTTACGTGTGATTGTGCACGTGAAAAATTTGCGTGATTGCGTTGTGTGATTTGTCAAAAATAAGGCGTGGGATTTCGCGCAAGTACCCACCCAGTGACCACCAAGTAATCGACCAAGTATTCGCTAATGAATACTGTTACGCTGCCTCAAATATAACCAAAATGGTCAGATATTCCGGCTTGAAACTAATGAGTAACGAAAACAGTAAAGAATCCAATAGCTTGCATATTTACTTTTCAGTGGCAGTAATCATTCTCAAAAGTTACTATTCAGTGGCTAAATTATATACAAAACCATTTCTGGTCTTGGGAGTTTTTGACATGTCTGTTGGTTCAACCATCCGCACCGTCGCGCTTGCAACTACTGCAGCTGCTGCCCTGTTTGCGTTATCATCAACTGAAGTTGCTGCACAACAAACAGCTCAAACCATTCCTTCGCAACGTGTGAATGTAGTTCCAGGCATAGCAGCTCCTGAAGCAAGAGCGCCTCTCTTTGCTGATGCAGCTGCGCTGGAAGCATACAAAGCTAAAATGCGTAGAGTTTTGGCAGAGGTCAGAAATTTGCCCGCGCAAGAGTTGCCTGAAGCTTGCAACGCAAGAATTATTGGTTTCTCTGATGCATTAGTGAAATACAACCGAGATGAAAGGTTCCAACCTGTTCTTGTTGGATTAAGCGAGCAAACACTCATGAATTATGCACGCTTCGTTAATTGTACAGACAAAGATGATACCAAAGTTAGAACAGTGAATTCAGTGCAAGAAGATGGCTGGCGCGCATTAATGGTAGCAAATGGTATCATCCCAAATACGCCACCAATTTATGGGCCTGCATACCAAGCGAATAGGCGCACATCGAGCCTTACAGACCGCAGTGGCCCTGCGCTTGCACAAAATACCAAATAAAATTAGATAAATTAGACTGTCGGTGCTTTTGGCTTAGCTGGTGCTACTGCAGCAGTTTTCACTGGGTCCGGCTTTTTATCCGTTGCCGCTGGTTCCGCTTTAGCAGGATCTGGTTTTGGAGGCTCTACTGCAGCAACGGTTGTAGGTGCGGCAGGTACAACCTCGGCCCTGTTAGTTGGTACAGCTGGAGTAGCTGGAGGCGTTGCCCCAAATTCATCATCCGCCGCAGCAATTCTACGCGTTGCTTGATCAGTGGTAATCCGTCTAGGCTCGGCAGCAACTAGCTCTCTACGTACCTGCTCTGTAAGGTCTGCTCTACCTGCAATAGCATCAGGTCGCACAACTGGAGGATTTTCAGCACGATGCTCTTTACGTAACTGTGCATCAACTTCTGCTCTGCTTCTGTCAATTAACGCTCGTTCTAATCCTGATCCAGCCCTATCTAACGGCGCTTGAATTGCTCTTTGCTGGTCAGCCACTGGTGCTGGCTGTGGGCCTTGTTGTCGTAAGACTGCATCTACTTCTCTTTCTGTTTCAGTGACGATTTTTCCAGTATGTATGCGACCTTCTGGGGTGCGGGCGGTATCTTGAGGTCTACTGTCTCGACGGAATTCTTCCATTTTTCTATTTGCAGCAGCCAATGCATCGGCATTACCACTTTGCTCGGCACGCAATTGCTCTTCCTTAATCTTTCTATATTGCTCGGCATGTCGTCTGACATGATCAAGGACGGGAGTTGTATTCGCACCTTCGGCAATACGCAAGCGTGCAACATGCGGCGCGACATTATTCGTGAATCGTGGATTCTCTTTGCCCGAACCAAGACCGATACGGCCAACATCATTCACGACTTGCTGAACTTGTGCCGACGAACGAATGCCCATGTTATAAAGCTGATTACTTACGTCGCGGTTGATTGCGTAGTTCGTGCTTGCATAGGAATACATCGAACGTTCACTGGTAAATGGCGTACCGCCATAACCCGGATATGTGCCACCGGTATTGCCAACACCATTCGACATATTGCCAGAAGGTTCAACACCATTGCGGATATCACGCGCAGCAGCAAGCAACGCAGCAAATCCAAGGCTGGAGCCAAAACGCCCAATGGCTGCATGAAGGGATGCTTCGTCAGCCCCGTTTGCTGCTAAATGCTGTTTAACAGCATCCGGTACATTTGATGCAGGCACCGTGGCAGTTGCAGCAGCCAATACCGTTTGCAGAATGGATTCTGAACTTTGGTTTGGTGAAAGCTGTGCGGCGGCATGAACTTTCGCGTAATCTGCTGGCGATAATTCCGGACGGCCCTGCGCGCGCAACATCGCGTTGATACTGCTGATATGAAAATTGATGAGTTGTTCTTTGGTTTCGCGGCTGACTGGTGGATTTTCAGGAATACCCACTCCCGTTAAGCGCACACCAACCCGCCCACGCCCATGCGTTGTGCGCGGAATAAACCTGTAAAGGTTATCTCTTGGTGTGAGACTTTCGTCAGCCATAAAAAATCAGCTCACTCAAAAAAATAAAAAACAAAAATAAAAAAATCTGTTCAAAAAATTTCGCGCTATTCGCACTTAAAAAACTGCGCGTTTTTGCACGCTAAAAAAATCCCCGCAAAACCATCGCGAGACACTGGTAATATTGCGTTATTGAGGTATCTATTCTCTTAATTTTCCCCCGAATTTGATGGGGTTTAGAGGAACACACGGGGATTTGGCGCGGCGTGGTAAAGCTTATTTAAGCTTTAACAAATTAGTTTTTTGAAAAAACAAAATTCGACAAACTAATTTGTTGTCGCCACAATTCACGCTGGCAGCACGCTTGGGCTGATTTCGCCGCGTTTTATCCAACGCTGTAATCGCCAACGGAAACTGAGCAACGGAACAAGCTTTCCTGCCCATGCGAACATGCCGTGCTCGTCTATCCACAACGCGTATTGCACATAGATGGGATCTTCCGCAAGGATGCGTTCTTCCGCCCAACCCCGCGCGCCGAATATCACGCACACGCCCACCCATGCAATGGTAAGACGCACGCATTCAAGAAACGTATCGCCCGACATAAACGGCAACCATATCAACAGCCAGCTAAAGCATTTGGATGCATAGACGGGATGTTTGCAGAAATGGAATGGCCCTGCGGTGATGATACCGCGATTACATAAATTGGATGACCTTGCGCCGAATATGCCTTCGGCCCAGTAATGCACCAGCTCAGACATAATGATTGTCGCGCCGATGGTATATAGGATTATTTCACTGCCGTTGAAATGCAAAACCCATGGTTTCATCCAATCGGGGTCCGGCGTGACCGGATGGTAATTGACCCAGCGCGAGAATACGCCCTGCACCATCGGTGAATAGCAAATCAGCGTCACGATATAGGCAAACCATGTATCGCTGATACGGCGCACATGCGTTCCGAAAATGCGCGCGCTGAACAGATAGCCGGGCATAATCGCCGCGATAATCAGCGCATAGATGACCCATATAATCATCGGCTGCATCTGCGGCCATGGCATATTAAGGATATCGACTTCCCTGCCACGGAAGAGTTTCAGCGTCTTTGGTAATTCGGAAAAATTAATCGCGAAGAAAAGCCCCTTGATGAACCATGTGAGCAGCTCATCGCGGATGCCTTCCCACTTCGCTTCCTTCCAGCGCAGCAGGGTAAACAATCCCAAATCCTTGCCATCGCCACCCGATGGGCCAAGGCGCCATTCCGTGAATAAATGCGTTAAAAACACAATAATCGGCGTGACCATCAGCGCATTGGGAAGTACAAAAAACAGCGGCTGATATTGGGCACGTTGATATTCCTGCATCGCCCACCAGCAGAACAGCACAACGGCCAAACCGCTCATGCTGCCAACCCATTTTATCGCTGCCGATTTTAAAACATCCCTGAACGGCACATCTGGCCGCGGCGTGTTACGCCATGGCGCGCGCAGTACTTCTAATCCACACGTAAAGATGGAAAGACTTACCAATATCAAAACTGTTAGCTCGATATTGGTCATCTCCGTATTGCGGCACATCATATATATACCGATGATGAGCGCCATAATCGTGAACGGATCGGACCAATGCGCGATGGATTTTGGCTTGGTAAGCACTGGCGAGCTTGATGATTGCATATCGTGACCCATTTGAATGTCTTGGCATTATTCTGGTGGTCAAAAGTTAAACAAAAAATAAGCTCATGATTTAGGGGAACGTTGCGGTGGTGAATCAATTAGTGAATCAATCATGTGTGCTTTTTGAATCATTTTGAATCATCTCGTATGCCGCTTGCCGATTCATTTATGAGTCTTTGGCGCAACACTTTTGTGCATTTGAAGAAAATCGGCTGCGCGGCGCGGCCGATACACTGAATCACGCATAAAAATATGGTAAAGAAATTATGAATCCGCTGGATACTATTCACAGGAATTTTTGGAAAAACCTAACCACTGACCTGCATGACTTTAACCGCCACATCCATTCACGCCAGTTACAAAGGCGATGTGCCTCAAACAGAGTTTGATGCATTCTTCGCTGTCGGCGGGTTGACGGTATATGCGGCGACATCATCTCCTTGGCGCTGGTTGATATGTGCGGGCCAGCGCAATTTCCAGACCACGCTGATTTCACCAGAAAGCATGTTTGAAACTGCAAAACTGGATGAAAGCATCACGCCGCTGCTATCTACCGCCAAGCCCCATTTTAAAAAGTATGGGCGCAAACCATTCGAACAAAGCAAACTGGTACAATGGCTGCTGCGCGCTGCACAGCAAACCACCGCCATCGCTCCTGCTGCACATTATAACAAGCTGGCCGATGAAGCCGATGTGGAAGCATTCACCAAACTCGTGCGAATTGACCGGAATGAGTGGGATTTATTGAACGCCCTGCCCTCCCTTTCTGCCGCTGAAATCAGGTATTTTGAACAATCCCACAATGCCGCACTGTCCGATATTGAAAGCGCATTCCTGCCAGCCAAAATGGAATTGCCTGCGGGACTGGCCAATTTTTATATCCGGTATTTGACCCAAGCGCGCCGCGATGTTGAAGCTTCCCTTACCATCGCGCAAGCAACGCATTCCACCCGTTTACCACGACTGATGTCCGATGCTTTGGCGGTCAGCGCATTTGAAGGCGCAAAGACAGATCCTGTGCGTCATGAAAATAATCTCTATGCATCATCCGCGCTGCAAGATACATCGGTGTTCATCGATGCCGCATTACGTATCGCGCAGCAAAAACTCAGCTTGCCCATCGACCATGACAGCCATTTGCTGCGCCTGAACTTGCAGGAAATGAACCGCCTGGCCGCAGAGATTGTCGATGAATATCGCCTGCACCCCTTCGCATTCCTGCTAAAAGCCAAGGAATTGCTGATTGGCCGTGCGGATGTGTGCCGTTTCCCAACGCTGCAACGCTTTGCCACGGCAGTACAGGAACGCGATTTGAATGGGGATGAGCCATGGGTACAACGCACAGCGCTAGCCTATGAACGCCTGTTTGAAGGTAAGGCAATGCCCGTTCCCGATATGCCGCACAGCTATCATCAGGAAGCCGAAATTTTACGCTTTTCCCGCAAGGCATAAGAACACTATAATACCTTATGCAAACCATTTCCCCGCTCCAGCTTGAAACCGAAGTCACCTATAATAGCGACGGCCTCGTGGCGGTCATTGCACAGGATGCAAAAACCAAAGCCGTGCTGATGATGGCGTGGATGAATAAAGAAGCATTAAGTATCACCCTCAAAACAAAAGATGTGACATATTATTCACGCTCCCGCCAAAAACTTTGGCGCAAAGGCGAAACGTCCGGCCATACGCAGAAATTAATCGAAGCGTTTATTGATTGCGATGGCGATACACTGCTGTTGACGGTTGATCAAATCGGTGCTGCATGTCACACTGGCGCACCAAATTGCTTCTTCCGCGCCATTAAAGATTGATCAATCCATTTTTAACGCGCTATCAATCCTTTGTTGCTAAAAACCGTGCACCCAAGAATACAACGGGAAAAAAACAAAAGGTTTGAAGACAATGCAGAACAACTCTCAATCACTCCATGAATCCTGGGCTCTTGCCGGTTTGATGCGCGCACAATATGGCGAGCAAGCATTACCCGAAGCCGTATCCCATGCACGCAATACGTCGCCAGATCATGATACCGCGCCAATCTGGCTATCGGTTGTGGAATGTCTTTCGTTTATGTCGAAGCGCTAAATTAGCGACGATAGACGAACAGGTTGCCCTTAAACGGCGTATACAGCGTTATGTGTTCTGGGGCTGGCCATTGGCCTCTCAGTTCAAATTCATTGGTAATTATCAAGGCTCCCGCTTTCAGCTCCGTGTAGAGCTTTTCGCCCAAAAGCTCGGCAATACGGCCATTTAAGAACATAAACACAGCATCGGCATTGCTGTAATCATAGGCAAAAAAATCCTTTTGAACATACTCCACGTTCTTAATGCCCATCAGGCGTTTCAAGAACTGCGACTGCTTGTATGGCCAGGCACCTAATTCAAGTCCCACCACCTGTGATGATGGCATGGCTTTCGCAATCATCCGTGTCATCTGCCCCTTTCCCGACCCGCAATCAATCACGGTGTAGGTTGCCAGATTTTTTTTGGCACAATCTTTTTGCATAATGCTGATAACTTTTTTTACCAGAAAAAAATCAGTGCCCAGCACCGGAATATTCCCGCGATTGAACGTGAATTCATAAAAAATTCGCAGCATGTAGTATGAGAGGATGCACAGCAGAATTCCTTTTTGGAAATCCACACCATCCGAAATCTGCACCCACATGAATGCGACATAGCCCAGAAACAGCGCAAGGATCAGGAAATCAACTGTACGGAAACCGGCATTCTTCATTCGTTGCAAAAGCGGGGCGTTTTCCTGACTCATAGGCAGCTCGTGTTTACTCGTGGTTTATGGGGGTTGGCGGTACGTTTACCTTTATTAACCATTTTTGATTAACATTTAATGATGTTTTCGAATTTATGAATCACTTTTTTAAATGTCCCGAATGCCGCTCGACACCAACACCAATCTTGATGATCTTCGCCGCCGCATGTCGCAATTGGCGCTGGCTGATGAAGAAAGCTGCATTCGCGCCCTTGTCCCGCTCAGCCGCCTCAGCATTCAAGATGAACGCGCGGTATCTGCTAAATCAAAAGAATGGCTGGTGAAGCTGCGCGATGCCGCGCAAAAGGCACAGCCGATTGAAAAACTCATCCATCGTTTCCGCCTGACCGATAAGGAAGGCGTAGCCTTGATGGCCTTAGCCGAAGCATTGCCGCGCATTCCCGATGATTTAACGGCCGATGCGTTGATTGCAGATAAGTTATCGCAAGGAAATTGGCGCGAATATCTGGAAAACTATCCGGATATGATTTCGAAAATGGCGTGGCTTGGCCTATCGCTGGGCAAGGATGTCAGTTCATCCAATCCCTTAAGTTCATGGGTTAACAAGATAAGCCAGCACGGTTTACGTGAAGCCGTACGCATGGGGATGCGCCGTTTGGGGGAACATTTTGTACTGGGCACTTCAATCGAAAATGCCATACAGAACAGCGATAAAAAGAAACATGCGCTCGAACGTTATTCCTACGACATGCTGGGTGAAGCCGCCCATACCAGCATTGATGCGGAGCGCTATTTCGTTGCCTACAAGCACGCGATTGAAGCATTGGCGGGGTATAATGCCCGACTTAATTTTACCGAACATAAAATCAGCGGCAATGCCGTGCCCAAAGATGTTTGGGGCCCATCCATTTCCGTTAAACTTTCGGCGCTGCACCCACGATATGAATGGGCGCAGCATGAACGCGTATTGAATGAACTTACGCCGCGTTTGCTGGATTTAGTAGAAATCGCCGCGCATCACAATATCGGCTTGACGATTGATGCTGAAGAATCCGAACGGCTGGAACTATCCTTGGCCATCATCGAACAGGTTATGGCCAGCCCACATTTAAAAAATTATCACGGCTTTGGCGTTGCGGTGCAGGCATACCAGAAACGTGCGCCTGCGGTGCTGGATTGGCTGTATGCCCAAGCGCAATTACATCATGTGAAGATGACGGTACGTCTTGTGAAAGGTGCCTATTGGGATACAGAAATTAAACGCGCGCAAGAACGCGGGCTTTCCAATTACCCCGTCTATACGCGAAAAGAAGCGACAGATATTGCGTATTTAGCATGCGCTAAAAAACTGCTGGGATGGCGTGATGTGATATTCCCGCAATTCGGCACGCATAATTTGCGTACTGTTTTATCCATCAAAGCGATGGCAGGCGATGATAAGGATTACGAGTTACAACGTCTGCACGGTATGGGCGAAGATTTACATGCGATGATGCTGGATGAAGGAATTCCCAGCTGTGTCTATGCACCCGTTGGCCCACATAAAGAATTACTCAGTTATCTTGTCCGCCGTTTGCTGGAGAACAGCGCGAACACATCCTTCGTCAACCAGTTGCATCACAGCACGCTGGATGTGGATGCGCTGACGGCAGACCCATTACAAAAATGGGAAGATGCAAACATCAAACCCCACCCTGCTATTCCGCTGCCTTCGCATATCTTTGGCGCAGAACGCACGAATTCCAGCGGCATGAATATGCATGACAGCAGTGTAACTGCCAAAATTGCCGCAATGCTAAAAGCTGCAAAAGACCAATCATGGCAGGCATTTCCGGTCATAGAAGGCAAGAAGCAGAAAGAGAATTTAGCGCGCGAAATCAACGCGCCAGCGAATTCATACCAAAAAATCGGCGAGTGCGTGGACGCCATTCCATCGCATATCGGCACCGCGATGCAAAGTCTGGATGCTGCATTCCCCGCATGGTCGGCAAAGCCGGTTAGCGAACGTTGCATTCCCATCGAACGCCTTGCCCATAAACTGGAAGAACACCGCGACGAACTTATGGCACTCCTATGCTATGAAGGCGGAAAAACCATTGCCGATGCAATCGGCGAAATACGGGAAACAGTTGATTACTGCCGTTACTATGCCGCACGTGCGCGTGAATTATTTTCCGCCCCCACCCGCCTTCAAGGAATTAGCGGCGAAAGCAACGAACTCCGCATTCATGGGCGCGGCGTGTTTGTGTGTATCGCGCCGTGGAATTTCCCGCTGGCTATCTTTGCTGGCCAAATCATCGGCGCATTGCTGGCGGGTAATACGGTTGCAGCAAAGCCAGCCGAACAAACCCCACTGGTTGCTGCCAAATTCATCGATTTGATGCTGGAAAGCGGCGTTCCGGCGAATGTTATCTCCCTGCTGCCCGGTTATTCGGATGTGGGCGCGCAACTGGTCGCGCACCCGCTGGTGGCTGGTGTGGCGTTCACGGGTTCGACCAATACCGCACGCGCCATCAACCGTGCACTTGCCGCCAAAGATTCCCCCATCGTCCCCTTCATCGCCGAAACCGGCGGGATTAATGCGTTGATTGCCGATAGCTCATCCCTTCCGGAACAAGTGGTGGATGATGTGATGCTCAGCGCGTTTCGTTCTGCTGGGCAACGTTGTTCGGCGGCACGGTTGCTGGTGTTACAAGACAGTATCGCGGATGAAGTGATTGCGATGCTGAAAGGCGCACTGTTGGAATTGCGGATTGATGATCCCATTCATCTTTACGCCGATGTTGGCCCGGTGATTGACCAGCACGCCAAAGAAATGCTGGAAGCGCATGAGCGGTTTTTAAAAGGCAATGCTACATTGATTGGCACAGCGCGTTCCACCGAAGCGGTAAGTATGGGGCATTATATTTTGCCACAAGCGTGGGAAATCCCCACCATTTCGGCGTTAGATAAGGAAGTATTCGGCCCCATCCTGCACGTGGTGCGGTTTAAAACCGGCGAATTGGTGCAGACCTTTGATGCCATCAACAAGCTTGGCTATGGCCTGACGGGCGGCATTCACAGCCGCATCGATACGACGATTGAACTTGCCAAAAAACATCTGCGCGTCGGGAATTTGTACATCAACCGCTCCATCATCGGTGCGGTGGTGGGTAGCCAGCCCTTTGGCGGCGATGCATTATCTGGCACGGGGCCAAAAGCCGGAGGCCCCAACTACCTCATGCGCTTTGCCGCCGAACGCGCTATCACGCAGAACCTAGCGGCAGCCGGTGGCGACGTGAATTTGCTGAAGTTGGATTAGGCAAATATGAATAATAATAGCAAACATATAATAGGTGCTTGCAAAGAACCATACATCGTCAATGGCGTTATTTGGATTCCGATAATAGTTATGATGACAAGCATCACTTACATGACAAAACAAACAAGCGCGCTCTTTGTTGTTGGATGTCTACTTATTGGTTTAGCATGCATTTTTGGTTATATTCATTCTCTCCGTCTGGCACTTACCAATAATAAAATTACTTATTGCGAAGGCTGGAATGTAAAAGAGCTATTATTTGAAGAGATAAGTTCAATCAAACATGGGCCAAAGCTTGCTTATGTAAATGTCCGTTGGATTGTCGAAGCAAAAGACCCTTCCAAGTCATTTATCGTGAATATCGCCAATTTTGATCGTAAAAAATTGGGGTCGTTTGTAACGAGACTTCGCGAAATTGCGCCAAACATTGATGTGCAGGTTTAGTTGAAACTGGTGATCCCGATTGGATTTGAACCAACGACCTATTGCTTAGAAGGCAATTGCTCTATCCAGCTGAGCTACGGGATCTTTTGTGAAAAACACATGTTTTGACAGTTATGGCGTAGCATAAAGCGTAACCGTTAAAAAGTGCTGAGTTAGGAAAATGCCGCTAATTGCCTGTACCATTTCGGTACTAGCTACTCGTCCTGCGGGCGGGTGGCCTTGAAATTATCAAGATAGTTCTTTGGGGTGATGACGCGCATCGCGGGTTCGGCAACCGAATATTCCCAGCCCTGTTTTTCTGCAAAAGCAATGGCCTGCGCCTTGTCGTTAAAGTGCATGCGGTATTTCAATTCGCCAAGCGTATCGCCCGCACTTGACCAGCCCATGATGGGTTCGGGGCTACGTGCGGTCAGCAAATCAGGTTCGATGCTCCATTCATGGCTTTTGCCACGACCGGATTGCATGGTGCTTTTTGCTGCTTGGAAAATTCGAACGCGAAGAGACATGAGGGAACTCACCATAAATGACGTTTAGCAAAAGCATGACCGGAACCCGCTTTTAAATATACTTCGAATTCCTTGGCTTTTTGCTTATCGGAGAATGCGACATAGGTGACTAATTTCCAAGGTACAAATTTGGAGGTGTGTTTGGATTCCCCACGATTATGCTCACTGAACCGCTTTTTAAGATTATCTGTCATGCCAACGTAACGTTGGCCTGGAACAGATAAACTTTGAAGAAGATATACATAGTGCATAATCAAACAGCCCTACTTCGCTGAAGCTACGTAGGACATCCTGTCTCCGCAAAAGCCGCAGGAAAAAATCCTGCGAAGCTTTAGCGGAGCAGGATGGTCGGGGCGCACGGATTCGAACCGTGGGCCTCTAGTACCCAAAACTAGCGCTCTAGCCAGGCTGAGCTACGCCCCGTATTATTTTAACGCTCGCATAAGCTCGCGGGGCGGCGGTCACCGCCCTTCAAACCTATTCGAAGTAGGCTTTGTAGGCGTTTAGTGAGGTTTATTCAATAGCAAAATTAGCTACTTATCCGTATTGCCAAAATAGCTGTTATATACGGTATCCCCGAGTTTTATGCCCCTTGCGGCCACCTGCCCGCCCTTGATTTCCAGAGTCGCCCGGACCGGAAAATGGGACGAAATCATGCGTTCGTCGAAGGGTTTGGCATTCTCCGCAATCCGCAGGATTTTGCCGTTATTATCGATAAACAGCATATCGAGGGGAATAAGCGTGTTCTTCATCCACATCGTGCGTTCTTCAACGCGGGTATAGATAAATAGCATGCCGTAATCATCGGCGATTTTTTCGCGGTTCATCAGACCCTTTTGTTGCTCATCCGGTGTGAGCGCGAGTTCGATGTTGAATACATGACTTTTCTTATCGCCTGTCACAATCATCAATTGATCGGATTTCAGGCTTTTCGCCTCTATATCATCATGGATGGTCTTACCCGAGATGAATAAGCCATTGAAAAGGATGGCCACACTGACGGCAATCAGCAGATACGCAACCCATTTAAGAATTTGTTTAGGCATTTGGCGCTCAATACTTATGGGGTTAAGTCGGGGTTGGGACTTGGCTTCAAGGAAGGCTCTATTATGCCCTGATTGCATTTGGCCATTCAAGGCAGCAAAATAGGATTAGAATCAGGGCAATTATCACGTGGTATTTAAAGTAGGATTTTAATGCCGGCAGATCACAAAGTTTTAGCTTCGCTTCTTATTATTCTGTGCATGAGCGCAGAAGCGAATGCACAAGACATGTTTGTGCGCCCTACCAATCAGGCAGCACATCCGGTTGATTTAGGTATTGTGGTAAAGCCAGCCGCACCCACACAGCCAACCGCACAACCTTCCCCGAATGTTGCAACACCGCCCTCGCAACAGATTAAGGCGCCACCAGTTCCACAACAACAAATCCCAACGCAAACCGTCCAACCAACACGTCCTGTGCCACAGCCAGCACAGCCTGTGGCGCAGATCCCCTCATTGCCAGTGCCCGCACCAGATGGCACGGTTGAAGTCATAAAAGTTAATGAAACACCTGTTTCCATTCCACCAGGCAGCGGCGCGAATACTTTTAGCGTTGCTA
Source organism: uncultured Rhodospirillales bacterium (assembly GCA_964568585.1). Lineage (GTDB taxonomy): Bacteria > Pseudomonadota > Alphaproteobacteria > UBA9219 > RGZA01 > RGZA01. The sequence goes on from CAZMQI010000028.1 coordinate 19,148, forward strand.
TCCAGCCAGCCGCCGTTGGTCAAAAAGAAGTGAACCAGCTTTACAAACAGCTTGGCCTCAGCCCGCAAGAAATCGTCGCGAACTGTGCCTACGAAAACTCAGTCGTGTTGGCGATGGGTGAACGAAATGGCGCCATTTTGGCGATGGGAAAAACAGCCGTAGCGCAGCAAAAATTTAACAGCGCTTTGACCAGCGTTGATATACTTCCAACGCTGGCATGTAAAAAAATCCGCCCACCTATCAGCGGCACTATTATTGAACAAGGCGGGTACTATAAAATCAGCGCAACAGATATAAGTTGCCCGCCACCACGTAGCGGTTCGCTTGCCTTGACCTTCAGATATCTGGGCAATGGCAAAGGCGAATGCCTTTATAAATAATAACTCTGGATATGGCGGCGGTTAATTCCGGCGTTGACGTTTGGCAGGCGCAGCGGGTGCTGGCTGGGCAGCAGGCTGTTGTGCTGCAGCTGGAGCCGCTGTTGGCGCCACGATTGGCATCGGTGCTGTAACTGGTTGTACCGCTGGCGCCGTCTTTTCCAGACCACTCATGAATGCAAAGATACCCTTCACGATATCGGGCGAGGAATAGATTTCCATATGCCCTGCTTTGATATTGGTCAGGATACTTTTGGGTGGCTGGGTTGCTTCGAATAGTTTTTTAGCAAAAATCGGCGGAATGACTTTATCCTGACCAGCTTGCAAAATCAGCACAGGCGCTTTGATGTTCTTCATCTTGTTCACGGATTCATACCTGTCCCACAGCATCCAGAAAATCGGCACGAACGGATAGCGATACGCACCCACTTCGGGAATGGATGTGTAGGGAACTTCCAACACAACGCCAGCAGGCGGCGCAACGGCGCCCATTTCAGCGGCCATTTCAACCGCAACGCCAGTGCCAAGGGATTCCCCATAAAGTATCATGTTGCTGATAGGAACGCCATTTTTGCGTACGGCATCAATCGCGCTGCGCGCATCCTGATACAAGCCTGCCTCACTTGGACTACCGGGATTTTTTTCAAAGCCGCGATACGTGGCGAGCATCACGCCGAACCCCTGATCGCGCCACATCTTGATTTTTTCGATCCGCACACCCAAATTCTGTGCATTGCCCTGAAAGAATACGATGGTGAGTTTGCGCGGTGCTTTTGGCGGCGCAAAAAAGCCATGTAATTTTTCGCCATCTGCTGTGACGTAATTTAGTTCGGTAAATCCTTCCAGATGCGCTGCGGCAGGCGTAAAGCGAATATCATCGGGGAAGTACATCAGCTGGCGTTGAACCAGCACCAAAAAGGCCAAAAACACGATATAGACGGCAAATATGGTGCCGAAAATCCCCACAAGGCGTCTTAAATAGTTCGGTTCGAGGGCTAAACGCATAAAAATCCTTTTCTTTGCTTGACGCATAGTCTCATGGGAGATTACTAGGGAACACATAAATGTAAATGGCTTTACCTTTATAAGGGGTAGGCCTCAATAAACAGTTTAATAATTCACCTGAAATGCAGTATCAACCCCGCCCTTTTGTGACCAAACGTAAAGACCCCATTCGCAGGTGGTTTGCACGGCTGAGCCACGAGTTCAAGACGGCCCGTGGCCCCATGGAAACACAAGGTCAACGTGCGCTGGCGGTTGTTGAATCCCTATTTATCGACCACACCATCATCAGCCTTCTAAACCCCAACCGCCACCGCGTGACGGATGGATTGTGGCGTTCCAGCCAGCCGACCCCATCGCAAATTGCGGCACTTGCCAAAGAAGGCATCCGCACCATCGTCAATTTGCGCGGCGAGCGCGATTGCGCGTCGTACTATCTGGAAGCTGAGGCATGCCGCGCCAATGGTGTGGAGCTGATTAATTTTCCGGTGAATTCACGCCAACCACCAAAGCGCGAAGTACTGGAACAACTGGAAGCACTCTTTGCGCGCGTACAAAAACCTGCGTTGATGCATTGTAAAGCTGGCGCGGATCGCGTGGGTATCATGAGCGCGCTCTATCTGCTTATCCACGACAAAGCGCCCGTTGAAAAAGCATTGAAGCAGCTGTCATTCAAGTACGGGCACGTCAAACAATCCAAAGCTGGCGTATTGGATAAATTTTTTGAAACCTACCGCGATTTTAATGCCAAAACACCGATGCCATTCATGCAATGGGCGATGAACCATTATGACCGCGACGCCGTCATCGCATCCCACAAAATCGCGGGCTGGGCAGAATGGCTGTATAATGATTTCCTGAAACGGGAATGATTTTTAAGCTTTAAACTGCAAACGATACAGCTCTGCATAAGCGCCGTTTTTGGCAAGCAGTTCGTCGTGTTTGCCTTGCTCAATCACTTGGCCTTTATCAATCACATAAATCACATCGGCCTGACGCACAGTTGATAAACGATGCGCGATGATGAAGGTCGTGCGGCCTTGCGCCAAACGCTTAATGGCATGCTGCACCATTTCTTCGGATGCTGCATCCAAGGCGGATGTCGCTTCATCCAGTAATAAAATGGGGCTGTTACGCAGGAACGCACGCGCCAACACCAAGCGTTGTTTTTGCCCACCGGATAATGAACTTCCCTGCTCTCCCACTACGGTGTCGTAACCAAGCGGCAGTTTAGAGATGAATTCATGTGCTTCTGCTGCTTGGGCGGCGGCTTGGATATCTTCAATCCCAGCGCCTTTGCGGCCATAGCCGATATTGGCGGCGGCACTTTCGTTAAACACGATCACATCCTGGCTGACCAGCGTTACTGCATCGCGCAAACTGGGAATGGTTACATCGCGCACATCTTGGCCATCAATCAACACTTGGCCATCTTGTGCATCATATAAGCGTGTCAGCAGATTAAAGATGGTCGATTTACCGCCGCCACTGCGCCCGACCAGTGCGATGGTTTGGCCCGCTTCCGCCACCAGATTTAAATTCTGTAATACGGGGCGTTCAGGCTTATAGGCGAATGAAACGGATTTAAGTTCAATGCGGCCTTGCTTGATTTGCAATGGCACCGCACTGGGACGTTCTAGAACCTTGGGTACTTCGTCCAGAATTTCAAAAATACGTGAAGCCGCAGCTAATCCTTCGTGCAACACGGAATTCAAATTACCCAATGAACGCACCGGCTGCGCGGCCATCAACAATGCCGTCACAAACCCTGTGAAATCACCAACTGTGCCCGTGCCCGTTTGCACACGCCATGTACCAAACGCCAGTACACCCGCAATGGCAAAGCCACTGGCTACTTCCAATAAGGGGTCAACGCGTGCACGCAGGCGCGATGCTTTCATCAGCGCGTTATACAATATTTTGAAGGCACCATCGGCGCGCTGTTCTTCATCGCGTTCCAGACGGTATGATTTAATCATCCGCACGCCCAAAAAGCTTTGCTGCAAAAACGCCGTTAGATCGCCAATGCCAGCTTGCAATGAACCTGCTGTTTTACGAATGCGTTGCCCTATTCTAATGATGGGATAACCGGCGATTGGGTACACAACCAACACAATCACCGTGAGCAACGGGTCGATATATAAAAGCGTGGCAAGCAGCGCGACCACTGTCAGGCCATCACGCACAAAGCCTGTCAGGCAGCGATTAATGGCGTTACGCAACGCTTCCACATCCGCTGTGAAACGCGAAGTCAGCGTGCCAGCCGCATCACGTTGCAAGCGCGCCAAATCTGCACCCAGCAAATGGTGGTAAAGCGTGTTCTGCACATCAAGGATAATTTGGTTGACCATCTTGCTGGTGGAGATAGCTTGGAAAAACAACGTAATCGCACGCAAGGACGTAACGGCAATAATCACCAGCGGGATTAGGTACAGCGCATGGGTGTCTTTGGTAGTGATGCTGTCAAACGTCCATTGAATGACGCGGGGATAGACGGCAGTCATTACGGCTGCGAGTATCATCAACGCAAACACCCCGATAATCTGGGCGCGATATGGCTTTATCCAGAGGTTCCACAGGCGGGAAACAAGCGTAGCGGTACGGGTATCGAGTGGTTGGAGCATGACGGGTTTTATAGCAGTGTTGCGCCGCAAAATGTGACTTATGTTGCACAACAGCAAAAAAAATGAGCAATGGCAATGCAGTTTCAATACTTTACGGCAATAAAGTCTTTAGAACTAGTCATCTATACTGCTATTCGAGTTCTGAGATTAACCCCAACCCCGACTAACTTTATATGAACGAACGCACCGCAAACCCTTCCCGCCGCAAAATTGGCTTGGCACTTGGCAGTGGCTTGGCGCGTGGCTGGGCACATATCGGTGTTATCCGCGCGCTCAAACGTTTGGGATTGGAGCCGGATATTATCGCGGGCGCATCCATCGGCGCGGTTGTTGGCGGATTATATCTTGCCGATAAGCTGGATGAATTAGAACAATGGGCGTTAGGCCTGACCAAGAAAAAAATTATCAACTTTTTGGATTTACGCATTCGCACCGGCGGTTTAATTGGCGGCGAAAAAGTAACCGATGAAATTCGCCGTTATGTCGGTGAATTAAAAATCGAAGATCTGGGTTGCCCGTTCACCGCCGTTGCAACCGATTTGGTTACAGGCCATGAAGTCTGGCTACAAAAAGGCAGTATTGTTGATGCGATGCGCGCATCCTTCGCGATGCCCGGCGTATTCACCCCTGTTAAAACACAAGGCCGCTGGCTGCTGGATGGCGCTTTAGTAAACCCTGTTCCGGTGGCTGCGTGCCGTGCGCTTGGCGCGGACATGGTCATCGCCGTGAATTTGAATTCCGACATCATCGGCAAATCCCGCAAGCAAGGTTCTGCTATTCCAACGGCTGCTGGATTCGATTTGCTGAAAATGATTGATCAGACAGGCGATGACGGTGCGCCAACCGTGGATAGTATGGCCCGCCGCGTATTCCGCCGTGAAAGTGATGCGCCAAGCCTCTTTGGCGTGATGGTGGCAACATTAAACATCATGCAGGATCGCATCACCCGTTCACGTATGGCAGGCGAACCGCCTGACGTGATGATTGCACCCCGTTTGGGCAATGTAGGATTATTGGAATTCGATAGAGCCGAAGATGCGATTGCCGAAGGCGAATTAGCGGTTAGCCGCGTGCGTCCTGAAATCGCGGATGCCCTATCGGTACTTGCTCAAACCGTCGTTCAGGAAGATAAAGATACCGAAGAAGCGGACGACGAAGCGGAAGAAAACTAATACCTGAAAACTAAGGGTTTCTTGGTTCATCAGGCTTTGCGGCCTTTCCCCTACCATCCGGCTTAATTGGTGCATCGTGCAACTTTGCACGAGCAACTAAGCGTTTTGCATGTTTGAAAATTCCCGCCAAGCTTGGCAAAGGTTCGCGCAAGGTTGTACCGCGATTACGAAAACACTCACGAATATCAATACGGAATTTGTAATTCTGATATTCCTGACGTTTGCGTAAACGAACGAAGCGTTCAATGGCAATAAGAAATTGTTTGGCCGAACGATATTTGACGATTTTGAAATTCTGTTTTGCAATTGCATCCAGAAAACTTTGATGTGCGATGATGCGTCCGTCATGCGTTATGTAGGCACCGGATAATGTAACGTTTTCACGCTTTTGTGCAGCATGGATGCTCACCTGCGTTTCTTCCAGTGTTGCATCAACCTCAACGCCTTTGTGCTTACACTGCACAATCACTTGCTGCCCGCCCGTATGGTAATTGAATTTAATGCGCGTAAGGATATCGGTGACATCAGCCAGTTTCGCCAGCCGCGCTTCAATTTCCGTGGCTACTTCCTGCACGTTTCCATCTGCTATATCGCGGTAACTGCCAAGCGCATCAACATCCTTGAACGGCAAGCCGTGCACGATATCGCGCACGCTACCACCAAACAAAAGAGGTGTTTTTAAACCAATCACTTGAAGCAGCTTCAGTGCATCCGCTTGTGCAGGATGCAACGCAATGTTTTTTATTTCAAAAAAATCATCGCCGAATTCGTTAGCGGGGCGCGTCTGTAATTGCACATTCATGAGATGATTTTAGCGAAAGCACAGGCATGGCTGTACCGTGAATTTACTTTCACAACTCACGCTAAGTATCGGATTAAAGCCACTTTTTGAATTTGAAATATGCGAATGGCAAGATAGCGCTAAGCACCATGCCGGTTACGGCAAAGGGATAACCATAATGCCAATCCAGTTCCGGCATCCATTTAAAGTTCATGCCATACACA